>NZ_FSRT01000001.1:1046514-1395352 GCF_900143015.1 Fibrobacter sp. UWB11 | reverse complement strand
CAATTGGTTGCTTTTATAAAAAATATGGATAATTCAAGGAATGCTGATTGGTCTGATTCTTCCATGTTGGAAACAATGCAGTATTTCTTGAATTGCAATCGACCAAATAAATCGGACTATGCAAGAAAATACGAGGACATTTATTTGATGTCCGTTATCGGTAAAATTAAGGAAGAACGTGGTGATCAAACACCTGTCGAACCTGCTAAAAATCCATCAACTGAAAAAATTTGCCCCAAGTGCGGAAAACCTTTAGTTCTGCGAACCGCTAAAAAAGGTGAAAATGCAGGTAATCAATTCTGGGGCTGTAGTGGATTTCCTAAATGCTGGTATAGAGAATAAAACGCTTCCAAACCTTAAATGGGCGAGAATTGTATAAAGTTTCGCATTTTGCGTAACGCATTTTGCGAAAAATGTTATTTCCTATTCACTTTATAGTACGCTTTGCGCACAGTTCCTGTGAAGTTTTGTGCTTCGGCGTTGTTTATGGTACGGCCTTTGAGATCTACGATTTGTGAGTTCTTGGCGCGGTTTTCGTGAACTTTGCTCGCGGCACCTTTATTCCAACGTGCGCCTGCGATTGATGTGGTTCCGTTTTCGTCGACGAGTCCTTCGATGACAGCTGCGCTTCCGTTGAGGCTTGCGTTATAGGGGATTGTCGCATTTTGCAAAAGCTTATCGCTGGTGATGGTGAGTTCGGGCGTTTCGCTGTCGGCGATAGAAATTCCTGAAATGGTATAGGTGGCTTCTTCACCGGGCAAAAGACCTTTGAGCGATTTTTCGCTGCGAATGCCTTTAATGGTCACATAGGCGTTGTGGTAGAGCGGGGCTATACCCACGTTTTTCACGCGGATTGCGGCTGAAACTTTGTTGACCGCAAATCCTGTGACTTCGAATTTGTAGCCAGCATTGGAACTTGCCTCATAGACGCGGCTCCTGGTGGCGTACTTGCCTTCAGGCGCGTCGTTGCCGATGACGTATGTCATGTGGTACTTGGCTGCGGCATCTTCCCAGGTTACTCCGTAAAGTCCGGCGGGGTTCAGAAATTCTTTTTGGTCCTTGTCTTCGTAGTAGCTGATTTCGCCGCCGGCGGGTGATGTTTTCCAGCGGTCTTTGCCCATTGTTTGCCAGTTCTTTTCGTTGTCGCCTTCGCCTTGTGAAATATCGTGCTTTTCGTGCATAAATGAATCGTCAAAAAGTCCGAAATTAAGTGCAAGCAGAGTCTTGTTCCTGGCGATAGGTGTGTATTCATCGTCTGCGGCGTCAATAGAAATGCTCCAAGGTGTTTCTTTGAATAAAGTATCAAGATGTGTCAGAAAATCTCTTTGATAGTCCTTGGATGGGAAGTTCGAGCCGAGCTTGAGTTTGGTGCCGTAGATGTGGTATTCTGCCCAGTGGCCGAAACCCGCTTGTACAAATGCGATGCGCGGGTCTTTATCGTATTTGGCGGCGAAGTCGGCGTAGAATTGTTTGTAGAACCACTGTAATGCTGTGCTGCTCCAGTCGGCATAGAATGTGGGGCCGTCACCGCCCGGATTTTCAGAGAACGTCTCCAAATAATTGCTGTTGGTAACGAAGTAATTGGGAACAGCGGTTGCGCCTTTCACGTTTTCGGTGCAGTTCGGGGCGTTCTTGATGGTTTCATTCGGGTACTCGATGCGGAACCGCACGATGGCTTGGTGCCCACGACTCTTGATATCTTCAAGTAACTTTTCGAAACTGCTCCAGTCGTAGCTAATTTTACCGCCGTATTCCCCAGTGACAACAGCACAGGGGAGGCAATATGAGAATTCTAGCGAGATGGATTTTTGCAAGTCTTTCTGGCTTTTGGCTTGATCGGGCCAAAATACGATGCCCTTCATGGGCTCGAGTGATTCGATGCTCTTGTTTAGTGCAATGGAACGTGCTACTGCAAATGAGCTAGTCGCAAGAATACCTGTTGTTAGTGCGGTAATTGCAGCGCTAGCGAGAAAAAAACTTTTAGTCATACACGCTCCTCGAAAGATTCCCTTACACTGAATTGTGTTTTAAAATATAACGTTTAACATCATTCCTGCGGAGCTTCCGAGCAAGTTGACAGCTGGTGTTACAATGACTTTTGTTCCGTCCTTGTGTTCGGAACGTCTGCGTTTGTAAATCTCGTAGGCATGTTCGTACGAGGCGCGTTTGCTGTTTTCGCCTGTACTAGTGACAATTGTATAAATGCTGCGGATGAGTCCGATTGTTCCGATGGCGGTGAAGGCGATGCCTCCGACTTGAAGTAATTGCCTGTGAGTCTCGGCGTATGAATTTTCTTTTGTTTGGTCCTTGTCTCTAAATGCGATGACTGTCGCAAATACCCCAAATCCGGTAACGACTCCGCTTGCGATGCCTATGGTTGTGGCGTTGCGGACTGCGTCTTTTTCTGCTTGGATCAAGTTCTCGTAGTATCCGTCAAAATCGACTTGCGTGAGCGTTGCATGTTGCTCGGCTTGAACGGAATCTTTTGCAAAATAGGGAGGGCGTAAATCGCTAGACGGATTTGCGTGGGCTGAGCATAATACAGCCGCGATAAGCAAAAGTGCAAATATTCTTTGTATCATATTTCCTCCTCGAATAAAATACAAAAACAGACCGCTAAAGTGCGGTCTGCCTTGTAAAGTTTGTTCGCGATTTTTATTAAACCGCTTCAGCATCCTTCTTCAATGCTTCGGCCTTGTCGGTCTTTTCCCACGTGAAGCGAGCACCCGTGCGGCCAAAGTGGCCGAGGGCTGCGGTCTGCACGTAACCCGGCTTGCGGAGGTCGAGCATCTTTTCGATGCCGGCCGGAGAGAGGTCGAAGTTCTTAGCGACAATTTCTTCGATCTTGCGGTCGTCGATCTTGCCTGTGCCAAACGTGTTCACGAGCACAGAAACCGGCTTGGAGTAACCGATAGCGTAAGCAAGCTGGACTTCGCAACGGTAGGCGAGGCCTGCTGCAACAATGTTCTTTGCAACGTAGCGTGCTGCGTATGCTGCACTGCGGTCGACCTTGGATGGGTCCTTGCCGCTGAATGCGCCACCACCATGACGGCCCATGCCACCATAGGTATCAACGATGATCTTACGGCCTGTGAGACCGCAGTCGCCGTGCGGGCCACCGACAACGAACTTGCCGGTCGGGTTCACGAGGTAACGGGTCTTCTTGTCCAAGAGCTTGGCCGGGATGACCTTCTTGATAAGCTTTTCGATGATTTCCTTTTCAATCACGGAATGCTTGAGTTCCTTGCCGTTCACCTTTTCGTCGTGCTGAGTGGAGATGACGACGGTGTCAACGCGGACCGGCTTGTCATTTTCGTCGTATTCGACGGTGACCTGGGACTTGGCGTCCGGACGGAGCCACTTGATCTTGCCCTTTTCGCGGAGGTTCTGGATTTCTTCCATGAGCTTGTGGGCGAGGCTGATTGGAAGCGGCATGAGTTCCTTGGTTTCCTTGACGGCGTAACCGAACATCATACCCTGGTCACCAGCACCCTGCTTGTCGTCTTCCTTGCCTTCGGCTGCCTTGGCGTCAACGCCCTGGGCGATATCCGGAGACTGCTTGTCCATAGCGACGAGCACGGCGCAGCCCTTATAGTCGAACTGGAGGTCCGGGTTCACGTAGCCGATGTTCTTGATGGTGTTGCGGGCAACTTCCTGGAAATCAACAACAGCCTTGGTGGTGATTTCACCAGAGATAACGACGAGACCGGTGTTCACGAGAGTTTCGCAAGCGACACGGCTTTTCGGGTCCTGGGCGAGGCAGGCATCGAGGATGGAGTCGGAAATCTGGTCGGCGACCTTGTCCGGGTGACCTTTAGAAACTGATTCAGATGTAAAAAGATAATGTGCCATTTGGGGCTCCTATAATAATTCTTTAAATTCAATCTATGCGTAAATTTAGTTAAATGCATAGATTGTGGCAACGAGAAAATAATCCGAATGGCTTTTTTACGCTCTAAAATAGGGGGGTGTGTTGTAAATTAAAATTATATATTTATATTTCCTATAGCTACTAATAGAAAGTTGGATGGCGGAGAGTAAATTCTGGCATGGTGTCAGGATGTCTTGACTAACAAGGAGCGAATATGGATTTGCCTTTTATAACTGCATGGCTTGATGACCTGCTCGACCCAAAATCTTTTAATGATTACTGTGTTAATGGTCTTTGTGTTGAAGCTAATGATAAAGTCACCAAAATCGTGACGGGCGTGAGCCTGCGCGACCAGTTGATTGATGCTGCCATAGAAGAAAAGGCGGATTGCATTATCGTTCATCATCCGAATGGCTTTTGGAAAGGCGAAAACCAGCTCCCGGTAGGGAAATTCGGGGCACGTCTTCGCAAGCTTATGAATAACGGAATTTCTTTGTTCGGCTTCCATCTGCCGCTCGATGGCCACCGCGAAATTGGAAACAATGCCGTTATCGCCAAGAATCTCGGTTTGAACCCAGTCCGTGAATTTGCGTACGAAGGCATGAGGGCTATTGGCGTGATTGCCGAATGGAATACTCCTGCAACAAGAGAAGAATTCTTGGATTGCTTGGATACTGCTTTTGAACATGGCGTGCAGAATAAATTCTTCTACGGTTCCGAACAGATTAAGCGTGTTGCCATTTGCAGTGGCGGTTGTAGCGCATCTGCGGTCAGGGAAGCTATGGAAATGAACTGCGATGCTTATGTGACCGGTAGTATCAAGGAAGATATTCCTATACTCTGCCAAGAAAACGGCGTGAACCTTGTATCTTGCGGGCACCACAGGACCGAAATCTTTGGCGTAAGCGCGCTTGCTGCAAAAATTCAGGCTGAACTGAATATTCCGTCAAAGTTCATTGACTTGGATAATCCGGTTTAGAATATTTTTGTGTAAATGAAAAATAACGGGAAAAAAGGTCTAAAAAACGACAAATTGTTGCATAAACAGGACTTGTAATAAAAAAATAGGGATAAATCCTTTGAAATTTTTGTGCCATTTATTTACATTATCCCTTGATGAATTTCGTTAGGGCCTCCATACATTTCCAGAAATCGTCACGGATGTTGACCGTGAAGGTGCCTTCGTTCATTCTGCGCGGTTCGCTTTTAGCGCGAATCGTCGTTGTTGTTGGTTTTATTCTCTTCTTGGTTCAGGTGCTTTCGACTTCCGTCTATGATGGTATCTTGAAGCACGCTTTCGCAAGTCGCCAAAAGCTCAATAAGGAATTGACGCAAATCCAGAGTACCGTGGATTACATTTCCAATACGTCCAAGGATTTCTTCAATGCCGAAAAAATGCTCCATGCAAAGCTCGGTCTGCCGCTGCCGGATGAAGCTTCCCGTAAGCTGTCGACAGGTGGCCATATCGAACCGAATGTCCAGCTTTTGCGCAATAGTTCTCCTGTGTTCGAACGTACTGCCAAGATGCACGAAGATGTCTGGCGTATTTTTGGACAGATCCAGAACAACGAAGAATCTTTTAATGCTCTGACTAAGTATATCGACCAGAGCCGCTCTGTTTTACGCTACATTCCGTCGATTTCGCCGACCACGGGTCGTTATGCGTCAGCCTTTGGGCCGCGTATCCATCCGGTTACCGGTGAAATTGGTAAGATGCACCAGGGCATCGATATCGGTAATGACCGCTGGACTCCGATTTATGCTCCGGCGGATGGCGTTGTTGAAATTTCCCAGCTGAGTTCTTCTTTTGGGAATTTTGTAGTCCTGAACCATGGCAATGGGTTTAAGACCCGTTATGGACACATGCAGATGTCTGCCGTGACTCCGGGACAGTTTGTACATCGTTATCAAATTCTTGGCTATATGGGCAATACTGGACGTTCCGTCGGTCCGCACCTCCACTATGAGGTCTGGAAAAACGGTGTGCCGGTGAACCCTCTTCCTTATATTCTCCCTAACGACTATGAAGTCGACTAAATCTCGCTAGCGTTTTACGCTTAGAGGGGCGCGCCCGGGGAGGGTGTCGTGAATAATTGTTGTTGTGTGCCGGCATTAGGCTTGGCATTTTTCTCGTGGGCTTTTTCATGTCCGCAGTTTGTTGAATTTTTCCCTGATCCTAAAAATGTTTCAGACCAGGAGGGCGAGTACGTTGAAATTCGCTTGGATGAATTTCGTGCGGATTCGCTTTTTGTGCGGTTCGAAAACAAGGAAATCTTGGCATTTGAATGGCCGGAGGCTGAGCGCTTGGTGCTGGTGCATGATTCCTCGCAGTGTCCTATGCGAAAGAATGTCGCGTGTGGCATGCTAGGGAAGGTCTCGCTCCCGAATTCTAGAGAGTCTATCTGGAAGGCTTGGTCGGGCGTGTGCATGGATTCGGTGACGGTTCCGCAGCCAAAGCCGGGTAAGGCAATTCAGCGCGTGGGCCTTACGGATGAATGGGTGTTTGTTGCTGGTACTTTTGGTGCTGGCGATCCTGAATACGAACTTGGCGTTGAAGAAGAATCGCTTTTGGCTTTGGTGAGTGAACTGGGCAAGCAGGGGCGAACGCTCCGCATGACGGAGATTCATCAATGTCCGGAAGAGCCTATGCCGGAGTGGGTGGAACTTTATAATGCGAGCACGTATACGCTCCCGTTGCAGGAGTTCCGCTTTTGCGATCGTGGTGGCGCTTTGGGGAATGTAAATGATTCGATTCTGCCATTCCAGACATTGCTGGTGAGCAAGGATACGGCGGCTTTGCGGGAGGCTCTTGGAATTCCTGATGTTCGCATGGTTCAGGTATCGCTAGGGTATTTGAATAACGTAGAAGGCTCGCTTCGTCTTTGCTTCCGTAATGAGGTTGTTGATAGTGTTTCTTGGTACAAGGGAATGGTCTCTTGTCCGTTGGGATTCAACCCGTTGACGGGAAAGCGAGAGTTTACGCCGGGGTATCAGCCCAAAAGTGTTTGGATCGGTGGAGGTCGAACTTCGACAAATGTAGCCGTAAATCCTTCTATAAATACACCTATAAATGTGCCTATAAATGCGCCGCTTACATATAAACTTTCTTCGAGGGTGGCTTCGAAAAAAGGTGCTGCGCTTCGTGTGCGTGTTGATTCCGAGCATGATGTGGCGCTTGCATTGTTGGATTCTGCAGGGCGGCGTGTGTGGAAATCCGTTGTTTCTGCAATGTCTAACGAATGGGTCAAGGTGCCTGCACAGGAATATCTTGGAGTTGGTGTAGGCTATGTCGCTTTTTCTGTGGGGGAATACGAAGATGTCATCGGTATTCTTGTTCGCCCTTAAACGTTTGTATGTATTTTCGGCAGTTGTTGTGATGCTTGCTGCATTGGGGTGCTTTGAGCCTTGCTATGCGGCTGAGGGGCACGCCTCGTTTGCGTCTCTCCTTGCGGGTGGACTTTCTCCTGTTGGGCTTGGTGGTTATTATTCGACACCGGCTCGTTTTGCAGACCCGTCGTACGGGCTTTCGTATTACTGGATGGATGAAGTCGAAGAAACCTCGTGGAATATGTCGCTTGAATTTGGAAATCACGACCATCGTGTGGGAGCCTTTGTCGCGTACCTGTCTATGGATTCCTTGTACCGGAACTTGTACTCGGAACTTTCGTATGCGCGTTCGTGGAATCGTTTTGCAATCGGTGCTAGCTATGGGGTAGATATGGAATGGATTCCTGGCGGGGATTTTTGGGCGCGTCATCGTTTTAAGGGTGCTCTTGATTACCGATGGCGTGAAATCCATTTGGCAGGAATGTTGAGCGGCTATACGGATGAAGGTGTTTCGCCTATGGTCGGAGTTCATTGGATTTCGGATGAATCCATAGCCGCTTTTGCGGAATGCGATTTTGATTATTTGTACATAGGGACTGTTTTTAGATGGAAATTTGCTGAAATTAGCTCATCATACCGGTTTCCTGACTTTGCGGTGGCGTTACAGCTGTCTTTTGAAATTTCTCGTTACGGAATATCCTTTGCGCGGGGCTTTAAGCACAATTCAATAGCATGGAATGGCCTCCATGTTACGCGTTGGCTTAAAGATGAAAGGAGGAAAATTAACTAACTTTGACATATGAAAAAAGTCGTCCTTTTATTGATTGCTTTGTCTGTATTGTGTGTGGCTAAACCGGCAAAGAAGCAACCCAAAGCGAGTGCTGAAAAAGCTGTAAAAACGGAAGTGGTCGAAAAGGACGAAACCCAAGCTGCCGAAGAAAACGCTATTGCTGTGGAAACGCCTGCATCTGATTCTACTGGACAGGACGAATCAGAGATTATGGATTCGACGGTTACCATTTATATCCATCCGTTTAACTTTATGGTGCCGTATTCGCATTTCTGGGGTGGCGTCAATGTACCGAATGGATTTACGGATTATCCGTTGTACTATTTGACGGTGGAATGGAAATTGATGGAAAAAATTTCCCTTATTTCGATGCCGCATTATGTGCGTGTGGACCGAAAAAGAAAAAGCGACCGCTACAAGATTCATGATATCGGTTTGCAGGAAAGTTTCCGTTTGTATGGTGTCGGTGGCAAGCGTTGGCGCTATTTCCAGGTAGGCTTCTTAGTGGATCATCTGCATATCCATTCGAACCGCGATGGTGGCTTTGATGGTTGGCTTTACGGCTTTATGCTTAATGGTGGCGTCAAGAAGGTCTTGAACGGCGGGGAAGGCTTCTTGGGGCGCTTCGCCGTGTTTCTTGACGTAGGATTAGGTTACGTCTGGACTAGTGATTTTGATGCGGACCGCAAAGATCGATTCTTTGAGATGGACAAGGGTCTTGTCATCGACGTGAACGCTGCGATAGGATTCCAGATTTAAAATCAATTAGGAATTAGGAGTCCGGAATTCGGATTTAAGTCGTCATTGCGAGCGCAGCGCGGCAATCTAAAAAAGAAGAAGCACTTCTCAAAGAGAAGTGCGGTTTTTGTTTCGCTATCGTAAAACAAACGAAAAGTCCTCTCTTTCGAGAGGACTTCTTCGCGGGATAGACGAGGCTTGAACTCGCAACCTCCGGCGTGACAGGCCGGTGCTCTAACCAAAATTGAGCTACCACCCCAAATCGTTTCCGATTCTTCGGTAGTGGACGATAACGGATTCGAACCGCTGACATTCTGCTTGTAAGGCAGACGCTCTGAACCAGCTGAGCTAATCGTCCAAATGATTACTTCTTTTCTTCCTTGCCGTTGAAGAGAATTCCAAGCGGAATAATTACAACGTAAGCAATTGTCAAAATAATCGGTGCAACCGAGAGGCTGATTGGATTATCTGCAGGACCTGTGCCCAAGCAAATGAAACCGATGACGAGTAGTAAAATGCCAATAGCTATAAGAACAAGATTCTTTTTATTTAACATTTTCTACAACCTCAAGATTACGTGCCAAATATACAAATATTAAAAGTCTTGTCAACCGAAAACGGGCTTTTTTGCAAAAAAAAATGAAATTTTTTTGAGTATGTTTTTGGGGAGTTTGGAACAAAGTGCTGACATCGCTTTTGTGCCGTGTGGAACTATGTATGGTGATCCCGTCCCCATTCGCGGATCATGACCACATAAGAGCAAAAGCTCTAAGTGGTCAAAGACATCGAGTGCGGGGTGACAGTAAGGGTGAGTGCGCACAGCAAACGAAAAGCGCTTCTCAAAGAGAAGCGCTTTTTCGCGGGATAGACGAGGCTTGAACTCGCAACCTCCGGCGTGACAGGCCGGTGCTCTAACCAAAATTGAGCTACCACCCCAGTGGTTTGTTTTTGTTTGTTAGGTCTTTCAACCGAACGACCCAAATATAAAAAGATTTAAATTAAGTGTCAAGGGTCATGTGCAAAAAAAGTGAAATTTTTTTGAAAAAAAAGATGCTCGAGAAAGTCGAGCATCTAAATCCCTAATTATGCATTTCAAATTCCGGATTATCTCTGTCCTGGGTATTTGACACGGGTATGGTATGTTCCGTCCAAACTATGCAAGAACGCTTCTTCGAGCTTTGAAAGTTCCTTTACGGACAAATTACTTTCGTTGAACTGCCCGTCCATGAATTTGTCGAGAATCGTCTTGTGGATCATGGATTCAAGAGCTTCGGAAGATGTATCTGCCATGGAGCGGCTTGTGGCTTCGATAACGTCTGCAAGCATGAGGATTGCTGTTTCCATGCTTTGTGGACGCGGGCCCTTGTAGCGGAAATCCTCTTCCTTGACTTCTTTTCCTGTTTCCTTAGCGAGTTCTTTAGCCTTGTGGTGGAAATACTGGATGAGCGTCGTGCCGTGGTGTTCCTGGATGCCGGTAGTAACAAGTTCCGGAATCTTGTATTCCTTCGCAAGCAAAATGCCTTGAGAGACGTGGCCCGTCAGGATTTTTACGGATTGGTACGGATCAAGGTTGTTGTGCGGGTTCACGCCTTGCTTCTGGTTTTCTGTGAAGTATTCCGGGCGCATTGTTTTGCCTAAATCGTGGTAGAGTGCCATGACGCGGACTAGGAGCGAATTGGCGCCAATGCTTTCGGCAACGCCTTCTGCAAGGTTTGAAACTTGAATGCTGTGGTGGAATGTGCCCGGTGCAAGTTCAGAAATGCGCTTGAGTGCAGGTCTGTTGAAGTCGGACATTTCCATGAGCGTAAGCACTGTCGTGATGCTGAATACTTTTTCGACGACGTGAATCAAGAGCACTGATGCAACTGCGGTAAAGATGATGATGTTTGCGCTTGCTGCGATGAGCGTCTGGTAGAATGTCACGAAGTTGAATCTGTTGCGGAGGAGAAGCATTATGCTGATGGATGCTGCTGCTGCAACGACACCTGCAATCATACTCCAAGCAAACTGAACACGGTAACGCATGCGGAAGAGCGGTGCGATGACTGCGATATTGACAAGAAGGCTCGTGAGCGTTGCGGCAAGGTCGTATCCGTTCAAAATTCCATAGAATCCGGCGGAGAATGTTGCAAAAGCAAGTCCCATGCGGAAATCATAGAGCACAACGGCAATCACGGGCGTAAAGGTAATGGGGTAGAGCCACATGAAGTCGATGGCATCGGGGAGGATGCTGTCGGGCCTGTTGAGTGTTCCAGAAAGGTTATGGATAATCCAGAATGCAAGGAGCTGCAATACGGTCAAGAATACAAGGCTCCACAACTGGCGCGGTGTCTTGAACATGGTGCGCGTCGGCGTGTAGAGGCAGAACATGATGAGCAGCGTAATGATAATGACAAAGACGAGCACGTTACCATAAGGAGCGGTGAGCATCTTCGAATTTTCTTCGTTCTGTTGAGCAAGCTGGAGTGCGTCAATCTTTTCGAGGATTTCCTTGGTGATGGGTGCGCCTTGTGCAACGATTTCCATGCCGCGGGGAACCATGCCCTTGATGAGCGTGACCTTGTTGCTTGCATCAAGCTTGCGGGCTTCGGTTTCTTTTTCGAGATAGAAAACGTTCGGGCTGGTAAATACGTAAAGAGCTTCGTAGAAAGCGCTCTGCAATCCCTGCTCTGTAGAGAACGAACTCTGCAATTGACCGAACGCTTCGTCGATTCGGCGCTGCATGGGTTGTATTTCGTTGATATCCAGCGTGTTTTCTTCGTTTTCCTTGATGAGAGAAATCGTCGGCTTGTTGTAAATGAGATTCTTGATTTGCTTGATGTTGTAGCTGTTGCAGAACAGGTTCACTTCGGTTTCTGTTTTTGCAAGGAGCGTGTTCGAAACACCTTTTTGCATCATCTGGTAGAATACGGACATCAACGAATCGCGTGCGACTGCGTTTGTGCTCAAGGGCTTGATAGCTGTAATCGAAAGACGCTGTTTGAGCTGGTCGTAAATGCTGGAGGCTTCCTTGATTTTCTCCTGCATGGAGGCGCTGCCATCGTCTTTGCTGGAACTGATGACGGACTGCATCTTGCCGTACTGTTCCAGTTTTTTGAGGTACTGTTCCAGTTCGCGTAACAGGCGCGTTGTTTCATCGGCGTTGAACTCGAAAATGGCATTCACCTTCTCGGCTGCACGAGCTTTTTCGTTCTGAATTTCCTGTTCTGTTTTGGGAACTTCAAACTTGAACGGAGCGACTATCGTTCTCGTACTGAGCTGGCCCAGGTGCGGGCGTTCGGCGCGGAGTGCGATATTCTTGTCGGGAAACAAGATAATGGCAATGAGGATTAAAATAACCCAGCCGATAAACAGATGAATTTTTTTCTCTTTCTTGTTCATTTAACACTCTTCTATTTTTTGAGCTCGTTCTGTTCGTAAGCTAGCAAAATGTCTTTGACTAAATGATGTCGAAGAACGTCAGTGGCGCTAAATTCGACTTCGGCGATTCCCCGGATCCCCTTGAGAATTCTCATGGCGTGTTCCAGACCGGAAACTTGCCCTTTGGCGAGGTCAATTTGGCTTGTGTCACCAGTGATGATAGCCTTGCTGTGGGGGCCGAGTCGGGTGAGGAACATCTTCATCTGGGCGGTTGTCGTGTTTTGCGCTTCGTCCAAGATAATGAATGCCCGTTTTAGAGTGCGTCCACGCATGTAGGCAAGCGGTGCGACTTCGATGGCTCCGGTCTCTTCGTAACGGCGCAACTTTTCTGTAGACAGAAGTTCGGAGAGGCTGTCGTGGATGGGGCGGAGGTAAGGCGCAATTTTTTCTTTCAGGTCGCCTGGCAAAAATCCGAGCGATTCGCCTGCTTCAACTGCTGGGCGCACAAGGCAGATGCGTTCGGCTTCACCGCGTTCGAGGCTTGCAACGGCAAGTGTTACAGCGAGGAATGTTTTACCTGTGCCGGCAGGGCCTTTCGCAAAGATGATATCGTTTGTTTCGACTGCCTTGACCAGTTCGGCCTGTGCAGGAGTCTTTGCGGAAACGCTTATCCCGAACCTGTTCCTGAAGATGGGACTGTCGGGGATGGCTTCGGTAAAGGGGGCTTCCTTGGGGCCGAGCATGCGTTCGAGCTGCTTAGCATCCAAAACTTCGCCGTTGCGCGCGGCGATTTTAAGCTGGTCGAGGACTGCTAGTATGCCTGACATGTCAGCATCTTCGAGCGGGACAATGTCGAGTCCCGGAAGTCGGGTGCGTATTTCAACGCAAAAACGGCTCTCCAGTAATCGGAAAACCGTTTCACGTTCGCCTGAAATAACTCGTTTCAGGTTGTCAGACAGCGAGTAATGCCTTATACTACTCTGCATCTGTAGAAGGTTGCTGAATCGGAAGACCAAGCTTGGTTCTTGCTTCGAAGATTTCCTTGCGGAGCTTGTGGTTGTCTTCGTTTGCTGCAGAAGCTTCGTCCTGAGTCTTCTTCAAAGTCTTTTCGTTGATGACTTCCTTGGGCGGTTCCTTCTTCACCGGTGCGGCCGGCTTTGCAGATTCAGTGTTGTCACTGTAGCCTGTATAAGAAGAGGATTCGGTGGAGGAATCGTTGCTTCCCGTATAGCCAGTGTCACCGCTGTCCGAGTTAGAAGAACCTGCGCAAGCCGTGAAAAGTGCTACAGAAAGAGAGGCGAGAACTAATTTCCATTTTTTAAGAGACATTATTTAAGCTCCATTCTAGTCTTTGATGGCTAAAATATATATAGTTGTGGCAGAAAAAATGTTAAAAAAGGTAAAAATTGACTATGCAATCACGAAAAACCGATGTTCAGGCCTATTCTCAGGTCTTTTTATCGTCTAAAAATTACGATTCCAAGAAAATTTATGCGAAAAGACGTCTGTCTTTGATGAAAAAATTGGATTCGTTCTGCGTTTTTGCAGGAATGCCTGTTGAACCAGGGGGCGAGGAAGCCTTTGTTCAAACTTGGACTCGCTTTGTGCAGGATCCGGCCTTTTTGTACATGACCGGCGTGAACCAGGCGGGGTGTTTTCTGGTTTTGGACCCGCGGAAAAGCTCTACGACACTGTTTGTACCTAAAAAAGATCCGTTCAAGGAATTCTGGAACGGTAAACGTCTCGGTTTTGTGGATGGCGAAAATGTTGTTTCTCGGTTGACGGGGATTGATGATGTTCGACCGGTTGATGATTTATGGCCGTTTGTCGAATCGCTTGCTGCGGCTTATTCGAATGGTAAGGCTGCCGTGGATCACGCTTTTGCTTTCTTCTATGAAAAATTCAAGGGCGACCACAACGAAAAGTTTATGCTTAAGATGAAAAGCGTACTCCGTCGCCATAAGATGAAGGTCAATAGCTGTGCCGACATGCACTTTGAGGACCGCTTGGTGCTAGAACCGGAACGAATTGGCGATGCCCACATGGCGCAAGAGATTACGGATGAGGCTTTCCGTGCGCTTTTGCCTGCGATGAAAAACATGAAGACAGAACGCGATGTGGCGCTCTATCTGAACTACGAAATGCAGCGCCGTGGCGATGGGGACCTTGCGTTCCCGACAATTATTGCGGGCGGCAAGAATGCCTGCTGTTTGCATTACGTGAAAAACGACGAGCCTTTGCGTGATGGTGAACTTGTGCTCTTTGACTTTGGTGTGCGGTTCGGGACTTTGCATAGCGATATCTCGCGCACAATCCCTGTAAATGGCAAGTTTGACCCACTTCAAAAAATGTTGTACGAAATCGTGCTCGAGTCTGCGAAGGTGTACCAGCGCGTGGTGCGTCCGGGCGTTTCGCTCAAGGAAATAGGCATGATTTGTTGGGAGTTCATCATGATGGAACTCGACCGTCGACTCGTAAAGGGGGCGAAGGGTTCGTTCAAGTTGCTTTACGAAAAGCGCCCGCATGGGGTGAGCCACTTTATTGGCGAGCATATTCACGAAGGCGCCCCGGGCTCCCGCTCATTGGATGTGGTGCTAAAACCGGGAATGTTAATCTCTTGTGAGCCAGGACTTTACGGTGATTTTAGTGCGACAATTGATGGGGTGCGCTACCGTGAAAGTATCGGAATACGCATAGAAGATGATTTACTTATTACAAAAAGCGGATTTGAAAATATTTCGGAGCATATTCCGCGTACAGTAGAGGATATTGAGGCTCTAATGAGGTGATTTTTCTATCTTTTAGCTATATAACATTTTGCAAAAAGAATGAGGATTTTGTAAATGTGGAAAGTTAAAGGTGCTGTAAGATTCTTCTTATCTGTCCTTGCTACAGCTTTTGTTCAGGCGGGTGTATTTATTTACGCTCAAAAGATTCTCTCCGGATCGTTCTTTGCGAAAGACGGTATCATCTGGCAGAGCTTCATGCTTCAAATATTCTTCCTCGCGCCATACGTGCTGATGGTGTTCTTTGCGGGGTTCTTCACCAATAAGTTCTCGAAGAACAAGGTGATGGCGTGGTCGTCACTCGTGATGACGCTATTTGTGATAGCGCAGTCGGTCTTGGTGACTGTCGATTACCCGAGAATCGCATTCTGGCTCTCAATCGGGCTTAGCTGCGGTTTTGCAATCCATAGTGCGGCTAAGTATGCCATTGTGAAGGAAATGTTTGGAGTGCGCAGATTGAGCTATGCAAACGCTTTCCTCCAAATCTTTAGCATTGGCGGTATTATCGCGGCGTCTTGGCTTGCAATTGTCGGTGTGAACCTCATTAATCTTGACCAGCTCGTGTCTTACGAAGCTGTGCGTCGCATTACGTCCAAGTCCGTTGTGATTCCGTGGATTCTCACTGCGGTGAGCGTGCTCGGTACGGTTGCAAACTTCATGATTCCTCGCGTGAAGTACCAAGACCCGAACGTAAGCATCGATAAGGTTAAACGCCATTTGAGTCTCGGTTTCCGCGTGCCGACGCTCCGTGCTTCTATCATTGCCCTTTCGATGTTCTGGGCTTTGGCTCAGGTGTTTGTTCTTGTGTATCAGGACGTTTCCGGTTCTTCGACCGTGAACATGATGCAGGATTACATGTCGTTTGCGATTATTGGCCTTATGGTCGGTACGATTGTGGCTGCGCATTTCTCCAAGGACTTTATCGAATCAGGTTTTGTGCCTCTTGGCATGTTTGGCGCTTCGATTTGCATGTTCCTCGTGCCGTTCCTTGTGCACCCGGTTGCTCTCGTTGTGCTTTATTCTATGACCGGTTTCTTTGGCGGTCTCATCTTGGTGCCGGTGAATGCTCTCTTGCAGTATAACACGCGTCCGAATAACTCCGGTTCTGTGATTGCTCTTGCTAACTTGATCCAGGCCGTTGTGCTCGTGGTATTCCTGTTCGTGTTTACGATGTTGGTTCGCTCTACGGATATCCGCCCGCAGAACTACTTCATTGGCCTTGCTGTTATTTCTGTCGGTGTGTTTATCTGGTCGATTTACAACTTGCCGCAGGCCATGCTTCGCACGCTCCTCCGCTTTGTGTTTAGCCGCTACAGAATCCGCGTGTTGAATGTGCAGAACATCCCGAACGAAGGCCCGATTCTTTTGGTCGGTAACCACCACAGCTTTATTGACTGGGCTATGGTGCAGATGGCATCGCCGCGTCCGCTTTGCATTGCAAGTAACAAGGACCATTTCGATAAGTGGTATTTGCGTGCCGTGCTCAAGCGCTTGGGCATGATCCGCATCGATAGCCGCAATCCTAAGATTGCGATGGACAAGATTCACGATGCACTCCTTGCGGGTAAGGCTGTCGTGATTTTCCCGTCGGGCGAAGTGTCCAAGTCCCCGCACGTGGAACCGTTTACGATTGATTATTCCTCTGCTGTTGATGGAACGAAGGCTCAGGTGATTCCTTTCTACATCCAGGGGTTGTGGGGCAGTAACTACAGTTACAGTTCTTCGAACATGTTTGGTGCTTCTGCCGAACGTTCTGTGACGATTGCTTTTGGTAGCGCTATTCCTGCAAATACGCCTCCTAACGAAATCCGTGCGATTCTCCGCCGCATTTCCATTGATGCATGGAACTACGCTGTGTCGTTCGTGCACCCGATTGCTGATAGCTGGATCCGCACTTACAAGAAATATGTGAAAAACGGCCCTGCAATTTATAGTCCGGATGGCGCACATTTCTCGGGTTACAAGTTGATGGGTGCTGTGATGGCGTTCCGCGGTTACCTCAAGAAGACGCTTGGCAAGCAAGAACGGAATGTGGGTATCATGCTTCCGCCGAGCCCTGCCGGTGTGATTGTGAACCTCGCTCTTTGGGTGTTGGGCAAGACGAACGTGAACTTGAACTATACCTCGTCTGTCGATAACGTGAAGTTCTGCTGTGAACGTGCAGAATGTTCTACTGTGATTACGAGCCGCCAGTTTGTTCAAAAGTTGAAGGGTCGTGGTAACGATTATTCGCAGATTGCTTCGGACAAGGTTCGTCTGCTTTACGCCGAAGACATGATGAAGGAAATCCCGAAGGTTAAGATTGCTGCATTCCTCGTGCTCTGCATGGTTATGCCGAGCTGGTTGATACGCTTTGTGTTCGTGAAGCGCCGCTCTTTGGACGACAATGCTTGTATCGTGTTCAGCTCTGGTTCCGAAGGTACGCCGAAGGGTGTGGAACTTACGCAGCGTAACTTGATGGGTAACATCCAGCAACTCGCCTGTATTTTGAATGTGAGCCGTGGCGATGTGATGCTCTCGGAACTCCCGCTGTTCCATAGCTTTGGTCTTACGGTGACAACGCTTTTGAACCTCACGGAAGGTTGCCCGATTGTTGCTGTGGCAGACCCGACCGACGTAAAGACCATGTCTCGCGTTTGTGCCGAATTCCAGGTATCGTTCTTGATTGCAACGCCGACATTCCTCCGTGCATTTACGGTGAGCCGTTATGTGCATCCGTTGATGTTTAAGTCTGTGCGTATCATTATTGCTGGTGCCGAAGCGCTCCGTCCGGAACTTGCGAATGCATTCCGCCTCAAGTTCGGTAAGGAAATTTACGAAGGCTACGGCTGTACAGAAACGGCTCCGGTGGCGTCTGTCAATACCGAAAATACGTTGTTTGATGACTATACCACCATGCAGGTGAATAACAAGCCGGGAACCGTGGGCCCAGCTCTTCCGGGTACGCAGTTCTTGATTGTCGACCCTGAGACGAACGAAACTTTGCCGACTGGTGAAGCGGGTATGATTCTCATTGGTGGTTGCCAGGTGATGAAGGGCTATCTTCATGATCCTGATCGTACAAAGAGTGTAATTGTACAGAAGGATGGTGTCCGTTATTACCGTACTGGCGACAAGGGCTATCTCGATGAAGATGGATTCCTTACGATTGTGGACCGCTACAGCCGCTTTGCAAAGCTCGGTGGTGAAATGATTAGTCTCGGCGCCGTCGAAAAGAAGATTCAGGACACGCCGGTGTTGCAGGGGTGCGATTACGTTGTTACTGCTATCCCGGATGCCACCAAGGGCGAAAAGATTGTTCTTTTGTACCAAGGCGAAAAGGATCCGAAGGACGTGCTTTCGGAACTGCGTGCAAGCGGCATGCCGCCTTTGATGCTTCCGTCTGCTGCGTTTAACGTAGAAGTGATGCCGAAGCTTGGTTCTGGAAAGGCTGACTTTGCGACCGCAAAGAAGATGGCAAAGGAACTGGTGGAGAAGAAGTAAAAACCTTTTTTCATTCCCTCCCTGATGTGCATGGTTGATTTTCAACCATGTTTTATGAAATAGGGGAGGAATGTAAGATTGGGGATTTTGCTTTGGTGTTTATATAGTTTGGATGAAGATAAGAAGGAAAATGAAATCTCTATTAATTTTTATTTTGTTCTTTTCTTTCAATTGTTATGCTGCGTTTGTAGCTGTTTTAGAGACTATGAGTGCTCCTAATACACTTACTTTTACAGAACGTCAGTATATAACAGATAAATTACGACAAATTGCAGTGACTTCTCTTCCAAGTTATATGGGCTATACCATCATGACTCGTGAAAACATTATCGCAATGCTACCGCCTGGTAAAAAGGTTGATGATTGCGAAGGCTCTTGTCTTGTTGAAACTGGTAGAAATATCTCTGCTGATTTTATTGCTCAAGCAAGAATTAGTGTGTTTGGAAAATCATTTACGGAAACAGTGGAACTGTATGAGACCGCATCTGGTAAGTTGATGGCTAGCTTTACAGCACAAAGCCAAGATGCTGAAGGCTTGTTGAAAGAAATAGAACTTCAAGCTCCGTCACTTTTTTCTACAATTAAGAATCCTTCTAGGGCCTTTAGTGATGGAATTACCGGCTTTAAACAAGGGACTTCTTTCAGTATGAAAGGTACTCGTCAGTTTTTAATAGAGCTTTTTTCAAAACCAGAAGGAGCTATGGTAAGTGTTGATGGTCGGCCCAAATGTAAATCAACACCGTGTAATGTGCAGTTAGATGAGGGAAAACACAATATTTCATTTGCTTTTGATTTTTATCTTGATTTAGATACGTTGATCGATGTTAATAGTAATGAGCAGCGCTTGGTTGTTAATTTAATACCTAATTTTGGAACACTTGAAATTGCGCCTCGCTTAAATGGGCGTGGTGATATTGCGGACCTTTCTGTAATAATTGATAAAAAAGAGTATAGATCAAAAAAAATTCGACTTGCTATTGGGACGCATCATGTTGATTTACGTCATCATTGTTTTGAACCGGTGTCTTTTGATGTGACTGTGAAAAATGGAAGTGAATTAAAATTTGATTATGCTATGGAACCTGCTATGGGCGGACTATCGCTTTCTGCGATGGATGAAAATGGTCCCTTGTCTATGCCTGTTTTTATTGATGGAAAAATGAGGGGGAAAACTCCTTTTTTTGAATCGGTTTCAATTTGTAGTCGTGTTGAAATTGGAAACTCCAAAGATTCTGTTCCTGTGTCACTAAAGTATCATGAAACAGTTGAGTATGTGTATAATGAAAAAGAAAATGGTGCTTATAAAGATCGCGATGGTAATGCGTATAAGACAATTAAAATAGGTAATCATCGTTGGCTGGCTGAAAATCTAAAGGAAAAAATTGGAAATAGTTATTGCTATGATAAAGAAGTAAAGAATTGCCAACGTTATGGACACCTTTATAGTTGGAGCGAAGCTAAGTTGGTTTGTTCACAAGGATGGCGTCTACCAACCAAAAAAGATTTTGAAGATTTATTTAATTCTGTTGGTGGTAAACATGTGGCTGGGAAAATGCTTAAATCAACAAATTATTGGTTTGGTGATGGTGCTGGAGAGAATACGTTTGATTTTGGTGCTATACCATCGGGCTATCAAGACCATGATGGTAGTTTTGGTAGTTTAGGTAATTCGGCTTTTTTTTGGAGTTCTACAGAAAAAGGCCCCGGCTATGCGTATTTTATGAAGTTAGATGAGAATAGTGATAATGCGTATTTTGGTTATAATGGAAAATATTATAGATTTAGTGTTCGTTGTGTAAAAGATTATAATTAGAGATTTCCTAATTTAGGGCTGTAATGAAGTTGTATATTTTTGTATAAAGAGAACAAATAAGCAACATTTATTATGCGAAGGATATAAAAAACATGAATTTCTCTTTGACTCCTATACGTACCGCACGTTTGATTGCATCTCTGATTGCAATCTTTGGAATGTTCGTTTTTGCTGTGGAACGCATGCTTACAAAAGTCTGCGTTATGGCAAAAGACGGCGTGCAGATGGGGCTCAACCGTTATTCCAATTCGTTCACGGGGCGCTTTGCAGCCGAGAATTTCTCGGATGACAAAAAACTCTTGGATGTTCTCCGTCAGGCGAATGAGCTTTTCCCGATTGCAGAGAAAGTCTCGCTTGCTTTGTTCATTATTTGCCTAGTTCTCTTTATAGTGGCTGCTTTTGGTATTGCATTCCCGAAGCAGTTCTGCCATGTACTTGTGGCGATGAAGCTCCTCAAGTGGCAAGACGGGATTGTTTTGCAGGATATGAAACTCTCGGGAACTCCGTCAGAGGGACCTCGCGTTTCTGATAAACTTAAGGAACTTTGCGGAAAAATTGCCGCTGCTGCGAAAAAAGTTCAGCCGAAGTACTGGATTTTTATCGGTTGCTCGCTTGTGTTTGTGCTTGTGCTCGTCTTTGGCGTGCGCGGTTGTTCGGCTCCGAGCGTTTTCGGCGGCTCGCAGGCTGTGACCGATGATTTGAACGGACAGACTTTGTACTATATCCAGGCGCAAAAGTCGTTCTTTGCAAAGACGAATAAGGTGGGCGGGCCGAAATCCCTCCAGATGCCGGATTCTTTAGTGTCTGACTACTTTACGTATCGCATTACGGGCGGTAAGTTTACGGCGACTTTGAACAAGAATGTCAAGGATTGCCCTGCCGGTACCCGCTGGTCGGTGAGTGCGGCCACCAAGGGAATTTTCACCTTGGATCTAGTGCTTTATCGCTCTGCTCCCAAAGACTCCAATTGCGTGTTCATTTCGCCTAATTTCAAAAATCTCGGAAGAAAGTAAACTCAAACGAGTTGTCTAGAGACAACAATTTGCTAGTTGATTCTTGCGCTTGAGGGGGCGAGAATATATATTAGTAATACCTAGAATGTTCTAGGTTTGTTGATGGGTGGTGGTATGAAATTTACGCAGATAGTC
Organism: Fibrobacter sp. UWB11; assembly: GCF_900143015.1. Lineage (NCBI taxonomy): Bacteria > Pseudomonadati > Fibrobacterota > Fibrobacteria > Fibrobacterales > Fibrobacteraceae > Fibrobacter > Fibrobacter sp. UWB11. Next base: position 1,374,036 of record NZ_FSRT01000001.1, on the reverse strand, counting down.
TGTGCTATGGCTGTTGCGTCGTTTGCCGACGTGACTTGGGTCCCGCAGTGTGAAGATAATGGCTTTTCGCTGATCCGTTCTTCAGAACATTTTGAAGTTTGCAAAAAGCCGACGAGTGACGACGGGAAGGCGAATAATGTTTCCATTCCGACATCGGATGCCGAGGGTGTACTCCAATCGCTAGAGAAGGTGTATTCGTTTTACATTGATTCGCTCGGGTGGATGCTTCCGTTCCCGAAAAGCCCGGACAGAAAACTCAAAAGCAACATTTACGTGTTCGACAACTCTGTGATGGCGGCACTTTACGGCGGCCAGGATTACGTGAAGGGACTGAATAACGAATTTGGCCCCGGCATGTGGATTGGCGTTGGTTCCCTCAAGGATTATTGGGGAACTTCGCATGAGTTCGCGCATGGTTTGCAAGGTGTGGCGGGTTGGCTTGGTAACAATAGCCATTCGGGTTGGATGGCAGAATCGCATGCGAACTGGATGGCTCACCAGTACAATCCTAACGATGCGCATTGCTCGGAATATTTAATCAATTTCCCGTACTTGTATTACGGCTCCACGCGAGATCGCTACTGCAACTGGCAATTCCTGGAACATTTAAAGGAAGAATTCGGTGGTGGCTATAAAGGCGCGCACGAGGTCAATCGCATTTGGATGGAATCAATTCGCGATGGCGAAGATGGTCGTATGGAACAGACTCCATTTACGGCGATGATGATGGTTTTCGGCTGGTCGCTCGAAGAACTGAACAATGAGTTCGGCAAGTTTGCGATGAAGAATGCAACGATGGAATATGCGCCAGCAAAAAAGACATTGTACAAAAAATCCTGGGGCGATTACGAATTTGCGACTCGTCGTACGCACGATGGCTGGGGAGATTTGTATCGCAGACATTCCCGCGTGACGATGTTGAACAAAATGAAATGCGAGGATGGGAATGTCGCGGGTACCGAAGGTTGCGCGGACCGCTATATTTCGCCGAGCTACTGGGCTCCGCAGCGCTGGGGTTATAACCTGGTGCGCATTTATCCGGATTCGGCGGGGAAGGTGACGGTCAAGTTCCGTGGTATTGTGCAGGAAAAGCCGACGGTCAATGGTTACACTTGCTTTGGCGATAACACGGATTATTACAAGGGCAAAACTTATAAATGGTGCAATTATGCTCCGGACAAATTGCCGGATCCTGCATCGGGTTGGACGGTTGGCTTGGTCGCGGAAGGTGCTGATGGCACGCCGCGTTACAGTGAAATGAAACACGGTACAGGTTTTAATCTTGAAATTCAGACGAAGGCGAATGACAAGGCTTTGTGGCTTGCGGTGACGGCGACTCCGACCGAAATGCAGACGATTTTGTGGGACCAGTTCTATTACAGTATTTATCGCTATCCGTACATGATTGAAGTCGTGAACGGAACGCCTGAAGGCTATACGAAAGACTTTTGGAAACCGGCTGGCTTTAATGGAACGACAACTTCGGGCTATTCGCAACATGCAAATGGTGGTGGCTGGGTCAGTAACAAGGCTAAAGTCGCTGCTACGGCTTATGTGGGGCCTGATGCCGTTGTGAATGGCGGTACAGTTTCTGGCAACGCCCGAATCGAAGATTTCGCCGTTGTAAACGGCGGCACCATCAGTGAGAACGCCGTGGTGCGCGGGCGCGCTCTTGTGACTGCGGGCACGATTAGCGATGACGCCGTGCTTGAAGAAGACGCTTGGCTTGTGAGTGGAACGATTAGTGGCAAGGCCAAGGTCGGTGCGCTCTCGCTGATTGTGAATTCAACTGTGACAGACAACGCTCAAGTTTATGGTGTAATGTGGGCTGTTTCTGGCAAAAAGTTGAGTGGAACGGCGCAATTGCGTGGCGATCTTGAAAACAATTTTTCGAAAGAGCTTTCAAAGGGAATTTTCTATGGCATGGTCGATGACGGAATGCTTGATAATGCAAATTATGGTGCAAATTTGACGACTCCGCCAACGGAAGCGACTGCAAGTATCGAAAATGCAAAGTGGTATGCGATTGCCGAAGATTCTACGCAGACGGAACCGGGGCCTACGATTGTTCGCAAGTTTAATAAAAATCGCTTAGTTCCGACGATGTCTTCGCTAAAAATGCAAGTCTTTGACTTGAACGGTAATGTTGTTTGGAAAGGCTTGGCTGCAGATGCTCTTAACGATAATGGAACGCTCAAGCCTGCCCTCCGTCAAGGAACTTATTTGCTGAAATCCAGCGCTGGCTATCGCAAGGTCGTAAAGCGGGGAAGGTGATAAATATAGATTGAAATGTTGTTTTGTAGCGGTTTTATGACCGCTATTTTTTTATTTTATTACAGAAAATAATTTTTTTATCTGTTAAGAACATATGAAAATTCTTGCGACTGTCTTGATTCTTTTGATGTTTGGCTTTTGCAATGCTATAGTTAAAATGCCTTCTTGGAATCCTAATTGGTGGTGGAAATCTGTTCCGCAAGATACAAAATTTCCAAATTTGAGTGAAAAATTTGTAATTCCGTATGTTGGAAAACATATGATGGTTGCTGGGCGCGAGTATAGTGTTCGTGCATTTTTGGAAATGATGAACGACATCAATACTGATGTTGTATCTGTTGTGCAAAGTAATATGGAAATAAATGATAAAGTTGTAAATTTTGATTTTGCCAATATAAAAAGAAGTATGGATACCTTGAAGGTTGTCTCCGGAATTGCGAAAGGTAAAAAAATAAAATCTTTATTATCTGCAGTAAATTTAAAGGTTAAGAGAAATGGGGCTGCAGATTCGTATGTAATTGATATTTTGAAATTGTCAAAAACAAATTTGAAAGATATTCAAATTTATAGAGATAATATTTCGATTGAATATTGCTTAAAGCCTGAAAAAAGAAGTGTTGCTTTTGGTGGTATAAACGAAAAAACTGTCATTAAGTCCTTTATTTCTGAAAAGGTCCGCGTGCGTGCATATGATAGTACTCTAGAGACCGAATTTGACTGTTTCCGGTTGGAATTTCCGGGTATAACGGCAAAAAGAGCGATGGAGAAAAATTTGCCGGTTCTTATGAAAGGTGAATTTTTGAAGGTCTTTATAACAAGAGGAGATGTACAAGCTAATATTGATATGTCCGATCATGAATATTGGAATAGAAGAATTTTTGCTGATTATAAATTAAGTTATATAAAAATTCCGTATTTTGATGATTTAAAAGTTTCAATGATGAAAAAAGAATTCTCAATAGAGTATATATATTATATCCTTCAAGATTATACTTTCATTTTAAGGCATTGTGTCTACGAAAGTCTGAATCGTGGATATGATTTTATTGATTTAGCTCAATTAGAGTGTTGCTTGGAAATTCACAGCATAAAATATCCTTTGCAAGATATAGGCGTAATACATAGCGATAGTATCGGTAATAAGGATTTGGATAAAAATGATTTTATAAAAGTATTTTATTCCGAACAAATGAACAAAAATAAAAAGTTTGAGTTGAATGAAGGACGTGATATATTACTTTTTAAATTGTCCTTAACGGATATTAAATATAGGGGAAAAAGCGATAAAATAAAGTTTAATGTTGAAGACTATGATATTGATGCTGATGCCTATATCGCAATTGATACTGGCCCGAATTTTATGGGGTGGCGCGTGTTAGGCTCAAATAGTTTTGTTGGACTAAGCGTAAGAATGTATGCTGATGCGCCTGAATTAAATTTTGGCGTGTTTAAAGGTACACTTGATAATGGAAAGTCCAAAACGAAAGGACGGTTTACTTATTCTGTGAATATTTGGCCGTATGCGGATAATCCTGTAGATGGCCCCGTGCTTGTTTATGAATGATTACATTATGGGGGTGTTTTGGTTGGAATTTCCTTTGTAATATGTAATATTTTTTTTAATTTTTGAAAAAGAAATTTAAACAGGTTGGATTCGGTGAAAAAAATTGCAATTGCATTAGTGTTCCTTTTGCTATTCCCATGTTTTGTCTTTGCCAAATACATGGCTGTGCTTGAAACGCTTTCCCCAAATGACTTGCTCACAAGGCAAGAAAAACTCTATTTGACGGACATTCTGAGAGGGCAGGCTGTTCATATTCTCCCTGCGGAACAGAACTGGACTATCATGACGCGTGAAAATATTAATGTCATGTTGCCTCCAGGAAAAACTATCGAAGAATGTGAAGGCAGTTGCCTTGCCGAAACCGGAAAAAATATCGCTGCCGATTACGTGGCTCAGGCTCGCATTTCGCAGTTTGGAAAATCTTTGGCGATTAGCGCCGAACTTTACGAAACTGCAAGCAGCAAGCTCATTTCGAGTTTTGCGGGTAAAGGCGAAACAGTCGATGATATCGAAAAAATTATCAAGGAAAGTGCGCCCTCTTTTTTCAGAAAAGCTCGTGATAATGCTTTGAACGGAGTGGGATATGTAAGCACCAACAATGCGTTCTCGTTCCAAGGTTCCAAAAAATTTATTGTCGAAGTCCAGACGGAACCTGCTGGCGCAATCCCGACATTTGACGGTAAGGCCTATCCGCAATGCACAAGTACGCCCTGCAAAATTCAGCTTGAATCCGGCGAACACAGACTCCTTGTTTCAAAAGAAAGATTTGTTGATTTGGACACGCTTATAAACGTGAACGAAAATACGCAGACCATAAAGTTGATTCTTACTCCGAACATCGGCTTTGTCGATGTAGCTCCTCAGATATCTGAGGAATTTAAAAGTATTTCACCCGTTGCAGTGACCATTAATGAAAAGAGAGCTAATCTTGGCCGGAATGAACTTGTACCGGGAGTTTATGCTGTTCGCATATCGCACATCTGTTACGATCCTATCGAACTCAATGTTGCTTTGCAAAAGGGCGAAACAAAGGAAATCACAGATACCCTGAAACGCGGTGTTGGTGCGCTCGAATTGGATGCAGTGAATAATGGCGAACCGTTGGCTTTGCCTGTAATTGTGAACGATAGCGTCATGGGCACAACGCCTTTCTCGGGCGTGGTTCCGCTTTGTTCCAAGATTGAAGTTGAGTACGATAGCGTGCGCAGGGAAGTTCCTGTCAGCGTAAAATGGCACGAGGTTGTAAAGACTACCTTCGATGTAAATAGCCAGCCTGTAATTGAACAGCCGGTGGAGGAACCGCAACAAAAAGCAGATACTGCCTATGCGAAAGTGGATAGCGTTAAGGTTCCTGCGGACACGGTCAAGGATACTACTGCGACAGCCGCGTCAGTTCCTAGTGCTAAGCGTTTCTGGGGCGGTGTTACTGCAGGCTTCATCTATAATGATTTTCATAGCACGCATTTTGGCTTGAATAATATAAAGCATAGTTCCGAATACAATGTGTCCGTGAACGGCTCCGATGATCTCCTGAGCAATTTCTGGGGAGTCGGATTCAAGGCCGGCATGAGCGGTTTGTTTATTGCTTCACCGTATTTTAGCGTGCTTGGCGAATTCACGTTAGGCTTAAGGCAAGGAACCGGTGAAACGAATCTCTCTGTGATGGTCTCCAGGAAAGATTTCGAGAGCGCCCAAAAGCAATCCGATGTGAAAATTGTATATAACGTAAAACAATTGAATATCGATATTCCTGTACTCGCTCGCGTCTCGATTCCCAAAGTGCTTTACTTTGAAGCGGGCCCCATGCTTTCGTTTAACGTCTATTCAAAAAGCAAAGTCGATGTCTCTGATATTTATGGAACTCAGACTTTCGAACAGAACGGTGAATTCAGCGCTGTCGAATTTGACATTGCTACAGGTTTAGGTGTCACGCGCAACATCGGCAAATATATCCTCGATTTTAATTTACGATTTGTAATTGGTTTGACTCGCATCAGTGATGGCGAGGACTCCCCGAAAACATGGCAGGGGCAGTTGAACGCAACTTATTGGTTCTTGTAGGGGAGGGGTGAATATGCTGTTTCGTAAGATGAATTTTAAAGTTTTGATTTCTGTTTTGGTTGGGTTTGCTTTGTCGTTTGCTGCTGATATATCACTTCCTGCTCCCCAAAACGTAGGAACAGGTATTTGGGTCCAGCAGATTGGCGATATTGTGCCGCATGCTATGGTTAAGGGTACGATATATTATACCAAGTACGAAGTGAGTGATTGTGTAAAAAGTATCGATTACAGGTACGATGGTGCAGGTTATTTGCAGATAAATACAGAGAGCAAGAAAACGCTTTGTGAGCAGGAAGACGGCATCAAGGGTTCTGGAGGTATGGGGTTACACCCTGATGGAGACTTGCTGGTGGCAGGTATGGGCGAATACATTTATAAAGTAAGCCGTACTGCTAAGGAAATGGGGGAACAATGTCTTGTTGCTACATCGGAGCCCGCATCGCAAAGTGGTGGTTTTTGGCACCTGATGATGCAACCCGATGGAGAAAATCTTTGGGCTGCAGGTATTCCGGGGTATCTTTATCGTTTTTCAACAAAGACTGATCCTAGTAACGGTAACCTTGCATCAATTGGTTATAAGGTGGAACTTGAAGCTAGCGATGGTACAGATCCGGACCACAAAATGACAACCCTAATTTGGGATGGTGAAGGAACAGCTTTCTTTACTCATTCTGACTATTTTGGTGGTGGATGCGAAGCCTCCGGCGGAACTAGGGCCTGTACTGATGAAGACAGAAAAAGAAGAAACAGTTTGAAAGATGTTTATTTTGGTGTAATTACCGATACGACTTGGACGGAAGTGAACTCCGAAAACCAAGCCGAAATTGGCGGTGAAATTGGTGAAAATGTCATCACTAAGCTTGGAACCAAAATTTTGATTGATTCGTTGGAAGGTGCCCATGGTGGTGTCTATGACCCGTATTCCAAGACTATCTTTGTTTTCGGTGGTGCGAGAATTGTGCAGATTCAGCCCTATCGTGAAGAGGGGCTTGTTAAAGCCAAGGTCGTTGCAATGATAGATATGCGTGAGTATTTCTTTGAAGAAACAAAAGAAAATCTAACTGGGCCGAGAACATCTGGTGTTGGGTGGCGTTTCCATCAAGGGGTTGCTGATGGCTTGGGACATCTTTTTGTTACTTCAACTAGCGGTCACTTGATTTTTGTAGACTATGCTGCTAATCCTAAAAAATTGATTAACGATAACCTTTTTATTCAAGTGCAGTGGATTGATAATAATCTTGATGGTTTGACTCTGTTGAAAGAATCTTTGCCTGCTAAAACTTATGAAATTTCTGAAAATAAATCTTCTGGCACACGCTTTGGCGAATTTTCCGCTTATGAAGATGATGCTTCTGGTGTGACTGCGCAATCTGTTTCAATAACAGATATGGATGATTGTACCCCTGAAACGAATTGTGCTCAAGATTTGTTTGAAATTGCATCTGCTATTGATGATAATGAAGATCCTATCTTGAATAAGTTTGTTTTTGTTACAAAACAGAGTTTGGATTATGAAGCTTTATACAATACCAATAAGAGAGACGCTGCCTTTAATGTTAAATTGACCATAAAAGATGCTGAAGAAAACGAAACGGAAAAGTATGCCCGAATTAAAGTGCTGGATGTAAACGAAGAACCGTACTTTACAATTACTACGGATGAAATCGAAATGGCTGAAAATACAACCGTGTCAACGGTTGCGATTACGTTTGAAGATAAGGATAAATTTGCAAATAACAATAATGAATTAGTCATTATCACTGATGATAGTGGTATCTTTGAAATAAATTCCGATGGTAAAATTCAGCTAAAGAAAGATGCTGCACTTGATTACGAATCTAAAAATGAATACGAAATCACTGTGCGAGTGCGTGATGCCGGTGTGGATGGTGATGGAAATCTTCTTAATCCGAACCTTTATGAAGACAAAACATTTAAGATTACAGTTACCGATGTTAACGAAGAACCTGTGTTTGCTTATTCTTCATATGAATATTTTATTAGAGAGGATATAGATGTTGATGTCTCGAATCTTGTAGGTTCTGTTTCTGCTGTAGACCCAGATGCTGATGCCACGATTACTTATTCTCTTGATGGGGATGATGCAGCGTTATTTGATATTAATGCAAGTACTGGTGAAATTGTGATTAAGGATGGTACAACTTTCGATTACGAAACAAAAACTTCTTATGTTTTTGTAGTTGTTGCTTCGGATGGTAAATTTGAAGTCAGATCTCTTGTAACTGTTGAAATTGTAGACGTCAACGAAAAGCCGGTATTTGAAAAACCGTCTTATGAATTTACTGTTGAAGAAAATGCAGAGCAAACGGTTTTGGGTTCTGTTTCTGCTGTAGATCACGATGTTGATGGAACGGTTATTTATTCTCTTGTGGGTGATGAATCTGAATCGTTTGTGATTAATAAAAATACGGGTGAAATCACTACCAACGAGAACGTAACTTTCGATTACGAATCCAAGTCTTCTTATACCTTTGAAGTTGTTGCTTCTGATGAAATTCTTGAAAATCGCGTGCCTGTAACTGTTAATGTCGTTGATTTTCCTGAATCGCCAATTTTCCCGGAAGACATCACGACTGTATTCTACATTGATGAAAATGCATCTTCTGGCACAATGGTTGGAACTGTAGTTGCAACAGATGACGATTGCAAGGGTGATTTTATTGAGACCTGTGCGTTACCGACTTACATGCTTTCGCCATTTTTCGGCTACGAAGAATACGGTGATTTGTTTACCATTGGTAGTGGCGGAACGATTAAGCTAGCTAAAGATGGTGCCTTGGATTATGATGTGAAGAATGTTTATGAATATCATGTTCTTGCAACAGATGGATCGGATGAATCACTTACATATTCTGTTGATATCACTATCAATGTTCGCAAGGTAGCGCATGAGCCCGAGATTGCTGATGATGGCCATGACTCCTATAATGTTGCCGAATCTACTGATGGTAGTAAAACATCGACAGGCTCAGAAATCGCTTGCTACGTAGTGTCGGACAAAGATCCAGGTCAAGTTGAAAATCTTTCTGCGTCGTTTACTGACTTGGGTAGTACAAAGGCCAATAATTTCTTTAAAGCAGAAATCAAAAAAGTTGGCTCCATATATAAACTTTGCCTTGTCGTGAAGGATGGCTCTAAGCTGGATTACGAAACGGTTGCGCACACCCATAAGGTCAAAATTTCTGTAGTTGATTCTGATAATAAAACAGCTTCACTTACAAAAACAATTAATATCACTGATGTGAACGAGAAACCCTCGATTTCGGGAAGCCTTACCAATTTCTTCTACGAACATGAAGGGAAGAATCATTTGGTGGGTCAGCTTTATGCTGATGATCCAGATACGTCAAAAGCGTTTACGGATAACATTTTTAAAGCCGTGGGTGGAGATACCGACTTGTTTATGATTACCGAAAATGGTTTAATCAAGACAAAACGTGATTTTGACTTTGAAAAAGAAACGCGTTTTTCGTACACTCTTGATGTCTCGTTGTACGATAGGAATACTGAAAAGTATCCGGACTACAAATCTTCTTCAAAGGTGCTGATTTCGCTTAAGAATTCACCGAATGATCCGGTGGAATCTAGCTCCAGCAAGGCTGTTTCTAGCAGCTCTGCAAAGCCTGCTTCGAGTTCTAGCAATTCTAAGCCGGCTTCCTCTAGCAGCAAAACGGTCGCTTCAAGCTCTAGCAAGAATATTGTAACGCCTGAATCAAGCGTGTCTTCGTCTAATTCCAATGCGTCTGATTATGGTATTCCGACATTCCATGTTCGAGTGGTTGCTCCGTTCGAATTTGAAATCGTTATGGATGAATCCTTGCCGAGACTTGCAAAACAATATGCCGTTATGGATATGATGGGGCATGTGATTTCTACGGGTGAGTTGAGCGACAAGGATACTCGTGTGAAGGTTTCGACGCGTGGCGCGTATGTCGTTCGAGTTGGGCTTGGCTATAAACGAGTGAATGTGAAGTGATTACCATGAAAAAAATTATATTTGCCAATATGAATTCTTTAAAGTTTCTGTTTTGTGGTGGCTTGATTTCACTTTTCGGTTGTGCGGGGAGTGACTATACTGCCAACAATAAAGTGAATGTGGGGGCGGATGAGGCTCGCGCTAGGGCCGCTCAGGCTTATGACGAAATGGAACCGGTGCCGTCATCATCTTCGCAAAAAAGCGAAGCTCAAGGTGTTGCTTCGAAAGTTGTTCTGCAGACATCGTCTGTGTCTAATGTTTCGCTTTCGGAACAGCTTCAATCTTATGCTTGCCCGAATGTAGATGATTTACGCGGTATAGGTATTGCCGATGATGCTGGTGCCGCTTTGTTGATGGCTCAAAAGGACATTGCTGCAAAAATCCAGTCTGTTGTGGTTGCTCAGACGGAACAAACTCGCCAGTCGAATGTGGATGCTGCAGGCAATGAAACTTTGGCATCTTCATTCGAGGCAAAAACGAAGGTGATTACGCGTTTGCAAAATGCCCAAGATGCAAAGGCTGTTGCTTCGTTGAACGTGGGCGGAAAAAATGGCGTAGTTGCTTGTATGCAACGCTCTGATGCCGCAAGGCCGTTTGTCAAGGAATCTTCGCTGTTGCAGGATTCTGTGGCTCTCGCCATCAAGACTTTTGAAGAACAGAAACACCCGATTGTTAAGAATAAAGCGTTTAAAAATGCTCGCGAAGTTTATGTGCGCTTGCTTGCGGTTGAGGATGTTCTTCATGGCCTTGGCGTGAAATCCGAAAAAGATATAAAGCCTGTTTTCGATGCCGCTCAGCAGAAGTATAATGACTTCCGTTCAAGATATGCTTTTTATTATCAAGAAGAAAATGGTGCGGATGAATCTGCAGAACAGCGTCGTTCTGTGTTTGAACGTATCTCGGCAAAGTATCCGGTGCGTGCGGCAGAATGTTCTGAGGGCGGACTTTTGTTAAAGCTGAATGTCTCGCCTGCACAATGTATTGAAAAAAGTCTTGGACTTTCTTGCACGGCTACGTTGACTCTGAATGGCTCGAGTTGTGATGGCGAATCTTACTTTAGCGTAAATGGTAAAGTAAAGGGAAATGGCCGCTACGACAAGAGTGAGGCTTTAGAGCGTTTGAACCAGAACATTTCGAATGGTGATTGGTTTAACGACTGGGCAAAAGAATTGAACAAGTGGAGATTGGAATGATTCGTATTTTGTTTCTTGTTGCTTTTTTGACTGCATCGCTCTCGTTTGCTGCACCGGCTTCGGATTCTGAAAAGTCGCGTAAAATTGAATTGCCAAAAACGATTGCGGATTCGTTGCCATGGTTTGCTGTTCGCGAGTTCTCGGAAAGCATGGTGCCTTTTACACGCGTGCATTTGCAAAAGCTTACCCAAAAGAGTGAACGCACTGCTCTTGTTTATTTTGCAACGTGGTGCATTCCTTGTAGAGTTGGTGTAAAGCGTTTGGTCGAAAATTATGATGAGCTCAAAAAGAATAACGTTTCCGTAGTGCTTGTCAATATTGGCGAACGTGATGAAGGGGCCATTAAAAAGTGGATACAAAAGTTGAACGCATCTGTATTCACAGTTGTAATCGACCCATTTAAACGTCTTACGGAAGGCTTTGGTTTGGTCAAAGAGAATGAAGAAATCAGCTTGCCGCGTACCATTGTGCTTGATTCTAAAATGAAGCCGTTGTTTATGCTCAGCGAAGAAGGTCAGGATTGGCCTCAAGTTCTTTGGGCTAAGTAAAACGAAAAGTTTCGGTAATGCAAAAGCCCCGGATTAATCCGGGGCTTTTTGCTTTTTGGATTCTATCGCCTCTTCGAGGCTCCAGAATGACATGCAAGTCTGAAGTGTCACCCTGGAGGCCTTCGGCTGATAGGGTCCATTAGGATTTTTTAGCCTTCGACCTTCGGAAGCTGTGCGAGGCTCTTGGCGATGTCTTCATCCGTCGGGATGTAGTCGCTCATTTCGCCGTCATTGAACTTCTGGTAGGCGACCATGTCGAAGTAACCCGTACCGGTGAGGCCGAACACGATGTTCTTGGCCTCTCCAGATTCCTTGCACTTGAGAGCTTCGTCGATCGTTGCGCGGATGGCGTGGCTGGATTCCGGAGCCGGGAGGATACCTTCGGTCTGGGCGAAGAGCTTTGCGGCTTCGAAAACCTTAGTTTGTTCGACAGACGTTGCACGCATGAGGCCCTGATCGTAAAGTTCAGAGAGAATGCTGCTCATACCGTGGTAGCGGAGGCCACCAGCGTGGTTTGCAGACGGGATGAAGCTAGAACCGAGTGTGTACATCTTGGCGAGCGGGCAAACCTTACCGGTGTCGCAGAAGTCATAAGCGTACTTACCGCGAGTGAAGCTCGGGCAGCTTGCCGGTTCCACAGCGAGAATATCGTAGTCGGCTTCGCCACGGAGCTTTTCACCGATGAACGGGCTCACGAGACCGCCGAGGTTAGAACCACCGCCAGCGCAACCGATGATGAGGTCGGCCTTCACGCCGAGCTTGTCGAGAGCGGCCTTCGTTTCAAGACCAATCACGGACTGGTGGAGGAGCACTTGGTTCAGCACGGAACCGAGAACGTAGCGGTAACCCGGCTGCTTCACGGCTGCTTCCACAGCTTCAGAAATGGCGCAACCAAGGCTACCCGTGGTGCCCGGGAATTCGGCGTTAATCTTCTTACCGATGTCGGTCGTCATGGACGGGGACGGAGTCACCTTGGCACCGTAGGTGCGCATAACTTCGCGGCGGAACGGCTTCTGTTCGTAAGAAACCTTCACCATGTAAACTTGGCAGTCCAGTCCGAAGAATGCGCTGGACATCGAAAGGGCGGTGCCCCACTGGCCAGCACCCGTTTCAGTCGTCACGCCCTTGAGACCTTGCTTCTTGGCGTAGTAGGCCTGAGCGATAGCGGAGTTGAGCTTGTGAGAACCCGAGGTGTTGTTGCCTTCGAACTTGTAGTAGATGTGAGCCGGAGTGCCGAGAGCCTGTTCGAGGAAGTAGGCGCGAACGAGCGGAGACGGACGGTACATCTTGTAGAACGTGCGAATATCTTCCGGAATTTCGATGTACGGAGTGTCGTTATCGAGTTCCTGCTTGATGAGTTCGTCGCAGAAGACGGGCTGCAGGTCTTCGAACGTTACCGGCTTGCCGGTTCCCGGATTCAGGAGCGGAGCGGGCTTCTTTTTCATGTCAGCACGGACGTTGTACCATGCCTTCGGGAGTTCATCTTCTTTAAGATAAGTCTTGACCTGACCTTCGATCTTGAGCGAGTTTCTCATTTCGTTTTCCTTTTTGTTTTGTGGCCAAAATATATTAAAACCCAATTGCGGTGACAACAGAATCTTCTCAAATTAATTGAAACATAAAACGTGTTTATTGCAAAATATTCTGAATTTGAGTAACTTTAGCTTGATTCACTAAAACCCTGATATTTATGCGACTTTGGCTTATCACTTGTCCTGATAATTTTGCGGCAGAATACGATGATATCGAAGAAATGTTCCGTCGAGGGCTTACGCGCTTGATTCTTGATAAACGAGGTCGTGGCGCGAATCTTCATGCGACTCCGGACGATTACGAACGTTGGCTCTTGAGCCTGCCCATGGATTTGCGTGACCGTATTTGGGTGCGTGGAACGCCCGATTTGGCCGAACAGCTTGATGTGCGCGGCTGCGTGTGTGAAGCACAAAGTTTGATGGGCGAGGTTCCTGAAAGCTGGAAACGCGTAAATTGCGTTGCGTTTTGCCGAAGCGTGGAGCAGGTCGAAAATCTCCCGGAATGGGTTGCCGGAGCGCTCCTTGGACCAGTTATGCAACCGCAGTCGGCGTTGGAAGTTATGGAATCTTTAGGAACTTCTTTGAATGTAAATGCAAAAACGCCCCTCATTTTGTGGGGCGGTGTCGATACGGATACAATCGATGATTTCAAGAAGATGTCGCCTGCAGGCGTAGCATCCCTTGGTGGGATCTGGAATTACGCGGACTCTGTCAATGCATTTATCAAATTAAACAGAGCTGTTGCAGGTATCTAATTTTCCTGGATCCTTCGACTTCGCCCTTACTGGGCTTCGCTCAGGATGACAAGGTCGAGTATGACGAACGACCAATAACTATTTCACAACATACATTCCGTTGCGCGGCTTGCCTTTAAGCCTGTTGCCGAGCAAATCGAAATACATGCGTGTGCGGTTCAGGTGCGTGTCTTTGCGGTTTTCGCGCATGCCGCGATTGCTGATGCTTACAGGAGGAGGCTCAACGTATGGGTGGTCAGGATCATCAACGACAATCTTGATCTTGACGCTGCTCTTACAGCCTGTTTCGTTCGTGTAGGTGACTGTGTAGTAGCCGCTCTTGGTGCCATCCAGATTCTTGAGTGTATTTTCGCGGTCGGTTGACTTGAATCCGTCCGGACCTTCCCAATTCCAAATAATGCCATCCCACGGGTGCGGGCCAAGCGTAAGCGTAGCTCCTTTTGAAACTTTCAAATCGGTCGTTATAGCCCAGTTTGCATCTCCGACTTTTACGTAGGGGACAATCTTTGTTGGGCTACACGGGCCTACCACTTTTTTGCCATCGCAAACACCGATAGAATCGGGAATGTCGATAACTTTGGGTTCGAAATCCGGCGTCGGGAATGCTTTCATGAGGGCCGCGGTTTCTTCGGCGGTAATAGGAAGAATTGTGCCGTGACGTGGCGTGAATGCGCCGCTTGTCTTGGTATTCTGCACGAATTTGAATGTATTGAGGTCCGAGCTAGACGTGAACTGGTAATGCCCATTCACGTAGCAGTCGTACATCAAGACCCAGGAATTTTGGTTGATGAGCTTGAACACTCCTGCCCCTTCGACCGCTTCGGTTGTTTGCTGCAAAGCGCCGGTTCTGTTGTACCACGTTGGCCCCTTAGTCCCATTTTCGGAGGTGAGAGTCCTTGCTTGCACCTTGCAGATGCCACCGTCGCCTTCGTTCTTGTAGAACCCGTGGTAGAGTTTGTCCACTGGGTTGTAGACGATGTCCATGTCGATGGTGGATTTGCCGCGGTCAAAGAAGTGCTTCGGGTCGCCTTCGAGGTCGGTAAAGTCTTCGTTCGCGTAGTTGAAGAACACTTGGTCGTAAGAGATGGTCCCGTCGTTAGTCAAAAGCGAATAATATACGAGCGGGCGGCCTTTGCTCCCGTCCTTGTTTTCGTAATTCTCGTCCCAGATTGTTTCTGGAGCCCAAACTCGGGTCACGTTCGCGAAGTTCTTGCCTTTGTACTTGTCCGGGAAATGTACTGTGGCGTGTTTCCAGTGGATAAGGTCTCGCGATTTCATGAGCACCATGCCGCGGTTGCTGGCCCAGCCTTCGGCACTCTTCATGTCGGTATTGACCATGTAGAACCAGCCGTCTGGTGCGCGGAGCACGTGGGGGTCGCGGAGCCCTTTCTTGATACTCACGGAGTCGGCGGCAACGACGCGTTTGCCGTTATTCATCGGGGTGAAGTTGTATCCGTCGTTACTGAGGGCGTAATAGATGTTTTCGTCGTTATTGGCGGGGAAGTACGCGAAAAGGTAGTTGGAATAAGGCTCGAATCCGTGGATAGAAACCTTGTTCTTTACAACTTGTTTTTTATCGCTCAAGTAGTCTTGCACGGTCGCCGTGAGCGTGACTTCTTTGTTTTCGCCGACAAAACGACCGTTGATGTGCCCATCATGGGTGAGGAACAGCGTATCGCTGCTTTCCCAGGTGATTGCAAAGGATTCCCCGCCCAACTTTATCGTGTCGGGGAGGGTAAGGTCATTATAAAGGTCGTTGATTATGTTGCCAAAGGCCACGCTATCGACAGCTCGATAGAACGGAGTGATATCGACAATTTCATCGGCTTGAACAGTGCTAGCCAGAAATGCGCTAGTAAAGAGTACTTTGGTCCATCCCAAACGATTTTTCATAAAAACTCCAAATTTATACTCCTAATATACTTTCTGCTATGACGAAAATCACTAAATCATGATGTGAAACCTTTGTGAAATAATCCATAGGCCAAAATAAGTCTATTTTATGTTCTATAATGCAATAAAATGAGTTGTAATATTTGGTTTTTTGTACTTATATTTTGAATATGGAACGTTCCCGCTTGAAAATTTTAGTTGTTGATGACACCAAGACGAATATTGATGTGTTAGAGGGTATTTTATCTAATGATTATGACGTCTGTGTGGCGCTTAATGGAAAGAAAGCTATTGAACTTACGGAGAAGGTTAAGCCTGATTTAATTTTGCTCGATGTGATGATGCCCGAAATGGATGGCTACGAAACATTGAGGATTATGCGCGAAAAGAATATCTTGCAGGGTATTCCGGTTATTTTCTTGACGGCAAAGGCCGATAGCAAGAGTGAACAGATTGGGTTAGATCTCGGGGCCGTTGATTACATTACTAAGCCGTTTAACCCAGCTCTTGTGACGCTTCGAATCAAGAACCAGCTCCAGTTGAAACAACAGCGCGACCATTTGCACGAACTTGTAGATGAAAAAACTGCTGACCTGCGCAAAACTCTGAAAGTTATGCTTACAAGCCTTGGTTCTCTGGCGGAATATCGCGATCCAGAAACCGGTGAACATATCAAGCGCACCCAAATCATTGTACAGCGTGTTGCAGAAGAACTCAGCAAGAATCCTAAGTACACCAATACCATTACATCGGAATTTATCGATAACCTTGCAACGGCCGCACCGCTTCATGATATTGGCAAGGTCGGCATTCATGACCGTATTTTGCGCAAACCGGGATCCTTGACGCAGGACGAACGCGAAGTCATGATGCAACATCCGCAAATGGGTTATGACGTTTTGCAAGAAGCGACCAAGGAACTTCATGATAACCCGATGGTGCGGATTGCAGCCGAAATGGCGCTTGGCCACCATGAATACTGGAATGGCGAAGGCTACCCGAACCACAAGAAAAAAGACGATATTCCTATTGGCGCACGAATCATGGCTGTTGCTGATGTTTATGATGCGCTTGTGTCGAAACGTCCGTATAAAGATCCGTATCCGCACAATGTTGCTGTAAGCGAAATTATCAAGGGCCGTGGAACCCAGTTCGATCCGGATGTTGTCGATGCCTTTTTAGCGATTGCAGACCAGTTGCCTGAAATATACGAGGAATTCAAAGACACATCTTCTTCCGAGGAATGTAGGGATTGACGCATAGTCCGTTAAATGAAAAGAAACGCCACCTCAGCTGGCGTATTTCGCTCGTTTACACCATACCGATGCTCGTATTTACCATCGTGCTGGTGTTTGTATTTTCGAACTATCTTAAATCAACTCTTATTTCTTCTTCGTACAGTTCGTCGGAATCCAAGTTCCAGGACAAGACTGTACAGGACCTTGAATTGTTTTTCAGCCGCTTTGAAAAACAGTTTAAGCCGTTGCCTTTGATTCTACAGCATACAAAAGAATCTGAAATCAAGAAAGCTTTAAAAAAGCACCAGCAGTCATCGCCTTATGTTGTCGATACGTATTATGGTAATCGTAATGGCAAGTTTGTTTCGGCTAGGGATTTTAAGCTTGACGAAGGCAAAAAAGAATTCCGCATAAAGACATGGTATTTGGAAGCTTCAAGGCACAAGGGACTTGCTATAACAGGCCCTGAAATAAACAATATGGCCAAGAAGCGTGTGCTCACGTATTCATATCCGCTTTGGGACAAGAATCGGGATTTTATGGGAGCCGTTGCCCAAGACATTGATTTGCAAAAGGTTCGCCAATTGATGAGTGAATTTGCAAAGGTGGAAGGCGGCATTACAATGCTCGTGGGTTCCGAAAATGATAGTTTGTTTACGTATTTCCCGTACGAGACTAGTCTCCATAAAATTGTAGCGGATACGGTGGCGGGCCTTTTACACCTTGTCCAAGATGATATTCAGTTTGAAAGCTTGTCGACCGAGAATGTGACTCGTTTTGAAAAGACCGATGTCGAAAACCGTAAGTTGATTTTTATGGTCATGCCTCTGAAGGGTGTTCCTTTCTATGTAGTTCATGTGGTTCAGAAAAATAAGGTTGTCGCAAAGGTCCAAGAAAACTTATATGCGATTATCTTTGTTGTAGCTCTTGTTGTATTGGCGCTAATCTTTGTCACTTGGTTGATTGTCCGGTTCCTCTTCAAGCTGTTTATCCAGAAAGACTTGAACGAAAGTGTGAGTTCGAGTACCATGTTCGAAACGCTTTTGGGAAGCGATAACTTTAGAATTATATTGACGAACGATACGTTTGATATTCTTCATGCCAGTGCCTATTTCTCGGATTTCTTCAATAACGGTAATGATATCCGTGGCGAAATCTTGTGGAAATTCTTCCGCTCGGATCAGTTTAAGAAATTTGTCTATAAAGTTTCGAAGGGCGGCAAAATGCATGCTAGCGAACGACAGATTATTGTTCCGGTCAGAAGTTGCACGGGTGAAGATGCCTGGTGGAAGGTGATTTTCCAGTTCCTTGTCGAAGATGACGGTTCGATTCGTTATTTGTTCCTCATTTACGATGAAACTAGCGGTATTCAGAAAGATACGATTCTCGATACTATCATGCTTTCGGCGGGTAATTCCATTCTTGTGATTTTTGACAAGAATCGCAAAATCATGTATATGTCCAAGCAACTTGCCGATTATCTTGTTATGGACTGGAAGGATGTGATTGGCCAATCGCTTGAGAATATGCCCAAATGCGGGATGCCCGAAAACGTTGTCGCATCTTTGCAAAAGGCTTTTGATGAACAGGGTGTTTGGAAAGATACGTTTATGCTCCAGACGCTCAATTCGCATACGGATACGTGGTTCCGTGGTGAAGCTTGTACGCTCAAGGTTCAAGAATCTATTGTGGGCTATATGCTTTCGATGATTGATATTTCGGAAGTTGTTGCCGCTCGTGAAATTGCAGAACGTGCAACGCAGGCCAAGAGCGAATTCCTTGCGAACATGAGCCACGAAATCCGCACGCCGATGAATGCCATTATCGGTATGGCTCACTTGATTCAAGAAACGCAACTTGATGAACGCCAGCAAGGCTTTATTGAACGCATTAGCCATGCCGCAACATCGCTACTCGGAATCATAAATAATATTCTTGACTTTTCTAAGATCGAAGCGAACAAGCAGGACCTTGAAATTACGCAGCTTGTGTTGCAGGATATTATTGGCGAAGTGGCTGCCCTTGCCGAAGTGCGTATTGCTGGGCGTCCCATCGAATTGATTGTCGATGTGGATCCTGAAATTCCTGAAGTCTTGATGGGCGACCCGTTGCGTCTATCCCAGATTTTTACGAATCTCATCAACAATGCTACCAAGTTTACTGAAAGCGGCAGCATAACTCTAAAAATAAAGCAAGAACAAGTTATTGGAAATAACGTAAAACTTTCGTTCAGCGTGATTGATACCGGTATTGGCATGACGAACGAACAGTTGCACCATCTCTTTAATGCTTTTACGCAGGCTGATGGCTCTATTACGCGTAAGTATGGTGGAACGGGTCTTGGACTTGTGATTTCGAAATCGCTTGTTGAATTGATGGGCGGCCAATTGCAAGTCGAAAGTGAATATGGAAGAGGTTCCAGATTCTTCTTTACCATTATGCTTGCAATTGCTCCTCAGGCAACGGTACCAAAATGGAAATCTGTCAATACATTCAGGAATAAGAATGTCTTGCTCATTGATGATTGCAGCAGGCTTCGCGATGTGTTGAGGCATTACCTGACCAAGTTGCGCTGTGTTGTTGAAGAAGCAGCTTCTGTCGACGAAGCTCTTGACTTGATCCAGGCGCACGAAGAAGCGGGCGAGAGTCCGTACGATCTTTTCATTGTCGATTATCAGATGCCGATTGTGAACGGAATTGATTTTGTGCAGGGCCTTCCGCTTAAAATGAGAAAAATTCCGAAAATTCTCATGCACCCGATTCACTTTGACGAGAAAAATTACCACCTTGCCGAAGAAATTGGTTATAACAGCTGCGTTGCAAAACCGTTGCAGATTAGTTCCTTGCTCAGTTCCATGCAAGAAGCGTTCGAACAAAAGCTTACCTATCAAAAGGCGGTAAAGACCGAAAAGAACAAGATTTTCTTCAAGGAAGGAAAGATTCTCCTTGTCGAAGACAACCAAATGAACCAAGAATTGGCTGTGTCGCTTTTGAACAGCGTAGGCCTTGCTACAATGGTTGCGGCTAATGGTAAAATTGCACTGGATTTGCTGAAAATTGATGCTTTTGATTTGGTGTTGATGGATATCCAGATGCCAGAAATGAACGGCCTCGATGCAACGAGGGCTATCCGCAGTCGTTCTGATGAATATTTCAAGACCGTGCCGATTATTGCTATGAGTGCAAAGGCATTCCAAAAAGACAGGGACGATTGCATTAGCGCAGGCATGAACTCCTATATTGCAAAGCCGATTGACCCGAAAATGCTTTACGCCGAACTTGCAAAGTATTTGCCGGTTGCCGATAAGATGCCGATAGCACCAAGCGAAAATGAACCTGCAACAACACCGTCAAATGCCGATGATAATATTGTTGCCATGTTCCAGAAAGTACGCAATTTCGATGCTGCAGCAGGACTTTACCACGCAAATGACAACAAGAATTTGTACTTCAAGATTATACAGGGCTTTGTGCGCGATTATAGCGGTGAAGTGCAAAGGCTGAAAAAGACTTTTGAAAATGTCGACTATGAAGAATCGACACGCATAGTGCATACGATTAAGGGACTTTGCGGAACTATCGGTTCGTATCATGTACAAACGCTTGGCGTGATGCTTGAAAATTCGTTACTCAAGAAGGAACAGAATTACAGCGAGTTCCATGCGTTTGAAAAAGCTTTGGAAGAACTGATTGATGACTTGAAAGTTGTCATGCAAAATATTGCTTCGGAACAGTCTAATTCGGCTGTGGTTATTAAACATGTTGACCCTGAAGCATCAAGCAAACTTGCGAAAGCGATTGAAGAACTCAGGCCTGCGATAGAATCTTGTTCTTTGACTACTTGCAAGTGTATTTTTGAATCGCTTGACGAAATCATGTTTACGCAGGAACAAGATACGCTACTGCAAAAATTGCATAACCAAATAGACGATTACGACTTTACGACCGCTGAAACAACTCTCAAGCGCCTCGAAGAAACGTTGACATCTAGCGATTAGAATGTCATGCCCGTCTCCGAACGGGCAACTCCATCTCGTTTTATTAGAAAATCATTGTTGCGATAAACGCAAGCGCAATGATGATGGCTGCCGCTACGACGAGCGGACTAGCCTTTTTCTTCTTTTCCCCGAATTCATTTTCGATGATTTCATCGTAGTCGGGGAGGTCTAGGTCGCTGTATTCTGCGCCTTCTTTCCAGCCGGTGTTCTTGTCGCTCCCGCAATGGGGGCAGAATGTTGCGTTTTCTTTCAGTTCTGCGCCACAATGAGGACAAATCATGATTATTTCTCTGTTGCTTCTAGAACTTTAATTTCGCTAAACATGTCTGGGGCTTTTTCACGAATTTCTTTTTCGAGATTGTCGAGATCATCGCTCTTTGCGTTAAAACTCGATATTAAATTGCCCGTTGCCGTATGATACAGTTCTACGCCTATCGTGATTTTAGAACCATAAGTATTTATACGTGCTTGTGCAACATAATCGGCGGAAATATTTCTCCCAGTTTCAACGATACACCCTCCTTCACATTCTTCAATGGACTTGTCTGGTGGCAACATCGCTAAAATGTTTTCTCTTGTCATTATCAAATAATTTGCTTTGGTGGGTAAAACTCTTCTTGCTACTTCACGAAGAACATCTGTTAGATATAAGTTCTCGTTTTGTTTTATCACGCTATGTGAGACCGTCTCTAGAACGGCGACATATATGGTGTGACTTGGGGTTGCTTTTTTATTTTGATTTTCAGCAGCTGGGGCTTTTTTGATTTCTGTTTTTTCTTGAGATTCTGAAACGGTTGAGACTGTCTTTTTTTCTATAAATTTAAGAATGTCTGCGGATCCACGATAACAGGTGCTATAGTTGTTAGGCTTTTTTATATTCTTTATCTGAATGGCGTCGCCACCAATTTTACGACATTCTTTTGTAAATGTCTCCATCATGTCCGTAGAGTCGCAAATGAAAGTCTTTCCCGTATCGTCAAATTCAATAGATCCGATAACTTGAAATTCTCTATTGGGCTTTTCTGATTTTGAATATGTTTTAACGGCTTGTGAATCCGGAATAGGAGGATATTTTTTTATGATGTTTCTTGAAATTTTGGCGTAACTTTCGTCTGTAACAAATTTGATTATATTGGCTGATCCACGATAACAGGATGTAAAATCAGGTTCCTGCATTTCTGTAATCATAACAGCATCACCGCCAATTATTCGGCATGCTTTTGCAAAACCATTTGTCATATCTGAATATTCACATATGTACGTCTGCTTATCTATATTGAATGATGCTGTTCCTATAACAACATATTTTTGTTCGGGTTTTTTTGATGGTGAATAAATAAAAACTTTTTGCGAATCAGGTGTTGATGGGAGGGATTTGTATTTAGTGACGTTAGTTGTTGGTGGAGCGCAGTTTGTAAGAATTAAGGCGCTTAAAATAAAGAATATTTTTTTCATGAGTGTAAATATAAAAAACACCCCGGAAAAATCCGAGGTGATTGTAAACTTTTTGTTTGGATCCTATTTCACAAACAAAAACCGCGCGGTTTTACCCGCACGGTCTTGAAGCTTTTGTTTGAGAAGGCGCTCTCGCGCCTATTCCGTGAGCAACAAAGCCCCCGGTATTAACCGAGGGCGTTTGACGCTTTCAGCGTCCGCGGCTTCACTCGGTCATGAAATTATGCAAGCATAATTTCGCGACGCTCGTTTTGCACGCTTTTGCGAGAACTTGGCGATATCACATTTTTAATCTGCGATAGAGCCGAGCGGTCTCATTAGAGCTTGTTGTTAGAACCAAGCACATCCACAATCTTGTGCATGTACATCTTCTTCATGTTTTCACGAGCCGGCTTGAGGTACTGGCGCGGGTCGAAGTGTTCCGGATGTTCGTCGAAATACTTACGGATAGCGGCAGTCATAGCGAGACGGCTGTCAGAGTCGATGTTGATCTTGCAGACAGCAGAGCGAGAAGCTTCGCGGAGCTGTTCTTCCGGAATACCGACTGCATCCGGGAGCTTACCGCCGTGGGCGTTGATCGTGTCAACTTCGTCCTGCGGGACAGAAGAAGAACCGTGGAGCACGATCGGGAAGCCCGGGAGCTTTTTTTCGATGGCGTGGAGCACGTCGAATGCCAGAGGAGGCGGAACGAGCTTGCCCTGAGCGTTACGAGTGCACTGTTCCGGCTTGAACTTGTATGCACCGTGAGAAGTACCGATGGAGATAGCGAGGGAGTCGCAGCCCGTACGGGTAGCGAAGTCGATCACTTCTTCCGGCTTCGTGTAGTGAGAAACTTCAGAAGCAACTTCGTCTTCAACACCGGCGAGAACACCGAGTTCAGCTTCGACGGTAACGTCGTGAGCGTGAGCGTATTCAACAACCTTCTTGGTGAGGGCGATGTTTTCTTCGTACGGAAGAGCAGAACCGTCGATCATCACGGAAGAGAAACCGTTGTCGATGCAGTCCTTGCAGAGTTCGAAAGAGTCACCGTGGTCGAGGTGGAGCACGATCTGCGGATTTGCGCAGCCGAGTTCCTTGGCGTATTCAACAGCACCCTGAGCCATGTAGCGGAGGATGGTGCCGTTAGCGTAGTTACGAGCACCCTTAGAGACCTGCATGATCACCGGAGACTTGGTTTCAACGGCGGCCTGCACGATAGCCTGCATCTGTTCCATGGTGTTGAAGTTGAAAGCCGGGATAGCATAGCCACCCTTAACTGCCTTAGCAAACATTTCCTTGGTGTTAACCAAGCCGAGTTCCTTGTAAGAAACTGCCATTTGTTTTACCTCTTGTTTTTGATTGGCGACTTGCGCCGCCGGTTTAAAAGTTACGTGCCTTAATTTAGAAAAATCGAGCCTAATTAAAAGTCTTTTTTGAAAAAAACTCAATATTTTGCGCTATAAAAAAGACGACCCCGTCCCCATTCGCGGATCATGACCACATAAGAGCTAAAGCTCTAAGTGGTCAAAGAGCACCAGGGCCGGGGTGACAGTCGGGCTATAAAAAAGAGGCCCCGGCTCGGAGGCCGGGGTGACACACTGGGAGAGACTTCAAAATCAGAAAGTCCAATTACTTCACTTTCTGCGTACGGTCCGTGATAACAAGGTCCACGCGGCGGTTCTTCTGGCGACCTTCCTTGGTGGAGTTGTCCGCAATCGGCATGGTCATGCCGAGGCCCTTGGCGGTGAGGCGTGTTTCTGCAATGCCTTGTTCCACGAGGAAGTTCATCACGTTTTCGGCACGCTGCTGAGAAAGCGTCATGTTGAATTCTTCGGAACCGGTATTGTCGGTGTTGCCTTCGATGGACACGTCAAACTGCTGGTAAACGGAGAGGATACCGGCAATCTTGGCAAGGCTTGTCATGAGGTCGGTCTTCAAGGTGGCACGGCCCACGTCGAACAAAATGTCGGACATCGAAAGGATGATACCGCGAGCGTCCTTCGTCACCTGGATCATCTGGGACTGGAGGGCGTTTAACTTGTCCATAGCTTCGTTCTTGCTGGCTTCGAGCTTGTCTTTTTGGGCCTTGATGGCCTGCTTTTCGGCTTCGAGGTCCGAAACTTTACCGCTACGGGCTTCGCCAATCTGTTCCTGGATAGCTTCGATGGTGCTGTTTGTGGCAGCGCGCTTTTCCCAGTTTTCAGCAATGTGGTTCTGGATAGCTTGGGTTTCACCCTGGAGTTTTGCAATTTCTGCGTATTTTTGGCAGTTTTCTAAGAATGTCGGAATCAGCTTGGACTCATCGTCGTCTGCATAAATAGTTTCGAGGGCATTGAGTGTGCCATAGCCTTCGGCAAGCGTAAGCTTTGCTGCGTAAGCATTGGACGGCAAATTGGTTTTTGCATTGTCGAGGGCGAGTCTGCACTGGTCAACAGGCGTAACAGAAGGTGCGTCTGCTGCAAAACTCATGGAAGCGGCGAGGGCGCCGAGTGTCAAAATCTTAATCGTCTTCATCTATGCGGCTCCTTACTTCTTGGTTTCCTTTTCGAGAATGCTCTGGTACAAGACCTTGCGTTCTTCATCGGCGCGGAGAGATTCTTCGAGTTTCTTGTCTTCGTTTTTAGCCTTTTCGTTTTCGGATTTGGCTATGGCGAGTCGCATTTCGAGTTCGCTCTGTTCTGCAAGCGCTTGGGCTTCTTCAATTTTACCGTCTTCTTTCAGGGCCTTGGCTGCAACAAGTTTAGAGTACGAGTTCGATGTCATGCTTGCATCGAGCTTGTTTTCATTGACGAGTGAGCGCGTTGCATCGGCTTGTCCAAGGGAACGGTTGATTCCGCTCTGGCTTCCCGAGCAACCGGTAAGGGCCGCGAGGGCGAGCGTTAAAGAACATGCGAATAATTTAGCCTTCATTGGGGCTTCTCCTATGATTAATAATCCGCGCTAAAATTACATTTTGGTTTATTACATAGTTCTTGCATCTGCAAAAAAACTTTTTTACTTGCTTATATATATGGAATAGAGTAAATTAAGAATGTGTATAGGAAGGGCTTTTATGGATATTTTTCAAAAAAAAACAAGTTTTATAGGAATTTTTTCCTTCCTGCTTCCGTTGTCTAGTGCTTTTGCTGGCAACGTTGAATACCATCTGAACAAATCTGCCAATCCGACTCAAGATGAACGCGAAGCTTATGCGCTAATCGAAGCCGCAATGGATTCGGCGGTTTATTTGTACAATAAATATTCTGACCTTTCAAAGCATATCGAAGTTTATTACAGCACGGGCGTTCCGACTGCAGAAGCGAGCAGTAATGGGGACCTTCGTTTTGGCAAGGATCGCAATTACATGTTCGTCGGGACCGCCATGCACGAGATGGCGCATACCATGGGCATGGGGACGACTTCGGAATATCAGTCGATGATGAGCGGGGGTGTGTTCAAGGGTGAAAAGGCTCAAAAGGTTATCAAGGAAATTGATGGGCCGGATGCTGTACTCAAAGGCGACAGCCAGCATTTTTGGCCGTATGGTCTCAATTACCGTAGTGAAGTCCATTCGGAACAGGACCTTATTAATCACGTGAAAATCGTGAATGCCATGTACCAGGACATTTTCAAGGAAGCGTTCTACATGCAGGGGAGGGTCGTGTCTCTCGTCGATGAAAAAACTTGCATGGGGATTACGTCATCCAATGCTCTTGAATTGATGAGCTGCGCTGATACGGCGACTTTCGTGAAAATTTATTCGATAGGCGATAATCCTGTGACTTACCGCATCCAGCTCGGAAACCGCGTGGTCGATATCCCGAACGAATCGACGGCGGAAGGCGTTGTCGCATCGACTTATGGTTACAACGGCGGTGCCCACCAACGTTACGTGTTTGAAAAGGCCGGCGCGCCTAGAGCAAACATGTCGAATGTCTATTTCCTCAAAAATTTCAAAAGCGGACTTTATTTGCAGGCCGTTGGAAAAAATGTGGTTCAGAATAAGTTTGTTCGATCTGCAAGTTCGATACCGCAGTCCGATTTCATTTGGCAAATTGTAGAAGCGGGGCAGGACTCCTCTTCAAAGGATGGGCCGGTGTCTATTGCCAAACGAAGAATTCCTAATAAAATTTCGGATGTTTCTGTGCCATCGCGTTTGTTCGATGCTTTAGGGCGTGCTGCCGGCCAAATTCGTCGCGGTGTAACGTCGAGAATCTTGAAAAGCAATTAAATCAAATTTCACTGGATACTTTGTGGCTATTCGCCACTCAGAATGACGATGACAAATCGTTCGTCATTCTGAGGGACTTCGTCCCGAAGACTACCTTAAAAGGCGAACGTTGCAGCCATGCTCGCATGGCTATAACCGAGCCAAAGAGGTTGGGGCTTATAGTCCCATCCAGTTAAGTTGACTCCTTCTCTTGACTTGCACGTCATTGTGCAAGCGCATGACTGCGTCGGTTCTCTTATGCAAGTATAAATACTTGCGCAATCGAACCTTGCACGTCATTGCGAACGGTTTTCTCACGTCATTGCGAGCGAAGCGAAGCAATCTAAACATTCCGACTCTCCGGAGCTGGGATTTTTTTTGTCATTCCCGCGAAAGCGGGAATCTCCTTTTTTTGCTTTTGTTTGAATAATTTTACACAATATTTAGGAATGCAAACGATGAAAAAAGCGTGTTAATATAACGGTAGGGGATGTTCCTTTACTCGCGGTACTATGCTCCGCGCAAAAAATTTTAGAACCTGCAAACAGGATGTTTGCGAAAAGGAACAATTTATGTCTGAAAATGAAAGGAAGGATAACGGAACGCCTGAATCCGCTATTCGCGATATCGCCAAAGAATTCAACGTCATTGTCGATTCTGTGAAAGACGACAAGAGTGACTTTGTCCATGACCGTTATTTTAGGTTTGCCTTTGCTGAACCGAAGCGGATGGCGGAGCTCCTAACGCTCTTCTCGCGTCATAACCCCACGCTTAAGGCGTTCCTTGAAACTATTGATCTCAAGACACTCCGTGGATCGAAGGAAAATTTCTCTAGCGACAAACATACTGGTTCTGCAGACCTCGTTTTTGAGGCGAACCTCAAGAATGGTGGCGTTACGGGGCTTTACGTGGGGATTATCGCTGAACATAAATCTACGAACAAAGATGATGTGCTCTTGCAAATTTCGGAATATTACCATCACCTTTTCCTAGAGCGCAAGAAGGATGTGCCCGTAGTCGCGTTCATCGTCTATAACGGCGAAAAGGGCTGGAACCCGCTTGCGCAGGGCCGCTTTGAAGACTACCCCGAATACTACCGCGATATCGGCTATCCCTTTAAAGTGGAATTTCTGGATGTGGGCCACGCTATCGATGATGCTGAACTGAAGGACTTTTCTCCCATCACCCTTGTCGCTTTAACAGCAATGAGATATATTTGGGATGTCGAGAAGTTCTCCGTTTCTTTCCGCGAGGCGGCTCTGCACCTTTTGAAGATGCAAAATACCGACGAGGGGAGGGATTTCATCAAACAGTCGCTTTCGTACTTTTTCTGGAAGTGGCCTTACAAGAGCGAGGTAATCAAGATGGATAGTCCGGAAGCGTTGAAAAACAAGGGTTACGAAACGTTCGGCGAGCATTTTTTCAATGCCGGTGTTGAGCAGGAACGTAAGAAGAACGAAATCGAAAGTGCTGCCCGCGATAAGAAGCTTGCAGAATACCTGCAATCAATAGGCGTTTCTGCGGAAGATGTTGCCACAGCCCTCGCCATTAAGTAGCTCTGTTTGTTTGAGATATCCTCGGTCTTGGAGCCGGGGATTTTCCATCCCTTGCCGATGCGACTCTCGGCTTAGTATATTTGGAATGTCTAAGGGTAGGGATAATCAAGATGGACGCCATGGGCAATCGGGCAAACAAAGCTCGCGGTGCCTACTACGGGAAGGCTGCTTCTGCCCGTCATCCTGAACGATAGTGAAGGAGGTTGATTAGTCATTCGGTCAAGTATAACCTTGGATACTTCGTGGCTATTCGCCACTCAGTATGACGATGAAGCAAAAAAAGACCGCTCGAAAGCGGTCTTTTTTGAAGTCTTATTTTTCGAAGATTAGAATGCGTCGGCTGCTGCGTCACTTGCTTCAGCAACTGCTTCTGCAGTCGGAGCAACTTCTGCAACGGAAGCCTTTACAGCTTCTTCAGTCACGTCATTAACGCCCTTTTCAACCATCGTGAGCTTATGTTCCTTGAAACGGTTCATAGCAATAGTTGTCGGCTTCTGGGTGAGCTGGATGTAACCTTGCTTGGACTGATTGTTAATGAAGCGGGCTTCATGAGCCATCATGACAACGGCACGGAAAACCGAGCCCTGGCATTCTTCACTAGCATAGATATCATCAAGATAAACTCTTTGAGATTCAGCCATTAGGTACCTCGAAAAACTTTTAGAAGAGGGAGAGGGATTCGAACCCTCGTTACCGTAAGGTAAACACGCTTTCCAAGCGTGCGCCTTCAACCACTCGGCCATCCCTCCATTAGGATGTGCGCCAATTATAACTTATTTTTTTTCGTTTGTCAAGGGATTTGTGCCTAAAAATCAAAAAAAGTGAAAATTTTTAGGTTTTTGGGGTAAAATAAAGCCCGCGTGGACGCGGGCTTGAGCATTAATTAATTTCAGGTTTATAATTTGCTCAGTTCATCCCATACGACTTGCATCAAGGGCTCCAACGTTTTTGGCGTGAAATCGAACTTGATGTTGGCCGTAGCGAACAGTTCCGGTAACGGACGACTGCTGCCCAGGCTTTCGGCCTTGAACAAATCGTCAATTGCCTTCTGCGGGTCCTTCTTGAAGTTAGCCCACACTTGCAAAGCGCCAATCTGTGCGATGCCGTATTCTATATAATAGAACGGGCATTCGAACAGGTGAAGCTGCTTTTGCCAAAGGTTTTTGCGCACTGCTTCAAGGCCACTGTAATCCACTCCGGCATCGTAGCGGTCCATGATTTCGCTCCAAATATCGCTGCGGTCTTCGGCGGTATGTTCCGGGAAGTTGTACAGACGGTGCTGGAAACTGTCGATGCTTGCGACCCACGGGAACAGCCAAATCACATCGGCGAGTTCGCCTTCGGTGCTGCGGACAATCGCTTCGTGATCGTCGCCGTAGAACGGCTTCAGATTCGACATGCCGATGAGCTCCATGCTCATGCTTGCGACTTCGGCAAATTCGGCAGGAACATCGCGGTAGGCAAAAATCGGTTGCTTTGCAAGAGCAAACTGGTGGAACGAATGTCCCGATTCGTGCAACAGCGTGTAAATGTCGCGGTCCGTATTTGCGGAATTCATGAAGATGAAGGGGAGGCGGCTTTCGTCAAAACCGATCTGGTAACCGCCGGGGGCTTTCCCTAAACGGCTATCCGGGTCGATCAACTTTTTGGCCTGCATTTCTCGCGCCCACTTGCCTGCTTGCGTGTGGATGCTTTCGAAAATGCTGTCGACCTTTTCGATGAGTTCATCACCGCTTTGGTACGGCTTGAGAGGCGGTCTGTTCAGCGGGTCTACATCTAAATCCCAAGGGCGCAACTTGTCGAGCCCCATCTTCTGGGCGCGGCGCTTGTACATTTCCTTTTGCAGCGGGAGCACGAACTTTTCGATGCTCTCGTGGAAATTTTCGCAGTCAGCCGGGGTATAGTCAAAGCGATGCTTTGCAAGGAAGATATAGTCGATAAAATCCTTGCAGTGAGCATTTTTCGCAATTTGTTTTCGGATACCGAACAACTTGTCGTAAGATTTATCAAGCGCTTCCTTGTCCTTAAGGCGGCGTTCCCACATGGCTCTCCAGGCACGTTCGCGGAGGTCGCGGTCGGTCTTTTCCATGTAAGCAGCGAGCTGTTGCATGGTCTTGACTTCACCGTTGAACTCGACACTCATGCCGCCTGTGATTTTCTGGTACGCCTGAATCGCTTTGTTTTCTTCGGTTTCAAGTGGAATATTGTCCGGAGAGAACAGGTCTAGCGAAACTTGAACGCCCTTGAGCCATTCGCCAAATTCATCCTTAAGGCTATCCTTTGACGGGTGCGCCATGAGCTTGCGGTTCAGCTTGTCATCGTATTCAATCATGAGAGGTTGAATATTTTCGACGAACTGTTCGTAGGCTTTTGACGCCTTCTCGTCGCGGGTATCACAAGTCATTGCTACATAACGCCGTGAACTTACTTCGCCGAGTACCGATTCGAGTTCGCTCCAATCCAAAACCCATTGGCGGAGTTTGTCTTTATTGACCGGAATATCGCGTTGCAAGAGGGAGCGATATAATCTTGATATTTCTTTTTCGTCGTCCGGATTTAAATTTTCCGGAACAAAATTGCGTTTTGTCATATATGTTTTTTTATTGTATTACTTAGCTAATTTTCCGAGCCACTTGTTCACGAGAAGATCGAACAATCTGTCGCGGACGAGGTTCTGGAGTTTTTCGACATCTTCGGGCTTTACGTCTCTCTTGATTTCGAAGTCCTGAGAAACCGGTTCACCACCTTCGGTGAGGGATACATCGATAAAGCCTGCGATACCGTAGTACTGGATTTCTTTAAACTTGAAGATCTTTGCATCCAACGGGAATGCTGCGTTGAAGTGGAGGTCGTTGTCGCCCGGAGCAAGTCTGATGGTGTCCTTGAGAGTAAGCGGAACCGTAACGAGCGTATCGAACTTGATTTCGATTTGAAGCTTGTTGATCCACAAGGTATCCTTGCCCGTGTTGTTGGCGTTCAGGTAAACATCAAAGTTGGCGTTACCAAGATTCTTGTTGATGATGTTCTGAGACAAGTCCTTGACCAACATGATGGCCTTCGGATTCGGCAAAAAGCCGTTCATGCCGTTATTCACGAGTTCCATAACGTCATCGTAAACATCGACGTTATCAAAGGTGAGATCCTTGTATTCAATCTTTGTCTTGATGAGGACTTTAGCGGCCTGAATCTTTTTGAGAATCGAGCAACCGGTGAATGTCGTTGTCACAAGTGCTAGTGCTCCTGCAATCAAGAGTGATAATGTGAGGCGTGAGAATTTGGTTTTCATATTTATCTCCTTGTTTAAATTCGTTATTTATTATAAAAAATTATTTGCAACTTTGTCAGTTGGATCTAAATTCTGTGAGTGTTTGAATAAGCTTTTGTACGTCGATTGGCTTTGCAAGGTGGCCATTCATGCCTGCATCGAGGGCGTTTTTCTTGTCTTCTTCGAATGCATTTGCGGTCATGGCAATGATGGGAATGTTCGATTTTTGCGGGTCGTTTAGCGCACGGATTTCCCTTGTGGCTTCGTAGCCGTTCATGTGCGGCATTTGGACATCCATCAAGATGAGTTCGTATTGTTGCGGTGATGAATTGCGGATTTTTTCGACTGCAATGTCTCCGTCTTCGGCGGTATCGACTACAATGCCGTTTTCTTCCAGAAGTTCCTGTGCTATTTCGCGATTCATTTCGTTGTCTTCGACTAGCAGTACGTGCATGCCTTTGAGCGATTGGGGTTTCACGTCAATCTTCTCGATAACGTTGGCTGTCGCTTCCTTGCTCCATTTCATGGGAATGGAGAATGTGATTTTGGTGCCTTTGCCTTTTTGCGATTCAATATCGATTGTGCCGTCCATCAAGTCGATGAGCTTTTTCACGATAGTCATGCCAAGGCCAGTTCCTTGGATGTTGCTAACGGTTGTGGACGTCTCGCGGGTGAATTCATCGAAAATATGTTTTTGGAATTCAGGCGTCATGCCGATGCCGGTGTCTTCGACAACCATGGTGTATAGGCCATAGCCTTCGCGGTCGCACTGGTGCTCGTTTACGGTGCAGTTGATGCATCCGCCTTCGAGTGTGTATTTGATGGCGTTTCCGATAATGTTTGCCGTAATTTGGTTGATGCGGTCGCTGTCGATAGAGACGAACCTGTGCTCAACGTTCGCGATTGTTGCCGTGAACCGGATTCCCTTGGATTCCGCATGCGTGCCATAAGTTGTCATGAGCGCGGTAATGACATTTTGAATGTCGCATGTTTGTTCTTTCAGAGTGATTTTCCCTGATTCGATACGCGACATTTCTAGCACTTGGTTCACTAGCGAGAGCAGTTGCTTGCCGGCAATGTCAATTTTATCCAGGTATTCCTTGACCATTTCCGGTTCGTCAAGATGTTTCTTGGCCATGGCGGTAAAGCCGGTTACCGCGTTCATCGGAGTGCGAATGTCGTGCGACATGTTGAACAGGAATGTCGTTTTGGCTTTGCTTGCATCGCGTGCGGCTGCCAATGCGAACGAAAGCTTTTGATTCGCTTCGATTTCTTTGGATTTTTCTGCTGTGATGTTTCTGAATAAAATAATTCCTTTGTAAACAACGTTTAATTTTACTTGGACTGGAATGTAGGCCATCGTGAAGTATTCGGGGCATCCATCCGGTATTGTACTTCTGAATACGACGCTCGAAATTCTTTTGTGAATTTTGCGTTCCTTAATAACGGTTTCAAAGAAATGCCTGAAATCATCTCCGTTTTGCAGGTCGTCGTTTATTTGTATAAAACCTTGTTCGAGGTCGTCCAGGTTACCTTTTTTCGGAAATGGCAAGGCCATTGAGGAGAGGTCTTCATAGGTCCCGTTTTCGGCATCGACGTAAATCATTGCTCTTGCGATTTCGCTTTCTGCCTTGGCGATATAGCCGGCAAAGTAGTTTTCGCGGGATTCAACCCGCTTGATGTAGAACTGGATGAGCAATAGGTAGATTATGTAGCCCACGAATATGACGATGAGCAAAAATTGCAACATTCGGCCGGCTTTTATGCCCATGGAATAGAGGCTTTTGGCTGCTTCTGTCGGAAAGTTTGAATAAACGCAAAGTGGAACTGTTTGGAGCGGCGCGATGTAGCCATGAATTTCGTCCGTGTCGCCTTTGAACGTATAACTTGAAGGCGTGCGGGTAGTGTAGGCGCGAATTATGTTGTTCCTGTTCTCGTTATCAAATTGCGCAGTGTAAAGGAAACTCTTGAAACTGTGTCGAGTTTGGCCTTGAACCGAGGTTTGTTGAATTTTCATGGATTCAAGGGAAATAAAGCTTTTACCTTCGGTGTTGACTATTCCCGCTGAGGCGCTTGCGCCGTAGACTTTATATTCGAGGAGCCTTGTGATTGTTTTTTCATCAAATGAGGATGATAGGATGCCGACAACTTTTCCCTGAATTTGTACGGGTGCATAGAATACAATGTTCGCCATGGATGAGTTTGTGGGCATAATGACGTATATACCGCTATTGCCGTTCATTCCTTCGTTAAAGAACCATTTGTCGCCGGAATAGATTGTATCGTTTGATGAAGTCCGTGTTTGACCGGTGGCGTCGGTGAAGTGCACGTGGTCGAATTGCACCATCTTTTCGAGGGCGGCGAGGTAGTCTCCGCTTAATCTGTTGCTTTCAGCATCGTCCGAGCTCAGATTTGCTAGTGCTTCGATGGATTTGACTGAGTTCGAGAAAATTTCATCGAGCTTGCTTGCCATTGCAAGTGTGATATCTTTGATATAGTCTTTATTGCGCGCCGTGACTGCTATTTTGTCTTCTTCTTGGAACGTAGAAAAAGCCGCGAGGGCCCAATAGACTACAAGAATAAGGGGAGCGAACCTTATTATCGAGTACTTTAGTCGCCTGTTTTTCTTTTTTGTTTTCTGAAAGTTTTGCACAAAGCTCCCCATACTATATCATTTCGTATCAATAGAAATATAAACTAAATATTGCGATTATTGCTTTAAATTGCGGAAAAAAGGTAAGTCGAACTTTGGAACAGAAAGTTTTTTCAGATGTAAATCAATTTTTTTATGATTTTTTTGTCAAGAATAGTCTTTTCTTCGAAAATAATGTAGTTTTCTTTTGGACAATTATTCCAACTTGGAATATCGAAAAATCAAGGAATTTCAATGAATCGTTACGATCTTGTATTGCTGGGTCTCATTTTGGAGCACGAACGCAGTGGGTATGATATCATCACGGAAATTCGTGACCGTGAACTCGACCGCTGGGCGAAGATTAGCACCTCGACTGTCTATAACAGACTCATTACGCTTGAAAAGAATGAATGCATTGTCGGTCATTCCGAACGCGACGGAAACCGCCCAGAACGTATGGTGTTCAACATTACGGATAAGGGTAGGGAAGTTCTCCGCAAGGAAGTGCTCAAGCATTTGACCGGCTTTAACGATGACCCGCGTACACTTGGTTTTGCGTTCCTTTATGGTGCCGAGAACAAGGAAGTCATCCGTACGCTCGAGGTGCACGAACGTAGACTTGTTCAGGAAATTGAAAATCTTGAAAAGATGATTGCCGAAGAACCGCGCCCGACTCTTTACCCCGAAGGCCCGTTCCTCAACTGCATGAGCCGCGACCACATTTTGGTGGAACTCAAGTATGTGCGTGCCGCTATCGGTATCTTGCGCGACCCGGTCCGCAGCCAGAAACTTGGCGGATATTTCTATATCAATTTCGGTAACCGCGATTTTGAAGATTTTAATCAGAAGAAAGAGGAATAAGGTGTGAACTCGGGGCGTTGCCTTTTACTTTCTTGTCTAAATTCTATATTTACCGCGAAAAATTGTTAATGGTTCCTGAGCTACGGTCTTAACCACTAGCCACTAACCACTAATCACTTTTTAACAACCCCTCTCTAACGGAGATAAAATGGCTACAAAAACAGTGAAGAAGAGCGCTGCAAAGAAGGCTCCGGCTAAGAAAACCGCTAAGGCTTCTGCCGCTAAGTATGGCTACTTTGATGACGCTGCAAAAGAATACGTGCTCACCACCCCGGCAACCCCGATCAAGTGGTGCAACTACGTCGGTACTCTCAATTTCGGCGGTATCGTCGATACGACCGGCGGCACTCTCGTTTGCAAAGGCGACCCGGCTCTCAACCGTATCACCAAGTACATTGCACAGATGCCGTGCTCTGACTTCAAGGCCAGCACTATCTACATCCGTATCAAGGATGGCAAGAACTACAAGATTTTCTCCCCGTTCTACGTTCCGACTCTCGTCAAACTCGACAAGTGGGAATGCCACGTGGGTCTTTCCTACATGCGTTGGATTGCCGAAGTTTACGGCCTCCGCGTTCAGGTGACGATTTTTGTTCCGACGGGCTCCAACACTCTCCTCCAGGACATCCAGGTGACCAACATCGCCGGTGGCGCTAAGGAAGTGGACATCATCCCGGTTTATGAATTCAGCCACTTCGAAGCTGAAAAGCAGCTCACGAACGCCGACTGGGTTCCGCAGACCATGACCCTCAAGGGCCACTGGGAAAAGGACGGCCACGTTGTTTTGGAACAGTACGCTTACATGAAGCGCGACTACGCCGTGAACTACGTTACTGCTGACTGCAAGGTCGGTAGCTTCGATGGCGACCGCCGCGTGTTCCTCGGCCAGAACGAAATGGGCTCCTGGGCAAATCCGCTCAGCCTCCAGAACAAGGAACTTGCTAACAGCGAATGCGACCGTGGCGACAACATCGCTGCTCTCATGATCCACGCTGGCAAGATTGCGGCCAAGAAGACTTTCCGTACCTGCACCCAGCTCGGTCAGGAACAGAGCCTCAAGGTTGCAGCCAAGGCTATCAAGAAGTACCGCGATCTCAAGAACGTGGACAAGGCTTTCGAAGAACTCGCAAAGTTCTGGGAAAACTACCTCTCTACAATCCAGGTGAACACTCCGGATGCAGCATTCAACTCCATGGTGAATGTGCACAACCCGCGTCAGTGCCACACCACCAAGAACTGGAGCCGCTACCTGTCCCTCTACCAGTTGGGCTACGGCACCAGCCGCGGTATCGGTTACCGTGACTCCAGCCAGGACCTCATGGGCGTCATGAGCCACATGCCGGAAGAAGCTCTCGTTCTTACGAAGAACCTCCTCTCCGTGCAGCGTCCTGAAGGTAACGCTATGCACCAGTATGCTCCGCTTGCCCTCGAAGAAGATAACGGCAACGAAGCTAACGCCGGTGACTCCCGCGAAAAGAAGGGCGTGCTTGATGAAAATGGCAACCCGGCTTACGCAGACTGGTACGGCGATGACCACCTCTGGATTGTCCTCACTGTTGCTAACTACCTCAGAGAAACCGGCAAGATGGAACTCCTCGATGAGGAAATTCCGTTCTACGAAGCTGGCAAGAAGCGTGCTCAGCGTGAAAAGGGCACTGTCCTCGAACACTTGAAGCGTTCTCTCAAGTTCTCTCGCGAACACCTCGGCAAGCACGGTCTGCCGCTCCTCGGCTTTGCTGACTGGAACGACTGCATGAACCTCCCGCTCGGTGCAGAATCTACGTTCAACACTGCTTTGTACGCAAAGGCTTTGCTCGAAATGATGGGCATTGAAGAAGCTCTCGGCGACAAGGAAGCCGTTGAAATGTACAAGGGCTGGTACGAAGATGTCAAGAAGGCATTCAACGACAGCGCTTGGGACGGCAAGTGGTGGACTCGTTGGTTCGACAAGGATGGCAACGGCTACGGCGTTTCCTCTGCCAAGTACGGCAAGATTTACTGCAACGGCCAGTCTTGGCCGGTCATCTCCGGCATTGCATTCGGCGACCGCGCTGTGCAGGGCATGGACAGCTTGAACAAGCTCCTCAACACCAAGTACGGCGTGAAGAGCTCTACTCCGGGTTACCGTGGCTTTGAACCGGCTGTTGGTGGCATCTCCACCTATCCTCCTGGAGCAAAGGAAAACGGCGGTATCTTCCTCCACACGAACCCGTGGGTGATGATTGCCGAAACGATCCTTGGCCGTGGCGACAAGGCTTTCGAATACTACTGCCAGATCAACCCGGCTTCCAAGAACGGCATCCTCGACATCTTCGAATCTGAACCGTATTGCTATCCGCAGAACATCCTCGGTGACGAACACAAGCAGTTCGGTATGGGCCGTAACGCATGGCTCTCCGGCACAAGCTCTTGGACATACCAGGCTGCAACGCAGTTCATCATCGGTATCCGTGCAAGCTTCGATGGCCTCGTTGTCGATCCTTGCATCCCGAGCGCATGGGCTGGCTTCGAAGCTACCCGTAAGTTCCGCGGTGCTACCTACCAGATCACCGTGAAGAACCCGAACCACGTCTGCAAGGGTGTGGCTAAGATGGTTGTTGACGGTCAGGAAATCGATTCCAACGTCGCACCGGTCTTTACGAAGGGTATCCACAAGGTCGAAGTCACTCTCGGCTAATTTGAATTATAACCGTCGTGATACGGCGTTACTCGCTCCCTCACGTACGCTTTGTACGCTATGGGGGCTCGCGCCTTGTCTCACTCGGTTCTAATCCAAATTGATTTTTAGGTCTGCTTCAAACGAAGCAGACTTTTTGTTTTGCTCTCGCTAGGCTCTCTGTGTTTCTTGATAGAGGATGTCATCCTGAGCGAAGAACCGTTAGGTTCGTAGTCGAAGGATCCAGAACCGAATTTAAATGTCCGCTTCTGATGAAGCGGATATTTTTTGTGTTTTGAGTAAATGAATTATATATTGTAAGTATGATTAGAATTTTTCGTGTATTTTTCCTGCTTTTAGTATTTCTCGTGTGTAGCTATGCTGCCGAAGATCAATTCTCTGGCATGACTCCTGCTATGCAGAAGTTCATTAATCCCTATATGGAAAGGGCCAAGGCAACGTTCCCTGCGGTCAAGCAGAAGTATATTGCAGGCGACTATGTTCGCGAAAATCGGTCCATGTATGTGCAGATAGACATTAAGGCCAAGGATGGAACAAAGGAAATGGCCTTTATTAGGGTAATCAAGTGCGCTGGCTCGCATTTTCAAGGAATTCTTGCCAATACGATGTACTATGTCAAGGAATACAAGAATGGCGATACGCTCTCGTTTAGTGAAAATCAAATCGTTAATTGGGTCGTAGTGGATGCTGAAGGCAACGAAGAAGGCAATTATGTAGGGAAGGCCATCGATGCGTACCTATCTCAAAAGGTGGGTATCTTTTTTGAGGCTGTCTATCGGAAAGGGCAATTCACAGTCTTTTACCGAGATGCAAAGGATCGAAAACAAAATAGCGTAGACGGGATTATTCCTGAAAAAGTCATTGCTCAGATTGCGGAGCGTCTAAAGGCTGGTTTTGAGAAGAAAAAGCGTGAAGGAACCACCTTCGAGGAAGGGAAGCCGTTTTTCTCCTATGGAATCTACGATTGCCATACTGGTGCAATAGAACCTTAATTTAAAACGTATCTTATCCTGAAATTCGCATATAAACGCACAGCACGCGGCTCACGGTATAGCCGGACTTGAGGAGAGACTTGAGCATGGGCACGACGTTTATGGTGCAAATCCAGTCGCTATCATCAAATTTACCCTTCCAGCTTTTGGGCGAGCCGTTATCGAATACGTCCTTGATCATGGAATCGTAATAGGGGAGGTACTTGACGGAGATGACGTCTTTCAAAGATTGATTGACGACTTCGTCTGTTTTGGCAAAGCCGGAATCTGTGGCGAACGCGTTGTTGCACCCGAGAATGGTGAAGTTGCGGTCTACCCAGAATATACCGATGTTCGGGAAGTTGAAAAGCGAGTTTATTAGAGATCCTTCGACGCCACTCTTCATGAGGAATGGAATTTCGGGAGATGTTTCGACGCGGCGGGCGGAACCCATCATCACGATGCGGTCTTCGTCGTCGGGGGCGAGGTGCCCACGGAAATCGTACCACACGAGGTTCTTTTCGCTATTCCAGCAACGTATTTTGAGCGTGCCAAAGCGTGCGTTTTCATTGGCGAGGCGATTCAGCTGGCTCTGTTCATCGAGCAAGTGGCCTTTGTCGTCGTATGCTGCTTCGCCACCAGCTTTCATCATGCATTCGTTCATCACGCGTTCGAGCAACTTGAAATCGTCTTCAGGCATGAGTGATTCTACGTCGACAACACCTCCAGAACGAGGAACATCACGATAGTCGTCGTCCATCATCGGAGTGAGCAAAAATAGCTGACGGCTTTCGAAATCGAATTTCCACAAAAAGTCGCCGGTATTGCGCAGTAAAGACTTGAGCTTTGTCTCGGCTTCATCAAGGCGATGCTGGTTTTCGACGGTGTTCGATATATTCTTGATCAAGCAGATGTAACGGGATTCGTCCATGGAAAGTCGCTGGTGTTTACAGCGCATTTCGAACCAAAGCATCGTACCGTCATCGCGCTTATACGAAAACATGAACGGCATTTCGGGGTGCTTGTCGATATCGTCAAAATAAAGCTTGAGACGAGCCCAGTCCTTAGGCGGCAAAATGTCTCTGAACAGACGGTCTTTGCTCAAGTTGTCAAAGAGCGGGTCCGACATGAACTGCGGCAGTGAGCTGATAAATTCAAACTTGTCCGAAAGTACGACGATGAACTCACCCAGGTTACCCGCAAAAAGCGTGTAAAGCCGTTGCCTTTTCCAGTAGTCGAGCAACAGCAAAATGGTGACAATCAATAAAAGCAATAGCACGGTGCAGATATAGCACCAGCCCACAGACCAGTCAATAGAGTTCATCATACGTTTATAAGATAATCAATTTTACAAGGACTATGCAAGAGGGTGAAATGATTTTAAGTCAAGTTGGGTTGCAATCTGTATAATCGGGACTATATATTTCCGATTTTTTTTGTAGCTTTTGTGTTGCAAATGATTTTATCTAACCCCCTGTTGCCTAATATTTGATGTTTGAAACTAAGACTTCTGCAAAAATGAATATGTTCTTTTCGTTATTGCGTTCTGCGATGACGAAATCCGTTCCTGACTGCCCGATTTCTCCAGAGAAATGGGGTAATGTGTATAGCTATGCTGTTCAACAACGAGTTGTGGGACTAGAATTTCAGGGAATTCGCTTACTGCCGGCTTCTGATCGTCCTCCTCGTCCGCTTTTTCTAAAGTGGGCTTGTGCAACGGAAACGATTCAAGGGCAAAATCAACTGTTGAATGGTGTCGCCGCTCGTTTGACGGAAATGTTTGCTGCCGAAGGTTTCCGTAGCGCCATCCTTAAGGGACCTGCCAATGCAAGACTTTATCCTGATCCGTTTGTTAGACAATGCGGTGATATCGATATTTGGGTCGAAGGCGGTCGACAAAAAGTGCTTGATTTGCTGAAACGCATGGGGTTGTTAGAAGATTTTCCCAAAATTAGCTGGTTCGATTATAAAACTTATCGTAAAGAACTTCATAAATGTTTGACCCATTTTTCACCGCATCATTTTCATTTGCATCAAAAATTTGATGGTGTTGCGGTTGAGGTTCATTATAGGCCGGCTTCTTCAGTTTTCAATCCGTTTGCAAATAGACGATTGCAACGTTATCTGGAAAACGAAATCAAAAATATTGAACTTGTTCCGGAAGGGTTTTATGTCCCTTCTGTAAAATTTGCTTTGGTTATGCAACTAGAACATATCCATCGTCATTTTTTCGAGTCGGGTATAGGTTTAAAGCATCTCGTAGATTATTATGTGCTTTTGCAGAATGCTTCGGAAAGTGAGTGCGCTGAGGTATCTTCGGTGTTGCGTCGTTTTGGGGTGTACAGGACCGCTTCTGCTTTAATGTGGGTGTTGGAATATATCTTTAAGCTGGATGCTCAAAAAATGATTTGTGAGCCGAACCGTAAATTGGGGATGATTTTTTTACAGGAAGTCGTTAAAGGTGGGGCTTTCGGTAGCTTTGCACCAAGGCAAAAGCGCAATGCTTTTATAAGATGGTTTGCAAGAATGCATCGTCCTTTGCAATTGTTTATGTTTGACCCGATAGAAGTATTTTGGAGCTTTATCAATAATTGGGTTGAATTTGTGCATTTGATTCCAATTCGCCTTAAGGCTCGGAAGTTCTCTTTGAAAGCGTACTGGTCTTAATTGTATAGACTTTTGGGATTTATATAAAAACACCTCTGCTGAAGCAGAGGTGTTTTTGCATCTAGATTCCAGCACAAGGCTGGAATGATGAATGACTATTCAGCGAAGTATGCCTTGGCCTTGGCGATGACGTCTTCGACCTTGACCATGGTGAACTGCTTTTCGTTGCGGAACTTCCATTCAACTTCGCCGTTCACAAGGCCCTTCTTGCCGATGGCGATACGCACCGGAGAACCCCAGAGGTCAGCGTCCTTGAACTTCACGCCCGGACGTTCGTCGCGATCGTCGACGAGCACGTCGATGCCGGCTGCTTCGAGTTCCTTCTCGAGCTTCTCGGCGAGTTCCACGAGTTCGGCTTCCTTGCCGATCGGGACGATTTCGACCTGGAACGGAGCGATGGACTTGGGCCAAATCGGTCCGAAGTCATCGTGGCTGTTTTCCACGACGGATGCCATCAAGCGGCCCACGCCGATGCCGTAGCAGCCCATGATGGCGGGAGCGGTGGTCTTTTCGGCGGTGAGGAACTTAGCACCCATAGATTCAGAGAACTTGGTGCCGAGCTTGAAGATGTTACCCATTTCGATACCGCGGGTTTCCGTGAGGAGTTCGCCGCAGCAGGGGCACTTGCAGACTTCGGAAGCTTCGGCGATGTCGGCAACTTCGAACTTCGGGAAGTCGCGCTTCGGGTTGCAATGCTTGAAGTGGAAGCCTTCTTCGTTCGCGCCCGTCACGAGGTCGAAGGAATCAGCGATTGCTTCGTCCACGATGATGCGGGTGTCGTGTGCATTAATCGGGGATGCAAAGCCCGGAACCATGCCGCAAGCCTTGATGAGGCTGTCTTCGGCCGGGTAAAGTTCCTTCGCCTTCAGCAAGTTGTGAAGCTTGATTTCGGAAACGTCGAGGTTCCCCGGAACCACGACCGTGATGAGCTTGCCTTCGAAGTCGAAGAACACGCACTTGGCGGTGGATTCAGCCGGAACGTTCAGGAACTTGGTAATTTCTTCGATGCTTTCGCTGTTCGGCGTTGCAACCTTTTCGAGGGCTGCATTTTCGTCGCCCTTGAACGGCACACGCTGGAACTTAGCGATTTCGCGGTTGGCCTGGTAGCCGCACTTCTTACAAAGGATCAAGTAGTCTTCGCCGTTCGGAGTATCCAGCATGAATTCGTGAGCGACCTTACCGCCCATGATACCCGTATCGCTTTGCACCACCACCGGTTCAATGCCCACGCGACGGTAGATGCGGAGGTAAGCATCGTATTCTTCCTGGTAGTGACGGTCGAGGTCTTCCTGGCTGGTGTGGAAGCTGTAGGCGTCCTTCATCAAGAATTCGCGGACGCGGATGAGGCCGCCGCGGGCGCGGGCTTCGTCGCGGTACTTGGTCTTGAACTGGTAGAGCATCACCGGCAGCTGCTTGTAACTGTTCAGCACGTAGCGAACGAGGTCCGTCATGGCTTCTTCGTGCGTCATGGCGAGCACCATGTTGTGGTTATTGCGGTCCTTGAAGCGGAGCAGTTCTTCGCCGATGGCCTGGTAACGGCCCGATTCGCTCCAGAGTTCAGCGGTCTGCACCACCGGCAGGTCCACTTCGATACCGCCAATCTTGTTCATTTCTTCGCGGATGATGTTCACGATCTTCTGGATCACGCGGAAACCCATCGGCATCATGGAGTAGATACCGGTAGAAACGGGCTTGATATAGCCGCCGCGCATGAGGAAGATGTGGGAGGGCATGGTGGCGTCGCTCGGCGTTTCGCGGAGCGTT
Organism: Fibrobacter sp. UWB11; assembly: GCF_900143015.1. Taxonomy (NCBI): domain Bacteria; kingdom Pseudomonadati; phylum Fibrobacterota; class Fibrobacteria; order Fibrobacterales; family Fibrobacteraceae; genus Fibrobacter; species Fibrobacter sp. UWB11. The sequence goes on along the minus strand of NZ_FSRT01000001.1, from coordinate 1,330,964 downwards.
ACGTAGAAGTACTTGGAGAGTTTCATTGTAATGACCTTTTAAAATTTTTACGGCGTAAATTTAGCTTTTTTTGTATTTTGCAGTCATGGAATTTTTAAACAGGTTGCGGGAAAAATCCGCTATTCAAAAAACGGAGAAGTTTTTTCCGGCTTTTGCTTTTTTAGGCGGATTCAGCTGGGATTCGATGACGATAGGGAGTAAGGTCTATGGTTCGGACCTTGTCTTTTTATCTTTTTATTATGTGGTCGCTCTTGTTGCTATTTATTTCATTGCTACGCGAAAAAATGTCGATTGTTGCGATAATGCAAATGAAGATGAATCTGAGTCTAAAGTTTTGCATCGCTTTTATCATAAAGTATTGTCTATTGAATGGCCGCAAAGTTGGATTGACCGATTGACTTGGCTTGTTCAGTTTTGTTTTGGAAATCTCTGTAGTGCTCTCGTTATTTGCTATTTCAAAAGTTCAGGTTCCATAGCTGCGTTTATCTTTGTGCTTGTTTTGGCGATGCTCCTCGTTGGCAATGAATTCTTGAAAAAGAAGTACGAAAACTTTGGTGTTTGCCTTGCATTTTTCTGCTTGCTTGGAACGATGTTCTTTAACTTTTTGATACCACATTTAGTTCATGGTATGGGAACATTTTGGTTCTTTTTAAGCACTCTATTGTCCGTTGGAATTTGCTATTTACTTTGGATGAAATCTTTGCGTGATTTTGCTCGCAATAAATTCTTTTTGATAGCTCCCATAACGATTAGTGTTGTTTTGTCAGTATTCTATCTTGCAAATTGGATTGCTCCGGTGCCGCTTGTTTTAAAACAACAAATCGTGTGCAAAAATTTTGATCGTGAAACGTATTCGTGTGATGCTGATAATCTCGATTTTTGGCAAAGAATTGGTTTTAAGGGCTTAACAATTCACAAAGATGAAGGGGATGAAATTTACTTTATGTCATCCGTTTATGCGCCTGCAGAACTTAAGGCCCCAATAGAGTATCGTTGGTATTACAAGGAACCATCTACAAATAAATTTAAATTAACGGATAAAATTACATCTAGTCGAATGGTTATTCGAGGGGGGCGGGATCAAGGTTACCGCAGCTATTCTCGGAAGAAAAATATCCCTATGGGGACGTATCGTGTGGAAACGGCATATAAAGATGGGGCCGTTATTGGATCGACCTCGTTTAAAGTGCTCGATGGACAGCCAGAAAATGGGTTTGTCCGTGATTCACTCCGTTAAAATTATGTATATTAAAACGCGAAAATAGGGGTGGTACCACTCCTAGCGATTTTGACTTTAAGGAGTCTTTAAAAAATGAAACTGAAAAAGATTGCTCTTGGTGCTGCAGCTCTAGCTCTAGTTGCTTGCGGTGAAGCACAAAAACCGATTGCTAAAACAGCAGCTATTACACCTGATTCTTCGGATGACCAAAAATTTGCATACATGCTTGGTGCTCAGTTCGGTCTTCAGAACTTCTCGAACCTTCCGTGGCAAACTGGTGAAGCTATTGACGAAGATGTTGTTGTTCAGGCTTTCCGTGATGCTTTCGGCAACATGAAGGATTCTACCATCAAGTTGCAGCTCCCGCAGGATTCTCTTGGTGCAATTAGCAGACGAATCCAGAGTGCTATGCGTGAACGTTATGTTAAGGTTCAACCGGATACGAATGTGACTAAGAACATGGACGGTGACCAGATTCGCGCTTATGTGGATTCTCTTCGTAAGGCTTTGCCGGTCAGTGCTGCTCCGGCCGTGAAGAATGAAAAGGTGACGCTCCCGGAAGTTCCTTCTGAACAGCAAAAGTTCTCTTACCTCGTTGGTTTCCAGTTCGGTAATCAGTTCTACAGCATCGGTCGTCAGTTCGATACAGAATTTGATGGTGAGTATTTTATCCTCGGTATTCGTGATGCTGGTAAGCGCGTTCGTGACACTACGTACACGATGGCTGTTCCGGACGACACTTTGAAGGCAGTCGGCGACCGCTTCATGGAAAAATCGAAGAAACTTAACGAAGAAAGGATGAAGAAGGCTAAGGAAGAAGAAGAAAAGCTCAAGGCTGAAGTTGCCTCTCTCCGTGGTGATACTCTTGCAAATGGCATGCCTGCTAAGATGAACTTCAGTGTGAAGGCTTCGGGCATCACTGTCAAGGGCGAAGACCTGAGTGCATTTGCTGGCAAGCCGCTCCTCATGTTCTACTTCTCTGCAACTTGCGGTCACTGCGCTCATGCAGCTCCGCAGATTCTTGAAATTGCAAAGGAATTTGCTCCGAAGGGTCTCACGACCGTTTCTATCGCTAGCGGTGGAAACAACAAGCCGGGCATCCGTCGCTTCATTGACGATGCTAAGTTCGACGAAAACATCAGCGTTATGTGGGATGAATCTCGTCAGTTCGGTGAACTTTATAGCGATGGCTATGTTCCTAAGGTTTACCTCGTGAATCCGGATGGCACGTACAAGCAGTACGCAGCATTCGAACGCGAAAAGGATGACTTGAAGAAGGAAATCTCGGAACTCCTCCAAGGCAAGAACGTCGAATGGAAGATTGAAGTGAAGCCGGCTGCAGATACTGCAAAGGCTTCGGAAGCCAAGCAGCAACCCAAGAAGGAAGTAAAGCCGCCCAAGGCTAAGAAGTAATTCTTCTGATATAATTTTTGGGAACGCATCTCGCATCGCGGGATGCGTTCTTTTTTGTAGTGCATTTTTTTATAGCCGTATTGCCCGTTATTTTTTAAATTTGGCGCATGATTATCGCAGAATTTGATGTCGTTGTTGTCGGAGGCGGTCACGCTGGAATTGAAGCAACCCATGCTGCATGGAAAATCGGTGTCAAAACCGCCATGCTTACGATGGATTTGAACGCTATTGGTCGAATGTCTTGCAACCCTGCTGTGGGTGGTGTAGCGAAAGGCCAAATCGTTCGCGACATTGACGCTCTTGGTGGCCTCATGGGTCTTTTGACTGACAAGGCGGGTATCCAGTTCCGCATGCTCAACATGAGCAAGGGCCCTGCCGTTTGGGGGCCGCGTGCGCAATGCGATATGAAGTATTACAGCGAAGTTGCCCGCGAAACAATGGAAAGTTTGCAGGGGCTTACGCTGATTCAAGGTGAACTGGCATCGTTTGAACGCATGAACGATGGTCGCTTGGAACTCACGCTCTTGAACGGCGACCGCTACATCACGCGTGCACTCGTCATTACGAGCGGAACGTTCCTTGCATCCAAGATGTTTACCGGTCTTGAAACGAGCATCGGTGGGCGAGTTGGCGAACCGAGTGCTGATAAACTCTCGGAATGTTTGGCGAAGAATGGAATTCGTTTGCGTCGCTTGAAGACTGGAACGCCGAGTCGCCTCGATCCTGATTCGATTGATTTTAATGAATGTGATGTGCAACATGGCGATGATAAGCCGTGGCCGATGAGCGACCGTCATTTTGACGGCGCGACTCCCGACAAGTTTTGGGGCGACCAGGTCAATAAGTTTATCCGCAATGATTGCGTTTGCTGGATTACTCGTACGAACATAAAAACGCACGATATTTTGCGTAGCGGTTTCAAGGACAGCCCGATGTTCAGCGGCCGTATTCACGGCAAGGGCCCGCGCTACTGCCCGAGTATCGAAGATAAAATCAACCGTTTTGGCGACCGCGACGGGCACCAGCTGTTCCTCGAACCGGAACAGGCTGACATCGGGCGTGTGTACATCAATGGCTTTAGTTCAAGCTTGCCGGCTGACATCCAGCTTGCTGCCATCCACACGATTCCGGGTCTTACGCGCGCAAAGGTTTTGCAAATCGGTTACGCTGTCGAATATGATTCCGTGGATGCCACGCAGCTTTATCCGACGTTTGAATGTAAGCACGTGCCCGGAATTTATTTTGCAGGCCAAGTTTGCGGTACGAGCGGTTACGAAGAAGCCGCCGGTCAGGGCCTTATGGCAGGCATCAACGCAGCACTCAAGGTCAAGGGTGAGGAACCGTTCATTCTTGGACGCTCCGAAAGCTATCTCGGAGTGATGGTCGATGACCTTGTGAACATCTTGCTCGATGAACCATACCGCATGTTCACGAGCCGTGCCGAATACCGCTTGTTCCTTCGCAGCGACAATGCCGAGATGCGCCTCAAGGAAAAGGCTCGCAAAATTGGCATGATTAGCGACCGAGACTGGTTTGATTGGGACCGCCGCCGTAACTTCATGGCTGATCTCAAGACGAAATTTGCAGAAACGTCTGCAACACCGGAAGAAGCAAACGTCATTCTCGAAGCGGGCGGTCAGGCTCTTGCCTCCGAACGCACCCGCTGGATTAACGTGCTCCGCCGCCCGGGCATTGATCCTGAGACATTCTTTAAGGTGGCAGCTCCCGATGCCCAAATCACGCGCCGTGACCAGTGGTACATGTACGCCGAAGAGCTCTATGCCGGATTCTTCGACCGTCAGGAACGCGAAATTGACGACCAGAAGAAGATGGAAAAGGTTAAGCTCTCGCCGGACTTCGATTACATGTCCATTACAGCCATCAGCATTGAAAGCCGCCAGCGCCTCAACGCCCACAAACCGCTAACGCTTGGGCAAGCAAGCCGCGTGCCTGGAGTGCGCCCCGCCGATATCACAGTCCTCGCGCATTGGATTGAATCTAGAACCTAGTCAATAGTCATTGGTCAATAGTTGATGATGCCTCAAAAGGTACGGCTATTTGGCTAACGACTACTGACTAATAACTAAGGACCATAGCGTGTTCACTTGCAATTTCATAGTTTTTTACTATCTTTGCGCCCGTCAACTTAAACAATTTTCCAAGAGGTATATTTATGGCAGAAGAAGCAGAAGTCAAATCCACAGAAGAAGTTAAGCCTCAGGAAACAAAATCCCAAGAAAAATCTCAAGTAAAGAAGGCTCCGTCCAAGAAAAAGCGCCCGTTCAACGGTAAGCGCAAGGGCGCTGCTCCTGCTGCTGCAAAGAAGCCGGCTGTCTTTAGTGATTCCCTGGAAGACCGTTTCCCCAACCTCGCTGCAAAGCTCAAGAAGTCCATCGAAGATGGTATCAAGCAGAAGATCAAGGACGCTCAGAACGATCCGAAGGTCAAGGCCGCCTCTAAGAAATTTGCTAAGGATAAGTAATCTTACTTCTCAAAATCTTTTGAAAATGCTCCGCACCGCGGGGCATTTTTTTTATAGAATTTTAGAATATCAAAAGCGAGATTTTTACTTTAAAATCCAATTGTCAAGAAATCGTATTGATAACAAAAGCGTCGGCCAAGGATGGGGAGGGTGCAGGGAGGGGCCCGTGCGGCCTTCGCAACTCCGAGCTGGGGCTCCGCCCGCATGAAGTACTTTTTCTGATTAAAATAGAAGCATCCAGTCAAGGCAGAATGCCTTATTCTTACTTGCCAAATACCCCTTCAATAGTTAATTTTATCATGTTTACGGGAGCTCGTACAACGGGCTGAGAGGAAGTTGAAAACTTCGACCGAACCTGATTTGGATAATGCCAACGTAGGGAGGTTCCATTGAACTCAAATCCAGTCAAAATCAACGGTGAAAACGTCGCAGCGGCAGGCATGACCATTGCCGAATATTTGGCGTCCGCAAATTACGATACAAAGCGCATCGCTGTTGAACGCAACTTGAAAATCGTCCCCAAATCAAAGTATGCCGAGGTCGTCCTCGAAGCGGGGGATGTCGTCGAAGTTGTGAACTTTGTTGGAGGCGGGTGATGGAAAGCGTTCGAATCCCGAGCAGGGAAGAGTTCCGACGCGCACTCGTACAAAAGCAAGGCGAAGAAATTGTTCAAAAATTGGAACAGGCCACAGTTGCCATCTGTGGTGTAGGTGGACTTGGCTCTAATGTCGCCATCAATCTCGCTCGCGCGGGCATCAAGAAGCTCATTCTCGTGGATTTTGACCGTGTTGACGTGACGAACTTGCAACGCCAGCAGTACAAGGCATCTCAGGTTGGAGAGCCTAAAGCGTTTGCGCTCGTTGATAATTTGAAAGAAATAGCACCGTACACAGAGTTTGAAGCGTACGACGAAAAAATCACGGAAGACAACATCGACAAGTTCGTGGCAAATGCCGATGTTGTATGCGAAGCGTTCGACAATCCCGAAACAAAGTCGATGCTTGTAAACGCTGTGCTTGAGAAGTATCCGCAAAAGTATCTCGTTGCCGCCTCTGGAATGGCAGGCACGGATGATGCGAATTCTATCAAGACGCGTAAGATTTCAAAACATTTTTACCTCTGTGGCGATGGCAAGAGCGACGTGACTCAAGGACTTGCACTCCTCGCTCCACGCGTGCAGATTTGCGCAGCGCATGAGGCGCTCACGATTATCCGGATTATTGCCGGTCTAGAAGTTTAACATAAAGGACATGCAAATGAATTCTGACAAACTTGTTATTGGCGGTCATGAATTTGATTCTCGTTTTATTCTCGGTTCTGGAAAGTATTCCCTCAAGCTCATTGAAGCTGCGGTTAAGGATGCTGGCGCTCAAATTGTAACGCTTGCCGTTCGCCGTGCAAACACGAAGGAACACGAAAACATCCTCGACTACATTCCGAAAAACGTCACGCTTTTGCCGAACACATCGGGCGCCCGCAATGCCGAAGAAGCAGTCCGCATCGCAAAACTCTCCCGTGAACTTGGTTGCGGTGACTTTGTGAAAATCGAAATCATGCGCGATACCAAGTACTTGCTCCCGGACAATGCCGAAACCATCAAGGCTACCGAAACGCTTGCGAAGGAAGGCTTTGTGGTGATGCCTTACATGTACCCGGATTTGAACGTGGCTCGTGACCTCGTGAATGCTGGTGCTGCTGCCGTGATGCCGCTTGCGTCTCCAATCGGTTCGAACAAGGGACTTTGCACAAAAGACTTTATCCAAATTTTGATTGACGAAATCGAGCTCCCGATTATCGTGGATGCGGGAATCGGTAAACCGTCCGAAGCTTGTGCCGCCATGGAAATGGGCGCCGCCGCCATTATGGCAAATACCGCTCTTGCAACCGCAGGCGACCTTACGCAAATGGCAACCGCATTCAAACTTGCCATTGAAGCCGGCCGCAAGGCTTACCTTGCTGGGCTTGGCCGTGTGCTTTCTCGTGGCGCATCTGCATCTGACCCGCTTACAGGATTCTTGAGGGATTAAGATGGCAGAACGCAAAGACAACAATTACTTTTTTGATTCTGGAAATCTCTCGCCGGCGGCTCTAGAACGCAAGCACAGAATCGAAACAGACCCGTCTGTCCGCACGGACATCATGGAATATCTGCCGGGAATGGAAGTGATTCACTCCGACATCCGCGACAAGGTTCTTGATGCATTCGAAAGTTACGACGCTTCCAAGTACACCGCTCGCGATGTGCAGTTCGCCTTGCAGCACGACACATGCTCCATCGAAGATTTCAAGGCTTTGCTTTCTCCTGCGGCAGCTCCGTTCCTCGAACAGATGGCAGCCAAGGCAAAGATTGAGACGGGCCGCCATTTCGGCAACAATGTTTATCTCTTTACGCCGCTCTACATCGCGAACTATTGCGAAAACTACTGCGTCTATTGCGGTTTCAACTGCTACAATCACATCAAGCGTATGCAGCTGAACATGGAACAGATCGAGCACGAGATGAAGGTCATCGCCGACAGCGGCATGGAAGAAGTCTTGTTGCTCACGGGCGAAAGCCGCGCCAAAAGCAGTGTCGAATACATCGGTGAAGCTTGCAAGCTTGCACGCAAGTACTTCAAGCTCGTAGGCGTTGAAGTTTACCCGGTGAATGTCGATGAATACAAGTACTTGCACGAATGCGGCGTCGATTACGTGACGGTATTCCAAGAAACATACGACCGCAAGCGCTATGAACAACTTCATTTGCTTGGCCACAAGCGCGTGTTCCCATACCGCTTTGATTCTCAGGAACGCGCTCTCATGGGTGGCATGCGCGGTTGCGGATTCTCGGCGCTTCTCGGACTTTCGGATTTCCGCCGTGATGCCCTCGCCAGCGCTCTGCACGTTTACTACTTGCAAAAGAAGTACCCGCATGCCGAAATGAGCCTCAGCTGTCCGCGTCTCCGTCCGATTGTGAACAACGAAAAAATCAGCCCGCTTGACGTTCACGAAAAGGAACTCTGCCAGGTGCTTTGCGCCTACCGCATCTTCCTCCCGTTCGTGGGCATTACAGTCTCGAGCCGCGAAAGCAAGGAATTCCGCAATGGCATCGTGAAAATCGCCGCCACGAAGATTTCCGCAGGCGTCTCGACCGGTATCGGTGACCACGAAAGCAAATACAGCGGGCACGACGATGGGGAAGGCGGCGATGAACAGTTCGAAATCAATGACGGCCGCAGCATCGACAAAATGTACGCTGACATGAGCAGCGAAGGTATGCAACCCGTGCTGAACGACTATCTCTACGTGTAATGAGCCTTCGGCGCAGTTACTACCGGTACGCAGCTATCATACAAAACTACGGCTATTTGCCGTAGTTACAAGAAAACGCCTCGGAAAAATCCGAGGCGTTTCGTTAATTCATTTTAAATTACTTGCTCTTTGCGCAACCTTTGCGGCCGTATGTAGAGAAGCATGTTCCATATTTCGACCTGTAAGCTGTATTCCAGCTGCCTTCGTTTGGAAGAATGTAAACTTCAACAGAAAAACCTGGATTGTCTGGATCAGACCAACGGATGCTCACAGTGAAACGTTCGTTGTCGTTTTCCTTCTTGCCTGCATTAAGTGCCTTACTTTGGAATATTGTTCTCTTGGGTGCTGTTCGGTAGTATGTGGAGGAGCCTTTTTTCCATGGAATCGATGTATATGTATCGCCTCCATTTTTAACGTTGGCATCTCCGCCCTTTTTATATCGGTCGGCGATAATGTCGGCAACACCGTCAAAGTTTGCGTCTTTCAATGCCCAATAGAAAGTTCCATCTTGGCCAATTAATTCGCTAACATTGTACTTTGTATTAGCTTTATCATGACGTCCCTGAATGTTTATGGAATACCTATCATGCAATTCGATTACGAAAAGGGCTGCTCCTTGATCGGATGAAAGACCTTCATTTAGTCTATTAATTAGAGTATTCTTGTTCGTTGGATTGTTTATAGCTTCTGATGGTTCGTAGTATGTCATTGCATCCATGTCCTCAATAAGCGCTAAGTTGATAGCGTTTCTGAGGTCATAGAGCTTCATAAGGTCGATTTTCTCACGAGCCTTTTCTCCGGCACCAAACATCTTTGGCATAGCTACGGTGGAGAGAATGCTCATAATAGCGAGAACCACCATAAGCTCCATGAGGGTTATACCCCTCTTTGAATTTATAGTTCTCATAATATCGCTCCATATTTTATGGCAATAGCCTTTTTCTCAAAGATATAAAATGTTTAAAGATTTGCGACATGTTTTTGCAAGAAAAATGTAAATTTCGTGAGAAAAAGCACAATTTTCCATACTTTAAATGGCTTTATTCCAAAGCGGAGTATTTTTTCTACCTTTAAAAACATGAAAAATCTTGATACAACGCTTTATTTCATTACAGATAGTACTAGTGTTCCTGCTGAAAAATTTTTGCCAACTGTAGAGGCTGCATGCAAAGGCGGGGCTACGCTTATTCAATTGCGCGAAAAGAACCGCTCGACGCGCGAATACATGGAACTTGCGACTGCGACTCATGAGGTGACTAAGCGTTATGGAATTCCGCTGATAATCGATGACCGTGTTGATGTTGCTTTGGCTATCGGGGCCGAAGGTGTGCATGTCGGTCAGACGGATATGCCGGTGGCTGTGGCTCGTCAGTTGATGGGTGCTGATAAAATAATTGGAGCCACGACGAAGACTGTTCCGCAGGCTCTTGAAGCGTATGAGCAAGGAGCCGATTACCTGGGCGTGGGGGCGATTTATCCGACAACGACCAAGGTCGTTACGATTCTTACGAGTGTAGATACGCTCAAGGCTATTGTGAAGGCTGTTCCCATCAAGGTTAATGCTATTGGCGGGCTGAACAAGGATAATATTGATGTCCTCAAGGGGTCTGGCATTTCTGGCATTTGCGCTGTTTCGGCAATTATGAAAGCCGCCGATCCGGAAAAAGCGACACGAGAATTGAAGCAGGCTTTTTTTAAACTAGTCAATAGTCATTAGTCTTTAGTTATTAGTTTTTAATTTGGCAGCTATGCTGCGATTATAAAAACCAATGACCAATAACCATCAACCAATAACTAATTGATTATTACTATCTTTTACCGCGATGAAAAAGAATTTAAAGAATACTTTGTCGTTCGTTGTCGATGTGGGCAACTCACATACGGTACTTGGTATATTCAAGGGCGACAAGGTTGTTGATCATTGGAGACTTACAACTCGCAAGGAAACCACTTCGGACGAAGTGATGAACCGCGTGGGTGGTCTTATTCATTTTTCGAAAATCAAGCCCGAATCTGTGACGCATGTGGGACTTTCGACTGTGGTCCCTTCGCTTGAACGTCCGTGGGTCAAGGCTTTGCAAACCCTCCTCAAGCGCCCTGTGCAAGTGGTGAGTTCCTCAAACTGCCTCAATTGCCCGATTGCGTACCCGAACCCGAGCACGCTTGGTGCAGACCGTCTTTGCAATATCATTGCGCTCAAGGAACGCGGATTGACGGATGCTATTGTCATCGACATGGGAACGGCCACGACCTTCGATGTCATGAAGGATGGCGGATTTGCCGGTGGTATCATCATTCCGGGTATCAGTGCAAGCCTCGATGTGCTTACGGAAAAAGCGGCTCGTCTTTTGCCGGTTAGCATTGAATGGCCAAAGCATCTTATCGCAAATAACACGGATGATGCAATCCGAGCGGGTCTACTGTTTGGATTTATGGCAGAACTCGAAACGCTCGTTGCAAAAATTAAGCAGGAAATGGGGAAGAAAGATGTTCCTGTTTTTGCAACTGGTGGTTGGGGTAGAACCATTGTCGGGCATACAAAGATTATCGATACTTACGATCCTTACTTGACTCTTGATGGTGTCCGCCTTGTGGCGCTTCGCGGAGATTCTGCTGCTGAAGTCATCGACAAGGATGCCGAGGAATAGGAACTAGGTTCTTTGAGGGAGAAATGAAAGCTTTTTTAATTGGTCTTGCTTTAGCAACGATGGTTTATGCCGAAATCGGTTCTTCGCCGGTTATCGGTTCTGAGCGAACCCGCAACTTGCGAGGGTTGGATTACGCCCCGATGCTTTTTGAATACCATCGTCAGACGGTGGGCGAGGGGCGGCATTTCTTCACTTATCCGCGCCGCGATACAACGTTCCAAAAGGATTTTTACAAGAATCATAAAAATGCGATGGCATTTTTTGAAAACGATAGCAACTCCTCGCACCGGTTTGCGATTGCGGTTTCTCCGATTTTGGGAATTGATTACAAGTCTTCGTCGGTAGTTGGCGATACGATATGGCCGTCGATTGATGGCGGACTTTTCATCCGCGGTTTTGCGGACTCTCTTGATTTTGACCTTGATGCTAGAATTTATGCCGAAGGTCATTCTGCAAAAAAGCCTAAAAGCTATGACTATGAAGTTTTCGATGTGCAATCGAAAGACAATGGCGATGGCGGAATTGATTATGTGAGTTTTGCCCGCTACCGTGCTCACTTTGCATTCAATTACGCTTGGGCACGCCTGCAATTAGCTCGTGATGTTTTGCACTGGGGCCCTGGTTACTACAACAACCTTTCGCTTAACCAGTTCGCGCTTCCGTATAACATGCTTTCGTTGGACTTGACGTTTGGTCCGTTGCGCATTTACACTATCTATGCCGACCTTCGTGTGGACTCATGGAGTTATAGCATGGATAATTTGAATGACCGCAATCTTTACGCGCATCGCTATGAACTTGCTTTCAAGAACGTAACATTCGGTATTTCTGAATTGCAGGTCCTTTATAATGAGAACAAACCGTGGCTCTTTGTGCCGGTAGCTCCGCTTTTTATTGAAAAGGGAAATTACTCTGAACATGTGAATAATGGCGCACTCGCATTCGACTTCAACGTGCAATTGTTCAAGATGGCTCGTGTCTACGGTGAATTCTTCCTCGACGATATGGAGTCTCCGTATGCCGTTTACCAGAACCGTTATAGCAATAACCGCTGGGCCGCCATGTTTGGTTTCCAGATTGCTCGCGATATGGAAGTGAAAGGCAAGGCTTTGCAGTTGGGGACTATCGCCGAAATGGCACGTGTGGAACCATTTACTTATTGCCATTACGATACGGCTCAGGCGCAGATTGCGCACCTTGGTCTTCCGCTGGGCAACCCGAATGGTCCAAATTCTCTTGCCATAGACTGGACTCTTTATAGCCGCCTTTTCTGGAATGCTTCGGCAAGGTTTTTCTTTAGTCTCCATAATAAGTGGCTTTGGAAGGGAATTGATTATGGTAGCAATATTGATGACCCTTACAAGACGAAGAGAAAGAAGTTCATTAATAATGCACCTTTGCAATACACGATTGCACCGTCGTTTAGCTATAGTGGACAATATGCTTCTTTTGAACTGGAACTTCTTTTTGGGGAAAATAGGGGTGTTTTCTCGAGAGCTACATTCCATTGGTAATTATTTGTAGCTATTTTTTTCGGGGATATATGAAGCATTTAAACTTGCTTAAATAATTAAAGAGAGTTGGGTATGTCCAAAATAATGGGATTATTCTCGAATTTTAGAGTCCGCAAGCGCGTTTTGGCTCTTGCGGATGCTTTTATCGTTGTTGTTGCTGGACTTTTTGCAAATTTTCCTTTACCTTTGTATGCGAAAGCGATTGACCGCGCCGATCAATTTGCGATTTTCTTTTTAAGTGTTATTCTTTGCTTTAGCGCCCTGTTGTTCTATGGTGCCTATAATAAGCTTTGGCGCTACCTCAACCGGTATGATTACCTGAGTTGCATCAAGGGTATATTCTCTGGTCTTGTTGCTACACACTTTTTCTTTTATTTAGTCAGGGGCGAACTGTATTGGGAATTCGCTTTGGTTCAGGCCCTTATTGCAAGCTTGGGCGTTTGTTTTTTCCGTTACATGTTCCGCAATGCGTTTATTTCTCTTGTTGAATTTGGACATCGTGATGCTTTGAAGAAACGGACCATGATTATCGGTGCGGGAAACGCTACGAAGCTCTTGCTCAATGAAATCAGGAATAGTTCCGATGAAGCCGAGAAGGGGCTTGCGACATCGTCTGCATCCCAGATTAATCCGGTTTGCCTCATCGATGACGATCGCTATAAAATCGGCAAGCCGTTTGAAGGTGTGCTTGTCGCCGGCGGTACAAGCGAGATTCCGAAAATTGCAAAGCAAGAAAATATTGAGCAGATTCTGTTTTCTATCCCGAGTTGCCCGCCCAAAGATCGTCAAGTGATTATGGATTTGTGTGGTAAGACCGGACTTCCGGTTAAAGTCCTTCCGTTTGTCGGTTCTCTTTTGCAACCTGCTAATGAAGGAGAGGCTACTAATTTCGTCACTCAGATTCGTGATATCAAGGTCGAGGACCTGCTAGGGCGTGAACCCATCAAGTTCGATAACAAGGACATTCTTGCCTATATCGAAAACAAGGTTTGTATGGTGACTGGCGGTGGTGGTAGCATCGGTAGTGAACTTGTTCGTCAAATTGCAAAGTATAAGCCAAAACAAATTATCATCGTCGATATTTACGAAAATAATGCTTATGATATCCAGCAAGAATTGCTGATGGAATATGGAACGTCGCTCAATCTCGTGACTCTGATTGCTAGCGTTCGTGACTACTTCCGCTTGAGCAAAATTTACAAGACGTATCATCCGGATGTCGTATTCCATGCCGCAGCCCATAAGCATGTGCCGCTGATGGAAAACAATCCGATGGAAGCTATTAAGAATAACGTTGTTGGAACGTTCAACGTGGCTACCCTTGCCATGTTCAACAATGTCAAGAAGTTCGTGATGATCAGTACGGATAAGGCCGTGAATCCGACAAATGTCATGGGAGCTTCCAAGCGTTGCTGCGAAATGATTGTTCGTTTCATGTCTATGCAGAAAGACAGCAATACTGAATTTGTCGTGACTCGCTTTGGTAACGTTCTTGGCTCTAATGGCAGTGTAATTCCGCTATTCAAGCGTCAAATTGAGCAGGGCAAGCCGGTTACTGTGACGCATCCGGAAATTATCCGCTACTTCATGACTATTCCTGAAGCGGTGAGTCTTGTGCTCGAAGCCGCAAGTATTGCCCATGGTGGCGAAATCTTTGTGCTTGATATGGGTATGCCGGTCAAAATTGTAACGCTTGCCGAAAACTTGATTCGTATGTACGGTAAGGTGCCGTATAAAGATGTGCCTATCAAGTTTACTGGACTTCGCCCTGGTGAAAAGATTAAGGAAGAGCTTTTGATGAACGAAGAAGGTCTGAAAAAGACTAAGAACAAGCTAATCTTCATCGGAAAGCAAATCGATATCGATACATCAAAGTTTATTAACGAGTTGTGGAAACTTAAGTGTGCTGCTTCTGAAAATAATGATGAAATAGCCATTCGTGCATTGCATGAAATTGTTCCTACGTTTACGACTCCTGAACAGTTCAATAGCACTGTTTTGAAGGGGGCGTAATCTAAGGAATGGGAGAATCTTAACACTTTCAAACGTCAATAAGAGGGATGAAAAAATGAAAAAGGTCGTATCGTTAGCATTGCTAGCTACAACACTAGCCTTTTCGCAGGCTGGAATCATGGGCGGTTCTGAGGGGTTCCACCAAATCAATGCGAAAACTCTTGGCCAGTGGAAGTTTAACATCGGTACTGGGGGAAACATCGCTTTTGGTTCCTGGGCATTGTCCCGTGGCGGAATCTTTGAAGTGAAGACAGGTAAGAACACCTATAAGCGTTATTCATTCAATGACGTTGACTACTCGCAGGCTGGAAACTTCTTTGTGAGTGTCGGTCTTCTTGACTTTTTAGATATCGGTCTTTCTCTCCCGGTTTACTATGAACATGCCAATTCCAAGGGACCTACCGGTGCTATGGGACCTAGCGGGTATGCGAACATGTGGACCACTAGTCGCGGCGATTTAGACATCTTTACAAAGATTGGTCTCCCGTTTGCTTCGGCAGGTGTTTTCAGTTCTGCCATTATGCTTGACCTCTATGCTCCGACGGGTGAAAAATCTGCCGGTGTACGTCCTCGCCATGTTTGGTACTTGAATTCTCGTGGATATACGCATCCGTTTACTGCCAATGATTGGGTCATGGGTGCAGGTCTTGCTTTGACGTTTGATTTTACCAAGATTGGGGCTCCGATTACTTGGAACCTTGCTGCTAGCTATGTTTATCCTCTTGATCATAGCGAAGTCAATACCCTTGTTTATAGTTCCGGTGTGAACTGGAATGCGCTTTCTTGGTTGACCCCGTTTGTTGAATTTTCTGCCGAAATGCGTTTGCAGAGTAAAGGTCAATACAAATTTGACCCGATGGTTGACCCGATGCTCCTGACTCCGGGTTTGCGCTTCCATCTCCCGTACAATGTTGAATTTGCTATTGGCCTCGAAGTCGCAATACGTGCCTTTGTTGAGGGCTTTGATCATTTTGCTGATATTTATGCTGGCGATGACCATATGATTTACTATTTAGGTGAACATAATGTGAAGGCCAGATATGCTTATGCAAGCACTCCGTTTATTTCTGGAGCCGCTCTCTTGAGTATCGCTATTGATGCAAAGGGTTCGCCTAAGGATTCTGATGGTGATGGTGTTTCTGATGACAACGACAAGTGCGCCCGTACTCCGGCGGGAACGAAGGTTGATGCCGAAGGATGCCCGGTCGAAGATCTAGAAAAGCTTGCAGCCCGCGAAAGAGCAATTGCCGATTCCCTTGCTCGAGTCGATTCCGATAATGATGGCATTCCTGATGTAGTCGACAAGTGCCCGAATACTGTTGCGGGTATTTCTGTGGATTCTATTGGCTGCATGCTTGATTTTGACAAGGACGGTGTCGCCGATAATTACGACAAGTGCCCGAATACGCCGGCCGGTGTACCTGTTAACTTAAATGGTTGCCCGATGGACTTTGACAATGATGGCGTTCCTGACTACCTCGACAAATGTCCGAATACTGCTGCCAATATGGAAGTCGACTCCACGGGTTGTGTATTCGATACGGATCGCGACGGTATTCCGGATTACAAGGACAAGTGCCCGGGTACTCCGTCTGGCCATGCTGTTGACTCTCTTGGTTGCTTGCCTGATTTTGACAAGGATGGCGTTGCCGATTTCTTTGACAAGTGCCCCAATACACTCCCGGGTGTTCGTGTTGACGAAAAGGGATGCCCGCTCAATAAAAAAGAAGACCTTGACCAGCTCAAGAAGGGTATCCAGTTCAAGACGGGGTCCAAGAAACTTACCAAGAGTAGCTATAGCACGCTCAATGATATCGTTGCTCTTATGAACAGAATTCCCGAAGCGAATCTTGAAGTTCAGGGACACACCGATAACAGGGGCTCCAATGCAAAGAACTTGAAGCTCTCTCAAACACGTGCGAAGGTGGTGGTGGACTACCTTGTCAAGAAGGGTATTGACCGCGACCGTTTGCGCGCTGTCGGTTATGGCTCCGAAAAACCGATTGCCGACAATGACGATGCCGATGGGCGTGCTCAAAATCGTCGCGTGGAACTTCTTCCATTTGCAAAATAGGTTACGAGTTCTTGGGGGATAGGATAATTTTGTAACAATAAAAACCATTTGACTTAACAAAACTAAAATAAATGCTAAATTTGTCGCGACATTTTGGTTGCTTTGTCAAATGAAGGAAAAATAATGCCTGAGAACGAAGATAAAAAGGTTGTAGGTCAATCGTCGCAGAATGCCGACACGATTACGCTGCTTGAAGCGATTCAAATCCTTTGGGGTAAGAAATTTACTCTGTTCTTTTTCGTCCTGTTCGGTGCCGTCATTGGTGTTTGCATTGCCTATTGGCTTCGTCCGCAATATACTAGCGACGTCTTGCTCCAGATCGATGTTAAGGGTAGCAAGGCTGGTAAAGCCATGGGTGAGATGGGTGCACTTCTCGATGCTGCAAGCCCTGCAGATGCTGAAATTGAACTCATCAAGAGCCGTATGGTGTTGAGCTATGTGGTTGATGCAGAGCGCATGTGCTTTAAAGCAACTCCAGTTGGTGTTGTCGACCGCTTTACGCATAAAGAAGGTCGAATGGACTTGGATTCCCTCTATATTCCGGAAATTGCTCGCGGTGAAAAATGGAAGGCTCAAGTTATCGGCACGGATTCTTACGAAGTCCTTGATCCGGAAGAACGAGTCATTCTGAAGGGTCGAGTTGGCGATATGTACAGGGCTCCGTATGCAGGCGATACGTTGAACATTCACGTTTCGAAAATGCTTGCTAAACCGGGACAGATGTTCGTTCTTTCTCAGTCTGACGATCTTACGACGATTGAATCTCTCAAGAAAAAACTCAGCGTCAAGGAAAAGGGCAAGCAGACCGGTATAATCGAAGCTAGCTATAGCCATCGCTATCCGGATAAGGCTGCTTCCATTTTGAATTCTATTGCAAAGACCTACTTGCGCCAGAATGTCGAAATGAAGAGTGCCGAAGCTGCCAAGACTCTTGAATTCTTGGAAAAGCAGTTGCCGGGTGTTAAGGCAAAGCTTGATAGCGCCGAAAAGGTCTTGGCCGACTACCGCTTCCGTATTGGTTCTGTGGACGTGACGGGTGAAACTCAGGCTCACTTGCAAAAAGAAGCAGACTTGCAGAAGCAGTTGTTGCAATTGGAACAGCAGCGTCAAGCCGCAACTCGTCTTTTCAAGGAAGAACACCCCAATGTTCAGACGATTGTTAAACAGCAAAATAAACTTAAGGCCGAACTTTCGAAGTTGAAGAAGAACGCCGAAAGAATGCCGTTGACACAGCAGGAAGTTCTTCGCTTGAAGGAAGACGTTGCCGTCAATAACGAAGTCTATACCAACATGCTGAATAACATCCAACAGCTGCGTGTGGTCCGCGCTGGTGAAGTGGGCAACGTGCGTATTGTGGACTTCGCTCGCATGAGCATGCGCCCGAGCAAGCCCAAGAAGGTGAATATCATCATTTGCTCGGTCGCTGCTTCGTTCATGATTGGCGTTCTCTTGGTGTTCTTGATGCGCATGATTCAGAATGGTGTTCGCAGTTCCTCTGAAATTGAACGCGAAACCAATACGAGCGTTTTGGCTAAGATTCCGCAACATCACGATTCTGGAGTATCTCGCAAGTCTCATAGGAAGTTCGTTGTCCAGGAATGTCCGAACGATACTGTTAGCGAATCTATCCGCTCTGTCTTGACTGCAATTGACTTCTCCTATACCGAAAATAGTGATCATCAGATTATCATGATTACCGGTATTGTTCCGGGTGTCGGTAAGAGCTTTGTTTCGACAAACCTTGCAGCTGCTTATGGACTTGTCGGAAAGAAGGTGCTCTACATCGATGCTGACATGCGTAAGGCAACCTGTCGTTTCACGAACGTTGGTCTAACGGATGTGCTCTTGGGTAAGAAGACTTTTGAAGAAGCCGTATTCAAAACTTGCGGTGTTGATGGTCTTGAACTCTTGGAATCCGGTAAGTACAAGTCCGTGGCATTCGAAATTTTGCGTGGTGGACGTTTCAAGAATCTTGTTGAAGAACTTCGTCCGCATTACGACAAGATTATCATCGATACGCCTCCGTTCAGCCTTGTTGCCGATACGTATATGATTTGCCCGTTGGCCGACCTCACTCTTATCGTGTTGCATTATGGCCGCCATTCCATGGAAGCAATCCAAGAGGCTTTGCAGAACTTGAACCGCTATAGCGATAAGCCGAAGGCCTTCATTATGAACCACTGCGAACACAGATCTGGTTACGGCTATGGCTATTATGGTCAATATGGCTATTATGGCAAATCCAAGAAGGACAAGTCGTAAAAAAGAACGTAATTATTCCGATTTTTGTAGGGATAACGACGATTTAATGAATTTGATGCTCGACTTCGGTCGGGCATCTTTTGTATTGATGGACAATTATTCCATATCTTTTGATTATTTTGTATCCGCTTTTCGCAAAAATAATTGATTTTTAGAGAGTATTAAACCACATCGTTACGGGGTTGAGATTGTGAAGTGTAAATGGATATGGATGGTGGCAGCAAGTCTCGCTTGCGGAACCGCTAATGCGCAAACCAAAGTGGTTGTAGATCCTGGCAAAAGGTACCAGCAATTCGAGGGCTGGGGAACAAGCCTATGCTGGTGGGCTGAACGTGTTGGCGCATGGAACGAATCGAATTATTCAAAACTTTTGGATGTTATCGCGGACCCAGTTTCTGGCCTCGGTTATAATATCTTCCGTTACAATATTGGCGGTGGAGACCGGCCCGGACATAACCATTTGACCAAGGGCAATGGGGGCGCTGCTGTTCCCGGTTACAAGCCGACTGAAAATGGCGATTATGACTGGACTGCCGACCCGTACCAGCGCAATGTGCTTTTCGGGCTTGCTCAAAGAGTCAAGGATCCTATTTTTGAAGCCTTCTCGAATTCCCCACCATGGTGGATGACGAACAGCGGTTGCGTTGCGGGTGGCGTTAATGGTGCGGACAACCTCAAGTCCGATTACTTTGACGACTTTGCTGATTATCTTTCGGAGGTGGCCAAGCACTTTAAGCAGGAATGGGGAATTACTTTCCGCACAATCGAGCCGTTCAATGAACCGAGTGCAGGCTGGTGGAATGCAAATGGCGAACAGGAAGGTTGTGGCTTTAAGAACAAACAGTCCGAAATGATTGTGGAACTGGGTAGGGCTCTTAAGAAAAAGGGGCTGTTTCCGGAGACTTCGGTCAGTGCTGCTGATGAATCGAACATTGGTGATGCATTGAACCGTTTTAACAGCTACAGCGACGAAGCCCGCTCGTACATGTTCCAAATCAATACGCATAGCTATTCGGGCTATGATTCTCGCGGAAGTCTTTACAATGCGGCCTTCGCCGCCGATAAACGCGTGTGGCAATCCGAATCTGGACCGCTCCATCGCAGTGGTAATCTCGATATTACGCTTTGGATGGCGGACGTCATTTTGCATGACCTTCGCGATATGCATGCCAGCGCTTGGGTCGATTGGCAGCTTTCGGACCCTGGCGAAAACTGGCGCACTATCGCAGTTGATCATAAAACTCAGACGTTCTCGTTCGCCCCGCGCTTTTACATGCATGCGGCATTCAGCCGTGTTATTCGGCCGGGTTCCCGCTTTATCGATAGCGACAATAGCAATACGCTCGCCGCCATCCGTGACGACGGCTCGCTCGTTCTTGTCGCCTTGAATACAAACTCTAGAGATGCCAAATACACATTCGATTTGAGCAAATTTGATTCTATCGGCAATAAAGTCAAGGTCAACCGCTTTACGCTCCCAGCTGCACTCAAGGCCGATTCCGATATTGACGTTTCAGACAAGTCTTTTACAGTCACTGTCGCGGCACAATCCATTGTAACGATGGTTATTGAAAATGCGACAGGCGGTGTCTGTGTCCCGAGCGAAATTATCCCTTACACCAAAGTTCAGGACGGCGGTTGGTACGAAAAGACCGAACTTAAAGTGAATCCGGGGGATTCGCTTGTGATTGGCCCGCATCCGTGGGACGGTGGTCGTTGGACTTGGAAGGGCCCGAATGACTTTTATTACTTGGGACGCGAAGTTCGCTTCAAGGATTTGCAATGGCAAAGCAGCGGCATTTACACGGGAACGTATATCAATCCTTATGGCTGCGAAAGCTCCGTCGACATTAAGGTTATCGTTGATGATCCGGAACATCCTTATGTTGAACCGGAAAAGCCCGATTCTGGCAGTGTAAAGATTGCACCGAAAGTTGCACAAAGGATTGTAGGGAAGGTCTTTGTTAAGAAAATCGGGGGCGATTTGCTAGTGGCTGCCGCAGGGAATGTTTCGGGAATAGCCTTGCAATCCGGAAATGCTCCGCTACAGCTCACGATTCACGATTTGCAAGGAACGCTTCTGATGCGCAGACAAATCAACGGAATGGCCACGATTCCGGTTGAGCAGTTCTCGCTAAAGCCTTACGTTGTGAAAATCAACAGCGCTGGTAAAAATCTTTATCAGAAAATTTTTAGATAGGCTTTTGAATTTAAACTAAGCGGCGCAATGTAATTTGCTTGCAATTTTACGGCATTTTGCATTTTCTCGTGAAGATATGCCTTCGCCATTGAGTGTGCCGCTTTTTTGAATCACGCCACTAATCTTGAATCCGCTCCAGCAAAGGACTTCTTTGAGCGCGCGCACTGTTCCTAACGATTGCTTGAATATCAAATTGAATGGCCAACGTGTGGAGCATGTCGTTACGAGAATTGCCTTTTTGCCGTTTAACAGAGGGCGAGGCACGCCTTGTTCGCTATGATCCATTAAACCATAGACCCACCTATCGAATAACGTTTTGAGTTGACCCGTCATGTTGCCCCAATAACAGGGCGACCCCACAATCAGTCCATCACATTGCTGCACCAATCGCAAAATGACTTTGGCGTCATCTTCGGGCATTACGCAATCGTGGGCGTTTCGGCATTTCATACAACCTACGCAAGGGCGGAATTGTAATTTGCAAACATCGACATAGTTCACGATATCTCCGCTTGCCAACAGCTCGTTGCGCATAACATTCAACATTTGGCTGATATTGCTGTTGGGACGTGGGCTTGCGTTTAAAATGACGAATTTTTTCATGTGGCCTCCAAAATACTTTTCATTAATTGAAACACTTGAAGGGTGAAAAACTGTCACCTGTTTTTTTGAAAAATGTATATTAAAAGAAATGATTATAGAAAAACGCAAAGTTAAAAATGGGGTAGAGCTGCGCCCGGAAACCAAGATGCGAATGGCAACGCTTCTCGGCGTGTCCGCTGCACTTGTCATGTCATCATGTGCATCAACGCAGCCTAAGGTAGAAGAAAAATCTCCTGAAATCAGTGTGAAAAAAATTGCGGAGCCAATGGATTCGACTACAATTGCCGTTCCGACAACCGACGCAGATTCAACTTCAATCCAAGATTCCGTCGACTGGAATCCAGGCCCTTTAGGCGGTATCGTTCGTCTTCCTACAATTACTAATGGAGATGCTTTAGATGAAGTTTTGGAAAATTTAGAAGAATTGGAATAACAAAAACCCCGAACGATTTGATCGTTCGGGAAATTTTTTTTGATCCTTCGACTTCGCTCAGGATGACACAAAAACTTACTTAAAAAGATTCTTCATCTTTTCGAGGAAGGATTCTTCTTGAGCTGTTTCCTTGTCATGACGGAGATCCGCAAGCTTCTGATAAAGATCTTTCTCTTCACGAGAGAGGTCTTTCGGAATGTCGACGCCAATTTGCACGTAGAGACTTCCACGGTCGCCCTGTTTCTTGAGAGGCCACAAGCCCTGATCGCGCAGACGGAGAACGCTGCCAGCCTGAGTGCCGGCCGCAATCTTGATCTTCACTTCGCCACCGTCCAGCGTCGGAATTCGTTGCGTACCGCCAAGGACCAGCTTGTGGACCGGCACCTTGATTTCGCAGTGTAAATCGTCGCCTTCGCGGGTGTAGAAGTCGTCGGGCTTTTCGGCAATGACCGCCAGCAAGTCGCCGCAGGCACCGCCGCGAGGCCCGCAGTTGCCTTCGCCACGCAGGTTCAGGTACTGGCCCTCGGCAACGCCCGCCGGAATCTTGATGGAAATCTCTTCCGTTTCCTGCACACGGCCTTCGCCATGGCAGTTGCTACACGGTTTCGCGATAACTTCACCCGTACCGTTACAGGTGGGGCAGGCGCTCTCGGTAATCATCTGGAAAAATCCGCCTGTAGAGCGGCGCACACGACCCGTTCCATGACAGGTGCTGCATTCCTTGATGTCCTGGCCACCCTTACCGTTACATTCCGTACAAGGCGTGTAGCGTTTCAGGCGAACCTTCTTGGTGCAGCCTTCGAAGATTTCCTTGTAGCTGAGCGCCACCTTGATCTGCAAGTCGTTCCCGCGGGGAGGCCCGGCCTTGCGTGAGCTCCTGCGGCCACCGCCGCCAAAACCACCGAATCCGCCACCGAAAATATCGCCGAAGTTCGCAAAGATATCCTCGACCGAGAATCCCTGGCCGCCGAATCCGCCGCCACCAAAGCCGCCACCAGGGGCGTTGAAGCCGAACTGGTCATACTGCTTACGCTTCTCGGGGTTGCTGAGCACGTCGTAGGCCTCGGCAGCCTCCTTGAACTTCTCTTCGGCTTCCTTGTCGCCCGGGTTCTTGTCCGGGTGGTACTTGATGGCAAGTTTCTTGTAGGCGTGCTTGATCTCGTCAGCACTCGCGTCCTTGCCGACGCCTAGAACTTCGTAATAATCTCTTTTTTCAGCCATTTTTGCGCTCGCTCATTTTACGCAAAAAGGATTGCTCCCTAAAAGAGAGCCAATCCTTTCTGTATGAGGCCGATAACCGGCGACACACCGATTACCTGCCGTACGCTTAATTAGTCAACCACTTCCGCGTCGACGACTTCCGGACCGTCGCCCTTCTTGTCGTTCTTCGGCTGTTCAGAAGCACCCGGCTGCGGACCCGGCTGGGCCTGGTTTGCACCGGCGGCCTGAGCCATGGAGCTGATCATGCCCTGGAGCTTGTCCATAGCGGCCTTGATCTCTTCCTTGGTGCCGTTGTCCTTCTTGGCCTTGATGTCGTCGATGGCAGCCTGCAGCTGGCTCTTGGTGTCGGCCGGCAACTTGTCGCCAAATTCCTTGAGCTGGCCTTCGGCCTGGTAAGCCATCTGTTCGGCCTGGTTCTTGATGTCCACCAGTTCGCGCTGTTCCTTGTCCTTGGCAGCGTTGGCTTCGGCATCCTTCACCATCTTGTTGATTTCGTCTTCAGACAAGCCGCTGGAAGAAGTAATCTTGATGGACTGTTCCTTGCCTGTTTCCTTGTCCTTGGCAGACACGTGCACAATGCCGTTAGCGTCGATATCGAAGGTCACTTCGATCTGCGGCACGCCACGCGGCTTCTTCGGGAGGTCGGTCAGGTCGAACTTGCCAAGCGTACGGTTGTCGCGGGCAAATTCGCGTTCGCCCTGGAGCACGTGAATCGTCACGGCAGGCTGGTTGTCTTCGGCGGTAGAGAACACCTGGCTCTTCTTGGTCGGAATCGTGGTGTTACGGTCGATGAGCTTGGTCATCACGCCACCGAGAGTTTCGATACCCAGAGAAAGCGGGGTCACGTCGAGGAGCAACACGTCCTTCACGGAGGAGTCGCCGCTAAGCACGGCACCCTGGACGGCGGCACCGATAGCCACCACTTCGTCCGGGTTCACAGTCTTGTTCGGTTCCTTGCCGAAGAACTTCTTCACGGCTTCCTGCACGGCCGGAATACGGGTAGAACCACCGACCAGGATCACTTCGTCGATTTCGCTCAAAGAAAGACCGGAGTCCTTGATAGCCTTGCGGCAGGGTTCCATGGAGCGTTCCACCAGGTGGGCGGTCAGCTGGTCAAACTTTGCACGGCTGAGCGTAAGGTCCAAGTGTTTCGGACCCGAGGCGTCGGCAGTGATGAAGGGGAGGTTGATGTTCGTAGAAGTCGTGGCAGAAAGGTCGATCTTCGCCTTTTCCGCGGCGTCTTTCAAACGCTGCAGGGCCATCTTGTCCTT
Source organism: Fibrobacter sp. UWB11 (assembly GCF_900143015.1). Classification (NCBI taxonomy): domain Bacteria; kingdom Pseudomonadati; phylum Fibrobacterota; class Fibrobacteria; order Fibrobacterales; family Fibrobacteraceae; genus Fibrobacter; species Fibrobacter sp. UWB11. The sequence goes on along the minus strand of NZ_FSRT01000001.1, from coordinate 1,306,320 downwards.
CTTCAGGTCGATGCCCGGATTGTCCTTCTTGAACTCGTCGTTGATCCAGTCGATGATGACTTCGTCGAAGTTGTCACCGCCGAGCATCGTATCGCCGTTGGTGGCCTTCACGCTGAACATGCCGTCGTCGATTTCGAGGATAGAGATATCGAACGTACCGCCACCGAGGTCATACACGGCGACCTTTTCGCTCTTCTTGGAGTCAAGACCATAGGCGAGGGCTGCTGCCGTCGGTTCGTTCACGATACGCAGCACTTCGAGGCCAGCAATCTTGCCGGCATCCTTCGTAGCCTGACGCTGGGAGTCGTTAAAGTAGGCGGGAACCGTAATCACGGCCTGCGTCACCGGCTGGCCGAGGTAGTCTTCGGCAATCTTCTTCATGGTCTGGAGAACCATGGCCGAAATCTCGGGAGGAGCAAACTGCTTGTCGTCCACCTGCACGCGCACCGGGTCGGAACCCGTACCGACGAGCTTGTACGGCATGTTCTTTTCGGCAGCGGAGCATTCGCCAGCCGTACGACCCATGAAACGCTTGATAGAATAAATCGTCTTTTCCGGGTTCGTGATTGCCTGGCGCTTTGCAACGTGACCCACGAGACGTTCACCGTTCTTGCCGAAAGCGACAATAGACGGCGTGGTGCGGAAACCTTCTGCATTGGCGATGACGACCGGCTTGCCACCTTCCATCACGGCAACGCAGCTGTTTGTCGTACCCAAGTCAATACCAATAATCTTACCCATGATTTTATCTCCTATTTTAAATTCTTGATCCCCAGTGTTTTTGTTTGAGTGGGGAGTTTTTTTCGCCGATACATTAGCAAAAGCCGTGCCAATCCCGAAAAGCGCCCTTTTCGTTTCGTTCTGAAACGTTTTTTAGGCGGAAATCAGGCGAAAATAGGGTTGTTTCAAAAAAGAACGCCCCACGACGTCATCCTGATGACCCTGTCATCCTGGAGCCGAAGGTGATAGGAACCATTGTTTCTCGTATCTACATTTGGGAGGAAGGATCCAGTGATGTCTTAAATAGGGGAGGGGGAGGAATCCCCCTGATTGCAGCTGCATCGTCATGGCGGCCTTGAGCCGCCATCTCCTCGCATCTTCCGTCACCCCTCTGCGTGGCTCGGAACTTTAGTTCCGTTTACTTTCCTATCCTAAAGGCTCAGCCACTGATGCAACTAACACATTCGTAGAAATTTTTAATTTCGTCACGAATGTAGTTGGGTGCTCGCCTAAGGGGCTTTACCCCCTAACACCCCCGACATCTCCTTTTGGGAATCAGAAAATGTATATTTAAGATGTTGTACATGACTGTTTGAACAATCAGACAGGGTGCTTATGTAAACAATTTCACCTATGGATGACGGAGACTCTTTGAAATTTGTGATGAAGTACGACGGGGACGGAAGAAGAATTTCAAAGGCTATGCTTGGCAAGTTGACTGGTGCAGCAGAATGGTCCGTTGAACGCGCTACGCATTATACAGGTGTAGGAACTGAAATTCGTACAAGTAATAGTGGAAACGCAGATGAAACGAAAGTAATGAGTTTTATGAAAATATCCTTTTACCTTTTGATGTTGCTGCCATTAAACTTATATGCGGAATGCAATCTGTTTATTCATCATAAAGTTTATGGATCGTTTGGACGAGCTTGTTTTGAACCTCCATTAACTTATGCCGATTCTATTATTCGTGGAGAAGATCGTGTCCAACAACGTGGTTATACAGCAAAGTGGTATAAATATGAAATCCCTGATTCTTTATGTCAAACCACTTTTAATGATAATTTGGGAAAAATGGTTGACGAAACATTTTGTCTACGCTTTGTAGGTTTGTTGGAGTTTGACAACCAGTATGTGTTTATTCACCGTTTCTCAGACTTTTACGATCATACCCAAAAAAAACTTTTTCCGATTAAGCAGGTTCCTGAATTGAAAAACTATTTGATGGAAATTGAATATTTTCGGGAAAATTATAGGGAGATGAAATAATAATTCTCCGATTTTCCTGAAGCGTTTGCCTTGTGTCAAGAAGAACCTTGGATTTTGCGTGAAGTACGCACAATGCCGATTGAGAATTATCGCCTGTTTTATCATGTCGATCATGACAAGCGAGAAGTCGATATATTACGCATTTTCTATTACAGACAAGAAGCGAAGTAGTCGTTAATACTAACTATATTCAAGCACCGGAGAATACAAGAATATCGATCCACTGGTCTAGACAATGCTTCATGTGATTGATGCGAAATATATTGGCGATTACAAGATATCCGTCGAATTCAATGACGGATGTCGTTTTGTCGCTGATTTCGAAAGCGTCATCAAGTCGGATCATCGCCCCATCGTGCAGCAACTTGCAGATATCAAAACCTTTAAGGATTTTACCCTGCAAACGCACACAATCACATGGTTGAACGGAGTTGACTTCGCCCCAGAATTCATCAAGAGCCTTCAGTAGTCATCACTTAAAATAGGGACTAAAATTTCTTTCGCACATCCGCAGCGGAAAGCCAGCCACCCTGTTCGGCAGATCGTTCTCCCTCGGCAAGAGCCTTTTGGAGTTTCAATGCCGCTACCATCCGTTCGTATTCTTTAATGTCAATGACAACATAGCAACCCCGACCGTTTTTGGTCAGGAACACGGGAGATTCTTCGGATACGTTCTGAAGAACTTCGTTGTAATTACGCAAATCGGAAACTGGCAAAATACAGGGCGTAAGAAAAACCTCCATTCTAAAAATACAATATTTTAAGTAAAATTACAAGTAATATATTAAGAATATTGTTTTTATGAATAGATAAAAAAATCCTCCGCGGGGGGAGGATTCTTGTTTAAAAGGGGAGGGGGTTACTTTCCGAAACTGACTCTAAACGTTTTTCCGTTTGCGTTTCGGATGATGTAGGCTCCGTTGCGGTAACCGGCGTCCCTCAGTCCGGCCTTGATGTCTGTCAGCGATGCTCCGGCATTTAAGCGGACTTTGCCGAGTTCGTTTCCCATCAAGTCAAAGACTTTGTAAACACCTGCGTTTTTTGTGAAAGCGTTTGCTGCATCCGAAGCAAATTTCGGCAAGATGCCCGTGGTGCCATTGCGCTTGTCCATAATATCGCCTTCAACTTTACCGAAGGCAATCCAGTCGAGGTTTACGTAGTCGCTCGTCATCACCACCTTGAACACGTGCTCGCCCTTGGTGAGTTCCTTGGTGGTTTTGCCTTTGAAGGTCTCGTAGGAGTCAAATTCACCAGTGCCCGCGAGCGCGAGCGTGTCGGTAATCGGCTCGTTGTCCATAAATAACTGCACACTTGTATTGTCCATGCCGCTAGCGTAACTGAGCTCGAAGGGGAGGGTTCCGCTTGTTTCCACATTGACGGTGTATTCCAACCATTCGCCTTTCTGGGTGTAGCCCACGGCAAAGCCGTCGCCGTTTTTTACGATGTCCACGCGATCTTCGCGGTATTCTTCGCCCTGATTCTTGGTGTCCATGTCGTAATAAGCCTTGCCGGCACCGCCCACGTCGTAGTTTTCGAAGTCAATGAAGTTGGCGGGGCCTTCGACGCTTGCGCCTATAACCGGAACGTCGCATTTAGCTTCGGGGTCGGTAAGTTTAGCCTTGCAGAAGGGGCTCTGCGGAATGGCCGTTTTGCTGTCCTCGAATTCCCAGTAGTCTGCTTCGAAATCGCCCGCGAACACGAAGAACACGTCGTGCTTGCCGACAGCGCCTGTAAGCGGAACTGTCACAAGACCGTCTGCGGAGAATTCCGCCTTGCCGATGATTTCGCCGTCCACCTTGTCCAAGCGGACGGTGATGCTCGACGCTTTCTTGACGTTCAGAACGGATGCTGAGAAACTTTCTGCGCCTGCATCGCCGAATTCTACACCGCTAATCTTGGTGTAGTCGCCGTTGCCGATGTTGGTGAGGATGACGTTGCCCACGTCCTTGGCGTTACGGCTCTTGACACCCTCGCTCCACGACATTGTTTCAGCTTCAACACGCTTGTACGGGTCAAAATCTTCCACTTGCGCCACGCCATTTTCGGGCCAGAAGTCGATTTTCTGGATGGTGCCGTCGGCATTATAGTGCATTTCGGCCACGGAGACCGAGCGGCGTTCCGCATGCTTGTAGGCCTGTCCGATTTTTGTTTGGTATTCCGCCCACAGCAGGTAATTCAGGCCGAAAACGTAAGATTTTCCCTTGTAGTCGATGATGCCCGGGTGGTTGCCGCGGCTTTTCGGGGAATGCGGCATGATATCGCCCTTGTAATTCCACGGACCAGTGGGGGAGTCGCTCATGGCGTACCCGATGCCCTCGGAGCAGCAAGTGGAAGCGAACGCCATATAATAATACTTGCCATGTTTGTAGAACCAAGGACCTTCCTGGTAGTCCTTGATTTTTGGGTAGGTCACGATGGAACCTTCCGTGTGGATCATGTCCTTTTTCAGCTTGATCATGTAGAGTTCCGGGTTGCCCCAGTACATGTAAGCTTGACCGTCGTCGTCAATCCATACGGTAGGGTCGATATCGTTCCAGTGTTGGCGTTGCCATACGAGCTGGCCGTTGAGCGGATCCTTGAAGGGGCCGTAAGGGCTATCCGATACGAGCACCGAAATTCCGTGACCGTGAATGGGGCAGTACATGAACCACTTGCCATCGCGCTCGATGACCTGTTCCGCCCATGCGCCGTTGTTGGAATTGTACCACTTGAAATCGCCGAGGGAGGCGACCGAGCCGTGATCCGTCCAGTTGACCATGTCGGTGGAGGTGTACAAAAGCCAGTCGTACATCATGAACCCGTCGGCGTTGTCGTCATCGTGGGTCGTGTAAAGGTACACAGTGTCGCCGTGCACATAGGGGGCGGGGTCTGCCGTGTATTTCGTAGTGATTATAGGATGCTGCGCAAATGCAGCACAAGCCAATACCGCTGAAACGGCTAAGATTTTACCAAACATCTTGATCTCCATTCCTTGTTAATTCCTACACCCAATAACAAAGATATATCTGAAAATGTTTGCGGATAAGCGCTCACGCAAATCTCTATTGTCATTTTATCAAAAGGGAAGGATTGTAAAAAACATTTACCCAATAAAAATTGAGACAAAAGCCTTAAAAAAGCGTGTATATAAGTAGGGTGCAAACTATGTTTAGACATTCTTTTCCAAAATAAATACACCTACTTGACGTATACACATGAAAAAGGTATATTAGACTATGATAAAAAGCTTTGCAGATAAAGACTCAGAGCTCATCTATAACCAGGAATTTTCAAGGCGATTGCCAAACACGATTCAAAAGGTTGCTTTAAGAAAATTAATGATGATAGATAATGCCAAATGTCTTGATGATTTACGTATTCCGCCAAACAATCGTTTGGAACAGTTACATGGAGATAGAATTGGGCAATACTCTATTCGCATAAATGACCAATGGCGTATATGTTTTAGAATGTATGATGGTCACTTTTACAATGTTGAAATTGTAGACTACCACTAGGAGTTAGTTATGAACAAGCATATTGAAACACCGACTATCGGAGAAATATTGAACGAAGAATTTTTGATTCCTATGAGGTTGTCCGCTTACAAGGTCGCTCAGGCTATAAATGTTCCCATTTCTAGGATTCAAGATATTCTTCATGACCGTAGAAGGATTACTGTCGATACGTCTTTAAGATTAGCCAAGTTCTTTGGAGTATCTGATGATTATTTCATCTCGCTACAAGACGATATTGATATTCGCAATCTAAAAATTGAATTGGCAGAGGAACTTGAGAAAATCAAAACTTTTGTTCCTGCATAATAGAAAAGCCCGCTCACGGGGGAGTGGCGGGCATAAAGACGGGGGATATGGGGGTTATTTCCCGGAGGAGACGATGACTTTTGCTGTCTTCAAGATTTTGTTCTTGAGCTTGTAACCCTTCTGGAAAACGGTGACAACATGACCTTCCGGGATAGTTTCGGAGGGTTGCTGCATCAGAGCTTCGTGGAGGTTCGGGTCGAATTCCTTGCCGGTCGGGTCAATCTGTTCAAGTCCTGCGTCCGTGAGAACCTTGGCGAACTGGTTGTAAATCATCTGCATGCCTTTTTCGAAGGCTTCGAGATCCTTGGCTTTGTTTTCGCTGGCGAAAGCACGTTCGAAATTGTCCTGGACTTCAGAGAGCTTTTCGAGGAGCTTGCCATTGGCTGTTTCGATGAGTTCGAGCTGTTCCTTGGCGTTACGGCGGCGGAAGTTGTCGAATTCGGCCATTAAACGCAAGTTGCGGTCGTTGGCATCGGCGAGCTGCTGTTTCAAGATTTCTTCGGCGGAAGGTGCTGCGGGCTGTTCAGCTGTTTTTTCTTCGGCCTTGGGGGCTTCGGCATTTTGACCTTCGACGTCAGCGGGTTTTTCGGCAGAATCCTGAGAAGCATCGGCCTTGTTGGCTTCGGCTTCGAGATTCATTGCATCCTGGGCGGCTTTCAACACATCCTGTTCAAATTGAGCACGTTCAGCATCATTCGGTTCGACATTCTGTTCCGGATTCTTTTCTTCAGCCATGATATATCAATATTCCTTTAAAAATTGTCCGTACGGACATCTGTTTTACAATTTCGACACAAAGATAGCAAATAGCGTGCCAATAAAAAGCATTAAAAAGTGTTTTAATGTGAAACAAGCAAAACTCCCCTTTTCATATTTGTATTTCCGATAATGCGGATTATGTAAACTAAAGAATTGCGTTAATTATCGATTTCATTTTTATTCAACCATTACAAATCGTCTTCTAAAGGAGGCGTTTCTTTTTCACGCTCCATACGTTCGCAAGGAAACTTTACCCACCAGGCACAACTGTAAGAAGGCTTTGATGTTATTAAATCGCATTCATATAGAAGATTTCGACCAAGTTGACTTAAGTCATAACCGCTAAAATTGTCTTTGAACGTGAATGTTATAGTATTGTCAACGCAATCGACGTTTTTCTTTGTTGAATCGCTTTTGTGTTGGAAGCACAATTCATTTATTTTTTCTTTGCCGTAATCGGTGTATTTTTTTCTAGCAATTGCAATTCCATTTTCAATATTCAAGATAAATTGATATTTCAGATCACTGCTTGTCATGTCTAAATGGATTTGCGTACTGTCGTATTGAACTTCACCCCATAAATAAGTAGATGGCGCACAATGACAACAAATACATTCTTCAACGGTGAAGTTTGTAGTCATGTCAGTTTTAACTGAATCAATGACATAGTTTTTTATACGGTCAAAAATAACTGTAGAATCTTTTTCGCTTTTTACAGACATCTCCGCAGAGCTTGATCTATTTTCTTGTGCTGTCGAAACGTGTTCTTCAAGCAGGCTTTGGGATTGCGGTACAGTCGATTTGCAGGCAGCGAGGAACGCAATGGCAATTATGGGTAAAATTTTGAGGAGTTTCATATGTTCTTCAATTAAATTCTTCATAAAATCTGAAAACTTCTAAATTTAAATCAGGTAAATAATCATCTTCATTTTTGCTTTGTCTGTTTTGAATATAGCTACACTGTTTTTGAGTGGAAAATGCTTTTTTTGGACAATGAGCATATAATTGATTTGCAATATCTTTCAAATCTTCATCGCTGATCTGTTCACCTATTGTGTATGTTATAACATTGCCTGTACATTTAACATTTTTCTTTGTTGAATCGTTTTTGTAATTGGAGCATATTTTTGTGAATTTGTCGTTTCCAAAGTATATGAATTCTTCGCTTATGGCGGTTTTTTCATTGGTAATTGTAAGTAAAATTAAGTGCATCCCATGATGATGTTCGTAAGCGATTCTTTTGCTTAGTTGAAATTTTTTTTCTTGAAATTCGATAGAGCAAGATGAAATTTCGGGGTCGAAACAACTACTATCACCAATAGCTTTTTGATAATCAGCAAAGCAAATGTCTATCAAATTTTTTGCAACCAAATCCGTTGATTTGCACGCCGCAAGGAACGCAATGGCGATTATGGGTAAAATTTTAAGGAATCTCATTTTTAGTTTTCATCAGATCGCTGTCCGCAATAACTGTGGTTGAATGTTAGCAGCCACTGAACACATTGACAATATAATTCATCCTCGAGATTCTTTAAATCGATATCGTTAAAGTTATCTTTTAAGGTGTAAATGATGGTTTTATTGACGCATTTGACATCTTTTACTTTTTTATCATTTTGATGCAGTTGGCAAAACTCCGCCAAATCAGCATCGTTGTGGTGGCTTGTAAATTTTTCTTGGACCGTTGCAATTCCGTTAGCAATATTTACTGTTGTTTTTACGTTTTTTTCTTCAGATAACACATTTAGCTGGATTTTATCATCTTTAAGAAGAACCTTACAGGATGAAACGTCATGATCGAATCCACATCCTGATATATTTTTATCTGTTAATAACACTGGGAATATGGCTTGTTCTAAAGAATCTTTTGCGGCCTTAAGTTTCAAATTTTCTGGTCTATTTCTGCAATTGTGTGATTCATATTCTTTATCAAAAGCTTGAAAAGCTGAATCTAAATTTAGATTGTCATTGTCAGGCTCGGTTTCTGCATACGAGAACGACCAGCACGCCGCGAGGAGTGCAATAACGATTATAGGTAAAATTTTAAGGAGTTTCATAAATTTGTTAAAGACAATGTACAAAAATTGTCTTTTATATGGTATTCATAGTTTATTTCTGTTGTAAATTATTGCAATATTAGTTTTGATGATAGAACTTATTTCTTGTCAAGTTTTATATTTTATTGAAGATTACACTTTAGAAGGAGTATTATGCTCAAAAAAGCTTTTTTAATTTCTGCTACGGCTGCTCTTGTTTTTTCGGCTTGTGGCTCTGATAATTCCGCCTCGCCTTCGGGTTCGGGTCCGCAAGTGCTTAGTTGTTCTGCCAATGCAATTTCGGATGATACGTTTATTATGGAAGTTGTGACTGAAAACGTTACAATGACTACAACAACGACAATTGCTGGTAATTTAGCGAATATCGAATACGACCTCTCTTATGCTCCTGAAGTGCCTGCGGCATACGTGCAACAAGATTGTGACGATAACAAGAAAGAAGCGGAAGAAAAAAATGCCCAGATTATTTGCAGTGACCATTCTATAATCATTAAAGAAGTTCAACCGGCTGATATCAGTTTTGAAGATGCTTTGAAGAGCGCAGAAAATTCTTGCAGGCAGATGATTCATTAAGAGGTCCTATGCGTAAAGATTTTGGCAAAAAAGCTATCATTACTCCCCTACCCGTACTTATCATCGCGACTTACAACGAAGATGGCACGCCGAATGCCATGAATGCGGCTTGGGGCGGCCAGCGCGAAGAAGACGAAATTTCAATTTGTTTGGGTACAGACCACAAAACGACTGAAAATATCAAGGCCCGTAAAGCCTTTACGGTTAGTTTTGGTACGCGCGAAACGGCTACGATTTCGGACTTTTTCGGTGTGGTGAGCGGCAAGAAAATGCCTAACAAGGTCGAAAAGGCGGGCGTCCATGTGATTAAGAGTTCGCATGTCGATGCTCCGATGTTTGAGGAATTTCCGCTGACGCTTGAATGTGAGCTTAAGGAATGTAGCCCGGATTTTGACGGAAGCACTTATATCGTGGGTAGAGTTGTGAACACCAGCGCTGATGAGAGAGTGCTTGGCGAAGATGGCAAGGTGGATCTTGGGAAGGTCGAACCGATTTCTTATGACTCCGCGGCGCATGCCTATCGCATTGTTGGCGAAAAGGTTGGCAAGGCGTTCAGCGATGGTCTAAAAATCGCAAAGGGTTGATTAATAGAAAAAGGAGATTTTATGGTTAAAAAGTTATTGTCAACATCTGCTGTTGCTGCATTGGTGTTTGCGGCTTGCTCGACAGAAGATCCTGTTGCCCCGGCTCCGGAGTATCCCACGAATTCGTCTTCTTCGATTCAGGGGTATCAAGGAGGGCTGTATAGTAGTTCTGATTTTTATTCTAGCAGCTCTACAGTCCATGTGAACGATCCGAATTTTATGGACGAGAATGTTGTATTTTCAAATAATGAATGTTATGTGACATCGAATGCTGCAGATCAATCGATTGTACTTAACATGACCTATGCGGGTGAAGGCTATACTAGAACTTCGATGACTCTACTTCCTGGTAATAAGGTCGAAATGGAATCGACTGTTTTTTACGATGGTAGTATTTCGGATGCTAAAGTAAAACAGTATTGCGAAGAAGCGAAGGAAGAAGCTCTTGCTGAAGGTGCGACTGTGGTTTGTGCGAAGCGCTCTGTAACGGCCAAGCAAACGAAACCGACTAATGGGGAAACGTTTGAAGAAGTCGTTAAGGAATCTCAGGAAATGTGTGATCTCTGGAAGATGATGTTCCCTGAAAGTTCCAGTTCTGCGCAAATCCTTATCTCGGGAAGTTCAAGTTCCTCGCTGTACATTCCTCCGAAAACAGAAAACGGCAAGGCTACGTGTGAGGTCGTAGAAGATAATGAATCGACCTTCCAGATGGTTATTGTCGATCCGGATTCTGTAACGATGACAATGACAGCAACGAATACTAATGGACTTTTCTCTTTAAATGCTGTTGCTGTATTTGCGCCAAATGTTCCGCAGAGTGTAATTGACAAAGAATGTGCCGAAGCCAAGGCCGAAGCCGCAGAAGAAGAAGATGGCGAAGCCGTAGTAACTTGCAATGGAAATGTAATTACGGAAACAGAATCTATGTTTGTTGGGCAAAATATCTTGAACCTGATTGCGCCAACGTTGATTGCCGTATGCGACAAGATTCAAGAAACAGGCGCTATTCCTGAAGATGATGAAGTATTTTAACGGTTGATAAATGCTAAAAAAGCCGCGCAGTCCAGAAGGATTGCGCGGCTTTTTTTACTAGAAATAATTGTTCCTATCGCCTTCGGCTCCAGGATGGCAACAGGGAAATCGTTTTATCCCAGGTCCTTGATGACCATGATGCCGCTGCGTTCAATCTTGGGATACTGGCGCATGCCTTCCCCACCCTTGCCCTTGTCGAGAATGTCGAGCAAAGTGCCGTTGGTCGAGTAGAGGTGTAATTCCCACGGACCATTCGGGGCGTTGAAGTAGCCGGAATTCTTTTGCACGTTGCGCTGGAACGTTCTGTTGAGGCGATCGGCAACGCTGCGGGCATGAACAAGCGACACGTCGGCGAGATTCCAAGAAATAGGCACGCCACCCATGTCGAAGATAAGCACTGCATCCACGTCGGTTTCTTCCTTCATCGTGAATTTCCAGCTGAAGTTCTGCCAGCTAGTGCTCAAGTCAAGAATTCGGCCGTTAGCATACGGTGTGTATGTTTCGCAGTCTTTCTTGATGTTCACGTTGAGCGTACGGGGCTTGTCGGCCTTGGCGCGCATGCTAAAGATGTACGTGACGCCCTTGTGGAGCGCGAAATGCTGCTTGAACTGGAGGTTCCAGGAATCCTTGCCGCCTTTCTTGATGTCGAAATGGACAACTCCATCCTTGACGGTGACTTCGCCCTTTCCTCCCCAGAAGTCGGTGGTCCAACCGCTGAGAGGTTCTTCGGCGCTAAAGTCGCCATTTTCAATGATGTTCGTGCCGGTTCCCTGAGAGCCGGTCGTAAAGTCCTTGTTCTGGATGAAATTCGGAATGACACTGGTGTTCTGGATGCCAAGAGAGCTATCAACTGCAATTTCCTTGCCCCAGCCTACAAGCGTATTGTAGGAGCCGTGCACGGTCATGTCCATTTCCGGACTGTCGAAGTTACCCGGTCCCCAGCTCCATGCCAGCCAACCGATATTCAATCGTTCACATTCCGACATGATGTACTTGTACGGAATTTCTCGCACGCCACCGGCTGCAACCGGTGCAAATTCGCCGACAATGAGCGGAATTTTGCGCTTGATGGATTCTTCGAGCGTTCCCTTGATGCGGTCCTTGACCGTTTCGTAACCCGAAGCAACCGGATTATGGCGTTCGGTCGGCCACCACATGTGAATCGAGAAAATCAAGTTGTGTTCTGGGTCTGCCTGCAAAAGCTTAGGACCGACGTTCAAAAGGTTTTTCTCGTTCTGGCCCCATTCGTCGGCATCGATCATGATAGGTACGCGCACACCTGATGCACGGAGCTTGGTCACGATGATGTTGTAGGCATTGAAAAATTCATCGGCGCTTTGCGGCTTGTCGCCCGGTTCGTTACCGATGTTCAAAATCAAGTATTCCTGATGATTGTAAATCATCTGGAGCGTTTCTTCGCGGAGCCAAAATTCAAGAGCATCGCTCAAACGGTCCCAATTACCGGTCGTGTCATGGATTTCTGGAATAGGAATCATGCCGTTTGCAATGCAAAGCGAAATTATGTTATCAAGGTCGCTGATACGGCCACGGGTATTCCAAACAATTCTCACACAGTTTGCGCCGGTCTTGGCAATCTCGGGGATTGTCTTGCCTTCGCGATCAGTCCAAATAAACATGTGGTTTACACCACGGAGGACAACCTTTTCGTTGTCCTTGCTATACAGAAAAGAATCTTGAACGAAAAAGCCCGGTTTAACAGAAGAGCCGTTCATATCTTTTATTTTCTCCATAAATTCATCAATCCAATATAAATATACAACTAAATGTTTTTTTAGAGCCAAATTTTTTTCGCATATATAAAAAATTCAGCGCTTGATTCTGTAAGGTATAAGCAATTTTTATGCCATTACAGGCCTAATTGGATTGTTTAAGCATCAATGATGCGACGGCATTGGATTTTGCGATTGTGGACGGGAGTTGCAACCTCGATTCTCCCCTATTTTCAAGGGTTTGGTTCGGTAGAGAGCGCTCCGGAAGGTGCTTCCAATAGCGGACTGGCAAGCAACGCCGAAGAAGGCGCGGATTGAGCCGTTCCTTTATCGCCATTGTATCGTAATAGGATTTCCACATGCGAGTGAATTCGTCTGGAGGCGCATGCGCAGAAATGTAACTTGGGTCGGAAACTGTTACAAAATGTGTTTTGTAGTTCTCGTAATACACGCCATAGCCTCGCTTGACATCGATAATGGCCCATGTGCCGTTGGGGTAGCGGCATCTAAAGTGCCCGATAATCATTTCGAGAATATCATACTTGGGTTCGATTTCGGCAATGTACATTCCATCGGGAGCCTTGTTGAAACGCACCATCCCGTACATGTTGTCCATTTCTCGACGGACGGAGCGCGCAATCGTAATGAGCGGAATCATTTCAAGGCTCGAAGGATTGCGACCGTAATTCGGGTCGAGGCCAGCAAAAAGCTTGCGCAAGTACGCCAGGATGTTCATTTCGATTCCCGCATCTTCGGAACGGAAACATGTTTCGAGCAAGTTCAGTACGTCCTTGCTAGCCGCGTTTGTAATGGCGCGCTTGAGCCTTTTGGCGGATTCTTCGGATGTCTCGATGTGAAACGGCTGTGCAAAAAGGTCAGACGAAACTTCGTGTTCGGCTTCGTAAGTTCGTTCGGCCACAAAGCTTGTGACATCGAGATGTTGGCGGTAAATCTCGAAGACCGCGCTCAAGAAACCGTCGAATGTAGAATCGTAATGAATGGCGATGGACATAATTTTGATGCGAGACTTAACAGGATCCTTTGCGCATTCGCGTTCAGGATGACGATATTAGGGTTAGTTGTTTGCGATTGGCTATGTCTGGGGGGATTGTGCGGCTTTCGGTAGTGGCGTCGCGGTTGGATGATAGGTTGCCGGCGATGGTAACGCGGCGGGCATGGTGTCGAACAAATCCAGTTGATCGGATTTGGGCTTGCCTGCGATAAGCATTGGGCGAATCATTTCCGGATAAAGCTTGTGGAGCTCTCGAGGCACTTCGTTGTTGTAGATGAAGTACTTTGCGCGCTTGAGAACTACCCCCATCTTTTTAAGATGTTCTAGACGAATCTTGGAATAACGCCTGCCGCTTACAATGAGCTGGGCGGACCGCACTCCGATTCCTGGCACTCGCAAAATCATCTCGTAATCGGCGGTTTGCAAATCGACAGGAAAACATTCTGGATGTCGCAATGCCCACATAACTTTCGGGTCCAAATCAGGATCGAGGAATGGATTTTTTTCATCCAAGATTTCGTTATATTCGAACTTGTAAAAACGCATGAGCCAGTCGGCTTGGTAAAGCCTGTGTTCGCGCAAAAGCGGTGGCTTTGTTGTAATGACCGGCAAGCGCTTGTCGGCATTGATGGGGACGTAACCCGAGAAATAAACACGCTTCATTTGCTGTTGCTTGTAAAAGCCTGCCGAAAGCGTGAGAATCTGGAAGTCTGTCTCCCCCGATGCCCCGACGATCATTTGCGTGCTCTGCCCTGCCGGTAAAAACTTTGGAGAATATTTGGATTTATCGGCTTTGTATTCCAGCTTGCGTTCTGCCAGAAAGTTCATGGGACGGTAAATGGATGCAAAATTCTTTTCGGGCGCGAGGTATTGCAATTGCTTGTCGGAAGGAATTTCGATATTCACGCTGCTGCGATCGGCATAAAGACCTGCCTCGAATAACAGCCTTGAACTTGCGCCCGGAATCGCTTTCAAGTGAATGTAACCGCCAAAATGGTGCACCAAACGCAATTCTTTTGCGACTTTAATCAAAAGTTCCATCGTGTAGTCGGGCGTGCCGATGACAGCCGAACTCAAGAAAAGCCCCTCAATGTAATTGCGGCGGTAAAATTCTAGCGTGAGGTTGATGAGTTCCTTGGGGGTAAATGTCGCTCGCGGAATGTCATTGCTCCGCCGGTTGACGCAATAGGCGCAATCGTACTTGCAGGCATTGCTGAAAAGCACTTTCAACAGCGAAATGCAACGCCCGTCGGCGCTCCATGTGTGGCAAATGCCCGAACTGTGCCCGCAACCCATCCCGCCTTTGGGGGAGTTGCGCTTGGAACCGCTCGATGAACACGAAACATCGTATTTGGCGGCATCGCCCAGAATGTTCAGCTTTTCGCGTATGTCCATTTTTTGCCTTTTCACGATTGCGAAAACAGAGGTGCCGTGCATTATTTTACGATACACTTGTTTACTTGCTTTTCTGTTCACTAAATATAATAATAACTGCACAAAAAAGCAATTTTTGGTTTGTTTTTTATAAAAAAAGTTGAATATTGCGAATTTGGATTAACAAAAAAGGCCTGCTTTGTGGCAGGTCTTAGAGTAAATTGTTTGTGTTGAATTTAAAAATTGAATCTGGCACTGAAACTGGTTGACAATTGCATATCTGTTCTGTCCCAACTTATATTGGTTTGTGTATAGATTGCGGTTGACAATCCTATTTGGGCATTAAAAGACACTATATCGTTGATTGTGTAACTTGCACCGATGTATGGACATACATCAATTGTTTTGCCAGGGTAAGAAGATTCATAGCCGTTATCTGTAAATGCTCCGAGGGGAACGGCTGTGCCTATACCGATGTATGGATTGAATTGTGGTGTAACCATGAAATTCAATTCTGCAGATGCATCTACACTCAATGGAGCTACTCTATGTTCTCCTTTTGTGGATGCGGAAAAGCCGATATGGGAACCAAAGTTAAGCAGTTGGTTTATTGGCGTATAGTATTCTACCCCAACATTAAATAACCATGCGTTTTTTTCGACCAAAGATTCATCCCCTACAGGGATTTCTACCCTTGCATAAGCGTTCATTGTGGGAATAAAATGGTAACGTACTGAAAAGGAGGGCTGTGCAAAACCATTAATATTTGCATCTTCGCCATCAAAGTGTACAAAAATCCAATATGGAACACTAAGTGCAAGTTCCAAGTCTGGAATTACAGTGTAGCGAACGGAAGCTCCCATTGTTAAACGGCTATAATCCAAATTGTCATCTACTTTTTTTGTGAAGGTTGTTCCGATTCCGGCTTGTCCTTTATGGTTTTCGAGAACTTGGAATGAATCCCAATCGGCAAAGGCGGCGCTAGCGGCGAGGGCGCTTGCAAGGATGATTTTTTTGAACATGTTAAATTTCCTTTGTTGTAAATGATTTGCAATTTGTTTTCTCCGGCAAAGTACAAAAAATGTTTTTCCCAAAAAAACATAAATTGCAATTATTTTTTCTCCTTGTTGTAATGGCTTACACTAGTATTTTTCCTCAAAGTGTTAAAAATTTTCGAAAAAAGGTAATTTTGGGACATGAATATGAAAAAAACTATCTTCTCTCTTTCTTTAGCTTTGCTGCTCGGCCCGTCTGTGGTCTCTGCTGCTGATGTCACAGGCAATTTCTTTGACGCTGATGGCGCTTACTACGGCCCGGACTGCGATAAAGAAAAAAACTACTCCGGCGCTTACTACACCGGTAACTACGAAAGCCCGTTCAAGACTGTCTTGGGCAAGACCGACGAAGAAATCCAGGAAAAAATGGATCAGTTGTGGAACCACTATTTTAAGGGTGACAACAATTCCAAGGTCTATTACGACAAGGGTAATGAAGCTTATATTCTCGACGTGAACAACAGAGACGTCCGTTCCGAAGGTATGTCTTACGGTATGATGATTGCCGTGCAGACCGGCCACAAGGAAGAATTCGACAAACTTTGGAACTGGGCCAAGAACCACATGTGGCACAAGGGCGGTGGCTGGGATGGCTACTTCGCTTGGCAGCGCAACGAAAGCGGTTCCGGTGGTGACGATAACTGCGCTCCGGACGGCGAAATGTACTTTATGATGTCGCTACTTTTTGCAGCGAACCGCTGGAATGACAGCAAGTACATGGACGATGCCCAGTACATCTTGAAGAAAATGTGGGACAACGGCCAGCATAGCCTTTTCAACCCGCAGCATTACGTCATTACGTTCCAGCCGCAGGGCAACGAAAACAACTTCTCCGACCCGTCTTACGACTTGCCGGCTTACGTTGATCTTTTCGCTCGCTGGTCCACCTCCAACCAGGATAAGTGGAGCAAGGCTGCAAAGGCAACGCGCGATCACTTGTACAAATCCTCCAACACGAAGTCCGGCTTGTTCTCGGATTACAACAACTTCGACGGTACTCCGCACGGCGTAAGCTATAACGGCAATGCTGAAAAGTACATGTACGATGCAATGCGCTGCGCAATGAACTTCGGTATGGACTATTACCTCTTCGGTGCTGATTCTGCTCGCCAAGAAGAAATGGCCCGCCGCATCATCGATTTCTTCGAAAGAGACAACTACAAGCACGCACGTTTCAACTGGGACGGCTCCAACCCGCAGGAACAGTACACGCTTGGCGAAACCGGCGCAAATGCCGTGGCTGCAATGGCTTTGATGAACGATTCAAAGTATAATGACGCCGTCAAGAAGAATCTCAAGATGGCTTGGGATGCAAGCCTCATGACCGGTCAGTATCGCTACTACGATGGCTTGGTGCACTACCTTGCCATGCTCCACTTGAGCGGCACGTTCAAGATTTGGAAGCCGAAGCCGGAAGTTACGGAAAAGGATGTCACTGCTAACGAACACAATGGCGTCAAGATTGAAAAGGACACGACGTTCTATTCTTTCGAATCTTGCAAGCTCTACAAGGTGAATGCAAAGCCGGAAGGCAACGTTGGTATTGCTAAGTCCGTTAAGATGAATAACGGTGTCAGAGTTTGGTCGACTAACAATGCGATTGTTATCGAAAATGCTCCGGCAGGCAGCAAGTTTGCTGTTACCGATGTCAATGGTCGCGTGCTCAAGGCTTCTAAGACGACTTCTGCAATGCAGGAAATCCGCCTTGGTGGCAGAGGTAACTTCCTCGTCATGGTTGGCGACAAGACCTATAAAGTTGTGAAATAGTAATTACTATAGCGTATTAAAAAACAGGGCGAACATTTTGTTCGTCCTGTTTTTTGTTAATTGCTAGCGGGAATTATCCGTGATGAGCTTTTTCGAATGGAACCATTCCTATTCCATGATGAATTTCAGGAGTTGAGTCATAGTTGCTATCTTGCAGTAAGTTTGACTGTCGCTCTAATTCGACAATCTTCAAACTTGGAGGTGCATAATTTTTTTTAATCTTCAAGTACGGCTTCAATATCATCATCGTTACAGGAATTGCAGTCTATAATACAGGAACCATCCAGCAGGGGTGCTTCTTGCTTAAATTCTAGCACGGTCATCTGAGGTTTAATATAGCTTGTTTTTTGTTCGATAGTGTTATTCATTGCACACTCCCCTATTGCTTAATGACCTTTTTGCCGTAATAGGCGCCACGAACCTTTGAAGATGCGTTTACCTTACGACCCTTGATGTCGTAGTTCGGCAACATAGTGAATTCTCCCGTGCGGGTGTTCATGCGTGCCATGAACGTTGTTTTTTCGCCATTTTCGGTTTCATCGACAAACTCAGCGTCAATTGTTTCGGGGATGTTGCTTATGCTATATTGGGCTGAATTTTGGCCTAATACAGCCTGTGGTTGTGGGCATTGGAGCTTTACGGTGTTATCCTTTTTTCTGAGGTAAGCGCGGAAGGGATTTGCGGAAGGATAACCTGTTGTTGCTGCATCGGCGGCAATCGCAATTTTTCCGAATTTACCTTTTGCAATTTGAGCTTCGTTACTACCCGCAAAAGCGTAAGCCAAGCCAAGTTCTGTATCACCAGGTTCCCATACCTTGTAGGAATAAACTCCGATAAAGCTCCATTTACCTTCTGAAACTGATGTTGTTAGATCATTAGGTGCTTGGAAAGTTGCTTTTCCACCATTCAAATTGAATTGCAGCTTGCCTTCTTCAGTCAAGACTGCATAGGGTGTGTTTGCTTGTGGAAGATTGCCTGCGCCGATGTTTTTAAGCGTTGCCTTCCATGCACAAGCATCACTCTTTTGAACAACTTCTTGTAAGTAATAGAACTTCGCGTTGACGGATGAACCTGATGGTAGGCTGAATGGCAATACGACAGTTGATGGGACTCCTGCTGTAAATGTACGATTGTAGTCGATAGACACGACTTCGGTTCCCTGAGGTATATTGGTTGTTGTACCTGAGTAATTGCCGTTGATGATTGCTCGTTTGGTGTTGTCACCATTTGTTACGATTTGCACAAAGTAATCGGGAGTGAGTGTTTTGCCTTTAATGGCATTATTGATATCTGCGGTGCTGTTAGAATAGGTCCCGTTACTCTCGTCCTTAAGTATAAGTCCTTCGGCGATATTCAGGGCCCCATGAGTGGTAGAGTCGGAATTTGCATAGAAGCTGTTGGCCCATTTGATATTGATGTTTCTGGTTTCGGATTTTATACCAACGTATACGGGTTTCGTGCTTGTGCTTGTACAAGTTGTAGAAACGTAGCCACCATAAATTTCAATATTGTTTTGGGCCCAGATTGCATCTTTACCGCTGGATGTTACAGTAATATGGCCACCGTAGATTTGAATGTCACCATATGCACTCAAACCTCTACCATATTGAGTACCTGTGTTGTTTAGAATCAATGAACCTGTTTGGTTTTTCTGCCCGAAGAATTTAATATTGCCACTTCTCGTTTTACTCCCCACTCCAATAGGATGATTATCGTCACTTTGGCTGTTGAAATTAATAGTGAATTTAGCCTCATCTTCAATAATGAATATCACATTACTTGCGGTAAGATGAAAGTTCCCTGTATAGGTCAATTCTTCATTAACCGCAATGCACTCAGATTGAGTGTTAATTTGATTTTGGTGATCGTTGAGGTACTTTTGATCTAGCAGTAAACAGTTTGATGCTATTTTTGACGAACCATTTTCATCAATATAGTCGGTATCCTGCTTTGCACTCCACGCATTTGCTGCCATTAGCAGTGCAACTGGCAAAGCTAGTACTACACGATTTTTTGCAATTTGTCTTTGCAATTTCATTTTCCCTTCTTCCTTTAAATTTGAAAATTCGTCTATAGAAAAACGTCTGGAATCAATCGAGTCGCAAAAACAAAATTGTAGACGTCTCCCCGTCCCTGTTGTACTTATGAAAAAGATATAAAATTGTTATGAAATTTGTATAATTTTGTTAAAAAATTGGCGAAAAACGCTCCGAAAACAGTCTGTGAATTAATCCCATATATATGTGTTTTACATTTCCTTTCCAAAACGCAAAAGTGTTTTACAAAAAATGTATAATACCGTTAAATTTTTCAAAATTAATGGATTGTCGCGGGCCTGTCATTTTACTATAATTTCACCCCGATGAAAAGAATGGAACTTGTTGACTTCGAGCTCGCCTTCAAGCAAGCAGCCTCGACCCACAAAAAGGTCGGTTGGGTTTCAGTTTTTGACAAGACTATTCATTTTTTTAAGAGTTTTAATTTTAAGGCAAAGGCATTTAGCTTTTGCCTTTCTTTTTACCCCAACAATTGTGACGTAAGGTAAATCATGAACGAAAAATTCCAATGGAAAGCAAAGCGCGAGCGCAAGGCGTTCATCGCCTTGGCTGACGGAGCCGTGTTCCACGGTTACGCCTTTGGCGAAAAGAAAGACACTGTAGGCGAAGCCGTGTTCAACACCGGTATGGCGGGCTACAAGCAGATTTTGACCGACCCGTCTTACGCCGGTCAGTTCGTGGTGTTCACCACGGCCGAAGTTGGCGCTTACGCTACGAACTTCGAAAAGTCCGAATCCCGCCAGGTTTTCTTGAACGGCATTGTCGTGAACTCCCTCGACTGGGTTTCCAAGGAACTGAACGAAGAATCGCTTCATGATTACATGCTCGCCCAGAAGAAGGCAGGCATTGCAGGCGTTGATACTCGCGCCCTCACGCTCCACCTCCGCACTCACGGCGCCCAGAAGGCTTACCTCCACGTTGAAGACACGGAAATGACCGAAGCCGAAGCTATCGCAAAGGCAAAGGCTTGGGAAGGCCTCGACGGTCAGGACTACGCCAGCAAGGTGAGCGACCCGAACGGCTACGAATTCAACAACGAAGGCAAGTACCACATCGTCGCTCTCGATTTCGGTATCAAGACGAACATCTTGAGAAACCTCGCCGCACAGGACATGCGCATCACGGTTATGCCGATTGGCACGAGCTACGAAAAGATTATGGAACAGAAGCCGGATGGCGTGTTCCTCTCCAACGGCCCTGCCGACCCGAACAGCCTCCCGCAGGTTTACAACATGGTCAAGCAGCTCCTCGGCAAGATCCCTCTCATGGGTATCTGCCTTGGTAACCAGCTCCTCGGCCTTGCTCTCGGTGCTAAAGTTTCCAAGCTCAAGTTCGGTCACCATGGCTGCAACCATCCGGTCAAGAACCTCTTGACGGGCGCTGTCGAAATCACGTCACAGAACCACAACTACGCCATTGACGAAACGTCTCTCCCCGCCGATGTCGAAGTCACGCACATCAACCTGAACGACAACACGGTCGAAGGCATCCGCCACAAAAAGTTCCCGGCATTCAGCGTGCAGTACCATCCGGAATCTGCCCCGGGTCCGAACGATTCCATGTACTTGTTCGAAGAATTTAAGAAGATGATTGAAGCTTTCAAGGGAGGCAAGAATGCCTAAGCGTACCGACATCAAGAAGATTATGCTCATCGGTTCTGGCCCGATTGTGATTGGCCAGGGCTGCGAATTCGACTACTCCGGCGTGCAGGCTTGCAAGGTGCTTCGTCGTGAAGGTTACGAAGTGGTGCTCGTGAACTCCAACCCGGCAACCATCATGACCGACCCGGAAATGGCTGACCGCACTTACATCGAACCGCTGAGCGTCGATATTCTCCACGAAATCATCCGTCGCGAACGCCCCGATGCATTGCTCCCGACTCTCGGTGGCCAGACCGCCTTGAACCTCGCCATGGAACTCAACGAGCGCGGCATTCTCGACCGCTACCAGGTGGAACTCATCGGTGCAAAAGCCGAATCCATCCAGCGCGCCGAAGACCGTCACCTGTTCAAGGAAGCCATGCTCAAGATCGGGCTTGACCTTCCCCGCTCCGGTTCCGCACACTCCATGAGCGAAGCGACCGCTATCGCCCACACCATCGGAAGCTGGCCGTTGATCATCCGTCCGGGCTTTACGCTTGGTGGTACTGGCGGCGGTATCGCTCACAACGAAGAAGAATTCGAAACCATCGTGAACCGCGGTCTTGACGCCTCGCTCAACAACGAAGTGCTTATCGAAGAATCGCTCCTCGGCTGGAAAGAATTCGAAATGGAAGTCATGCGCGATAAGAAGGGCAATGCCGTTATCGTTTGCTCCATTGAAAACCTCGACCCGATGGGTGTTCACACGGGTGACTCCATCACGGTCGCTCCGATCCAGAGCCTTGATGACCGCGCCTACCAGGCCATGCGCGACGACTCCCTGAAGGTCATGGAAGCCATCGGCGTGGAAACCGGTGGATCTAACGTGCAGTGGGCTATCGAACCGAAGACCGGCCGCCGCATCATCATCGAAATGAACCCGCGTGTGTCCCGTTCTTCTGCTCTTGCATCCAAGGCAACGGGCTTCCCCATCGCAAAGATTGCAGCACTTCTCGCTGTGGGTTACACGCTTGACGAACTCCGCAACGACATCACGCAATCTACTCCGAGCTGCTTTGAACCGGCTCTCGACTACGTTGTCGTGAAGGTTCCGCGCTTCACATTCGAAAAGTTCCCGAAGGCAGATTCCACGCTCGGCACCCAGATGAAGTCTGTGGGCGAAGCCATGGCCATCGGTACGAACTTCAAACAGGCCATGCAAAAGGCTCTCCGCTCTCTCGAAACGGGATTCGGCGGTTTCGGTGCCTGCGCCAAGTGCGAAAAGTTCAAGGAATACGACGACGAAACGCTCGCCAAGGAAGTCGCCCGCCCGAGTGCAGAACGCATCTTCGTGGTCTACGAAGCATTCCGCCGCGGTTGGGACATCGAAAAACTTTACGAAGTCACCAAGATTGACCGCTACTTCCTCCGTCACCTCGAAGAACTCGCCTGCTTCGAAGACGAAATCACGGCTGCAGGTTCTCTCGAAAACCTCGCCAAGGATAAGGCTCTCTTCCGCCAGGCCAAGGAATTCGGCTTCAGCGATATCCAGATCGGTTACCTCTTCCACAAGACTCCGGAAGAAGTCATGGCTGTGCGTAAGCAGATTGGCCTCGTTCCGAGCTACTACTCCGTCGATACTTGCGCCGGCGAATTCGAAGCTATCACTCCTTACTACTATAGCTGCTACGCCGACAATACCGAACCGGTCCGCGAAATTCCGGGTCACCAGAGCAAGAAGCGCATCATGGTGCTCGGCGGCGGTCCGAACAGAATCGGCCAGGGCATTGAATTTGACTACTGCTGCTGCCACGCTGCATTCACGCTCCGCAAGCACGGCTTCGAAGTCATCATGGTGAACTCCAACCCCGAAACGGTTTCTACCGACTACGACACTTCGGACAAGCTCTACTTTGAACCGCTTACGCTCGAAGACGTGATGGGCATTTACGAACGCGAAAAGTGCGCGGGCGTGATTGTTCAGTTCGGTGGTCAAACTCCGCTAAACCTCGCCATGCGTCTCAAGAAGGCTGGCGCAAATGTCATCGGAACAAGCCCCGAAGACATCGACCTCGCCGAAGACCGCGACTTCTTCAAGCAGCTCGTCACCAAGATTGGCATCAAGCAGGCTGAAAGCGGCATTGCACACAACGTGGAAGAAGCCCTCGCCATTGTCGATAAGATCGGTTACCCTGTTCTTGTGCGCCCGAGTTTCGTTCTCGGTGGCCGCGGCATGGTGATTGTTTACAAGGAAAAGTACCTCCGCAAGTTCGTGGAAGAAGCTGCCGCCATTGGCGAAGGCAAGCCGATCCTCATTGACCGCTTCCTCGAAGACGCAACCGAACTCGATGTGGACTGCATCAGCGACGGCAAGCACACCGTTATCGGTGCTATCATGGAACACGTGGAACCCGCAGGCATCCACTCCGGCGACTCCGCTAGCGTTATCCCGCCGATGACCCTCTCCAAGGAAATTCAGGACAAGGTCCGTGAATTCGCCAAGGAATTTGCTAAGGAACTCCATGTCGTTGGTCTCATGAACATGCAGCTCGCTGTCAAGGATGGCGAACTCTACATGATTGAAGTGAACCCGCGTGCATCTCGTACGGTGCCGTTCGTGTCCAAGTCCATCGGCGTGCCGCTTGCAAGCTACGCAACACGCTGCATGACCGGCGAATCTCTCGAACAGATCGGTTTCACCGAAGAAGTCCGCGTGCCTTACGTGAGCGTCAAGGAAGCCGTGTTCCCGTTCGTCAAGTTCCCGGGCGTCGACATCACGCTTTCTCCGGAAATGAAGTCCACCGGCGAAGTCATGAGCCTCGATCGCGACCGCGGCCTTGCCTACCTCAAGAGCCAGCTGGCCTCCGGCAACAAGGTCCCGAGCCAGGGCAACATCTTTGTGTCGCTCAAGGACGAAGACAAGCAGAAGGCAGTTCCGCTCATCAAGCGCCTCGTGGACATGGGCTACCAGATTTACGCCACCCGCGGCACCTCGACGATGCTTTACAACGAAGGCATCAAGACCCGCGCCGTGTTCCGCATCTCCCGTGGCCGCCCGAACCTGCTCGACCTTATCCACGACAAGGAAGTGCAGTGGATCGTGAACACCACCGAAACTGGCGCAGAAGCCATGGTTGACGAAATCCAGATGCGCTCCAAGGCCGTTGTCTCGGGCATTCCTATCACCACGACCATCGCCGCCCTCACCTCCACCGTGGAAGGCCTCATGGACAAGCACGACTTCGGCCGCTTCGAAGTCTGCAGTTTGCAAGAATACCACAGACATGTGAAGAAGTAAAGTGGTTGGAAGAGGGGAAAGTCTTCCCCTCGCTTCAGCCCCGTCCCCACCCATTGTCAAGCCCGCGCAAGCGGGCTTCTCTTTTTTTATACCCCCCCCAAGCCGGGTCTTCCGCTACCCCTTCTAGCGGGCTTCAGACGCCAGCCCGCAACGCCTGGCTTTACTTCGCTCGCAATTGTCATTCCGGCCTCCGAGCCGGAATCTCCTATTAGAAAAAGGACGCTTTATAAAGCGTCCTTTTTGCATTCATATTTGAAAATTTTATACTATGTTAAATAAAACGTTAATGCATCCCAGCAAAGATCTTTTCCGAGTTTTCCCGTATTCATCCAAGCTATATCAAAATCAATACTTGGCCATTTTTTATTCTTTATGACAAACAAGAATCCATGCATATCATCAGCATCAAAAGTTACAAAACAACGATCTTGATTCCAGAATTTATTGTCAAAATTAGATTCTATCAGGGATTCTAATATTATAAGATCATCAAAATCATTTTCAACAGGACGATTTATTGCCAGGACTTCACTATCGGATTCCTTTGTATAGCATACTGCATACTGATCGCTATCAGCAAATTCAAGTTTCTCTCCAGAAAAATTTAATCTATAAACTTCACATTCCTTAAGATTACAGACATCCACTTTTATCGTCAACATTGCCGAAACATTATCAAGCACCTTTTCATAATCTTCATTAAAAACATCCTCAGGACGAAGGCGCTCACAATACCAGGAATTGTAAGAAACTAAAAAAGGAATCTTGTTATTATCCTTGTCCAACACAGTCAGCTCGCCTAATGGAGTCTGTAACTCAGTAACAATCGGCCA
This sequence comes from Fibrobacter sp. UWB11, assembly GCF_900143015.1. Lineage (NCBI taxonomy): Bacteria > Pseudomonadati > Fibrobacterota > Fibrobacteria > Fibrobacterales > Fibrobacteraceae > Fibrobacter > Fibrobacter sp. UWB11. The sequence goes on along the minus strand of NZ_FSRT01000001.1, from coordinate 1,280,817 downwards.
ACCATTATCTCTTTGAAAGCCAAAAAGCGTATCATACTTGCAACCAGACCCGTCCATTTCGGCTTTGCGTTGCACCTCCAACAAACTTTCCAATTTTTTCAAAATTTCATCCGTAGTCATATTCAAAAGATAAAAAAGCCCAAAATCTAACGAGCTAGGTATTTTTCTTGTAAGTCGTTCTTAGATGCTCTTTTAGCATTTCTTCATTCTTTTTATCGCTCCATTTGCCAGAATCCCATAGAGCATCCATACCTATTTCGACCTTCTGAACAGCATCGCTAACCCCACCTTTTTGAGAAGCGGCACGACCATCCTTACCCATTTCGAAATGGACTATTTCAGCATCATCGTCTAATGTCATGAAGGGGTACATCATATGCACAACCGCTCATACATGTGCGGGAACGCCTTTTTAGCAAGCTTGCTTCGCCCTAATTTGGGCATCCTTGAACGGCTTGAGATCAAAGAACATCAGGCGAGTTGCATCTTTGCGGTCTTTCTCCGTAAAAAAATCAAAGTTGTTCTTGATATAGAACCCCGTTGCCTTAGCGTACGCATCAACCGTAATGAACCGGCAACCAGTTCGATTGCCGTTCGTGAAAGCATGCTTTATAAAATCCAAAATTGCCCTACCGATACCCTTGTTGTCGTAATCTTTCGAAACAGCAAGACGACCTATTTTCACCGAGGGGTAGGTCTTGCGGCGTTTGTTATTCGAAATTCTGCGATTAATTCGATTCCAAAGAGAACGTTCTTCGGGGTCATAAGAGACCTTATCATTCAAAAGACTGAAATAAGCAACAGTCTTTTGTGCTTGCCGATCTACAAACAGATATGTAACTGCCATAAGGTCTCCAAGATAGTTCTTGGCATCATCAAACAAGAAATTGTTCAAGTCAGTATCATTGCAGTCAAATGGCAAGATTTCGGTATCTTCGCCAAGGGGTAAAAAATCAAATGAAGACAAATTCATTGTTAAAAGGAGAATTTTGCAATGGACATGACACTATTATAGGCGTTCTGAGCAGCCAGAACGTCTTCTCTCGAAACAGGCTTGGGATTCGCAATTTTCTTCTCGAAAATGCGAGCATCTTCACCTCGAAGCGTCGGAGTTTCTTTAATTGGTCTTGCCATAATTCAAACCTTTTATCTCCCATAATATAGGTAATAAAAAAAACGATGTCAATAGCGACTCCTTGTGAGGAGAACGCAGGTTTATCATAAAAATATTTTCCTCAAAAAAGGATGTCAATAGAGCTAAATTTCGTCAAACAGGCATTTTTCTCGTTTTTCTATCGAGAAAAAGACAAGGTTCATATAAAAAAGTGGCGATTTTGACGAAAAATCGGCGATTTTGACGAAAAATCGGCAATTTTAACGAAAAATTTCGAAATATAATGAATTTTTAACGAATTTTCACAAAATTCAGCGAAAATTTTAAAATTTTAACGAATTTTTGACAATAAAAAAGTCGTCCCTTGCGGGGCGACCTTTCGCTTATCTCAACACCACTCGTTGCGTTTTGGCATTGCCGCATTTGACCATGTACACGCCGCGGCTTAAGCCTGCGTTTGTCATGGCATGGCGGAGTTCGCCGATGTGTTCTGCTTGGAATTCGCCGATAAACGTGCCAATCGGGCTAAATACTTTATATGAGCTTTGACGGCTTTGGGGTACAGAAATCCTCCCGAAGGCAATTGATTCTGTTGAATCTTTGGGTGGTTCCACCTTTGGCTCTTGCCACAGAACGAATTCGACGGTCGTTGCACTGCGTGCTGGGATGCTGTAACTGCACTTTGTATCGTCAACCTTGACTTCGCTTCCTTCCTTGAGGTTGTTCTTGTCGTCGGTGACGTAGGGCTTGAAGCTTCCAATTTTTGTGTTACCGAAGTCAAAGTCCGCCTTGAATTCCTCATTCTTGGAATTGAGAATGACAACTGCGATTTTCGTCTTGAGGGAGTCGCGGTAGGCAGTGACCTTTACATCTCTTTCGGGATTCTTGGTGGCGTCAATTCTCCTCGCGCCGGGGCGTGCAAAGCGGCTGTAGTTCCCCATGATCCAGAGTCGCTTGGTGGGTTCCAAATTGTCGGGGCTTCCCTGTCCTTGCGGCCAAAGCGCTCCGTTGCCGCAGCTGGGTTCGCTACAGGAATAAATCCACCAAAAATGCCAAGCGTTCATGTTCGAAATGGTAAGGGCGTCGTGAATCATGTTTGCAACGCGGAGCGCGCTTCCCATGCCAACGTCTTCCTTATTGCTTCCGAGATCGTAGACTTCGGTTTCCCAAAATTCCTTGCCGGCTTCGTGAATTTCAGGGTAAGCGGCCGGGTCTCCGCCATATTCGTGCGTTCCAAAAATGTCCGTGTATTTCAAGGCTGCTGGATTGTTGAAGAAGGCCTTTTTATAATTGGGGAATCCGTACCAGTTGATGGCTTCGGTGCCAATAATTTTGATGCCCGTGGTATCAAGGGTGGGGCCAAGATAGTCGCCGACCCAACGTGCCAATTCATCGGGTTCGTAGTGGTTGTCGCCGGTGCCGTCGGGCTCATTTTGTGACGAAATCGCGTATAAGTTTACGCCTGCCTTTCGCATGTCTTGCGTAAACTTTAAGATGGTGTTGGCCCAGTCCTGCGCATGATTGAAATCCAGGTGTTTTTTGTCGCCATCGTAATTTACGGTGTATTTGGATGTCCATGGGGCTGCCCAAACTTTGACACCGTATTCACTCGCCTTTTTTGCAATACTTGTTTCGGAGGTGGAGCCATCCGGAGCAATACGGATGCGGTGCAGCGTAAGCCCCGCGCCGCTGGTGGAATCCCAAAGGAAGGCGGCGTTTTTGTCGGTGATGGAGCCCGCCCATGCCGATGCGGCGCCAAAGCCGCTGATGCGTTGGTATTCCTTGCCCATGTCAACATTTATCGTTGCAGCCCCGGCAATGGTGCCCAAAAATGCGATGGAACTCGCAAAAAGAGAGAATCTCTTCATTGAAATCGTCATATAGCCTCCCAATTCAACTGTACATAATGTAAAGTAAACTGGAAAATTCACTTTTGATAAGGCTAAAAATGAATTCGTTTTGATAAAATGACAACGATAATGGCTTTATTGCGTCAATTCGCTAATTTGGGACTCAATGTTTGAAGGCTCTCGCCTACTGAACTTCAAAAACCTTATCTTCAAATTTGAAATAAGAGAAGTCTTTTTCAGAAGCGGGAATGTCGATACGATGTTTGCTATAGCATTTGCATGTTTCTGCCGATCGGATGTCTGTAAGTTTTAAGGACAACGTATCGCCAGAACGTTCGAATGAAAAGCCTGCGTCGATGGAACAATAATCTTGTTTCCAGAATTCGACTTTGAAGGAACCATGATCGTCAATCAACTTGGCTTTTTTTATTTCATTCCCAAGTCCCTGTTTTGCAAGATCAATAGCTTGCAAACATTCTTCTATCAAAATGGAAGGCTCTTTCGGCTTGCTCTCGATCGCTTTAATTGAATCCATGTTGACTCGAACAGGGGGATAGCAAGAGACTGTCATATATATTGGCGGAGGACAAATGCCTTCCTGTAAGCGATGGTATGTTTCTTGACCATTTTCGATGTAAATAGTATCAACGCAGCAGGCCGCAGGATTATAGTTACCACCATCTGGCCAAGAACTGCTCATTCTCGGGAAAAAAACGGATGAAGACGATATGCCTTTTTCACTGGATGATGATTTTTGAGAATCGCTTGACTGCGGAATTGTGCTTTCACTTGATGTTGGGTTTGCACTTTCACTAGAGGAGGTTGTTGTGTTTGGTGATGGAGGTGCTCCTGCGCTAGACGATAAAGTCGCATAATCATCACGTGTAGAAGATACCGCGTTCGGGGTTTCTTCGGAACAAGCCGATATCATAATTGTAAAGCCTGCCAAAAATCCCGAAGCAACCAATATCTTGGTCTTCATATTTCCTCCTTACTTTGTAGTACTATATTCAATATACATTTTTTTGGGGAATAAAGACTGATATGAAAAGTTTATACTAGATTTGATGTGCTATGGATAAACTGCTTGATCGAAAAATAGGACCACCTTTAATAATTATTGCCGCTAGCTTTTGGGGATGCATGGGCATTTTTGTCCGAACGCTTAGCGACTTTGGCTTTAGCGCCATCCAGATTGTCTCCATAAGAATTACGCTTGCTGCATTGTTCTTTTCTTTGATTTTGTTTATCAAGAACCGCGCGGGCTTCAAAATTTCCTTGCGGGATATTCCGCTATTCTTGGGACTTGGCGTCGGGAGCATTTTGTTCTTTACGGTCTGTTACTTTTCTGCCATAACGATTATGCCTCTTTCTACGGCGGCAATACTTTTGTACACCTCGCCCATTTGGATTATGTTGATGTCGGCGGTGCTTTTTCACGAAAAGATAAACCGTCAAAAAATCATTGCACTCGCCTTGGCATTTGTCGGCTGCGTTCTGGTTTCGGGTATTTCCGGTGATGGAATTACAGCTGTCGGTTTGTTGCTCGGTATCGGCTCAGGTGTCGGATATGGGCTTTATAGCATCTTGGGTACGATTGCGTTGCGTAAATATTCCCCCTACACCGTCACCACATATACGTTTTTGATTGCTGCAATCGGTTCTTGGTTTATTTGCCGTCCAGCAGAGGCTCTCTCCATTTTCTCCAAAGCAACTAATTTTAGCGGACTTGTTTTGTTGTGCTTTCTGACGGCTCTTGTTACCGCCGTTATTCCGTTCCTTTTATACACGCTTGGACTCCGCTGTGTTGAAGCGAGCAAGGCTGGCATTCTTGCGACTGTCGAGCCTATGGTCGCAACAATTGTCGGTATTGCATATTTTTCCGAATCTTTGACGCTGTTGTCCGGACTTGGTATTTTCCTTATTCTTTCGGCAGTCGTGATTTTGAATAAACGTTAAAAGACCGTAGCTCATAAAACTACGGTCTAAGAATAATTGCTAGAAATTATATCAACTATTTTCGATAGACGAGTCTACCGGTGACGAACATTTCTTCACCAGATTGGTAGAAAGTCTCTACAATTGCGTTCTTATCGATTTTTGAAACATCGATAACGGCAGAATCGTTTTGGATTACATCATTCAATTCAACGTTGTTGCATTGGAGCCTGTTGTGTGATGTATTATGAACCGTGATAGATCTTTTATCGTCCGCGACGGACTCCAAGAAGAAATTTTTCCCGGTAGATTTAATTTCGCACGAAAGCTCTTTATAGCGCTTGTAGAGTTCCTTGAAGAAATCTGCAACATTGAGAGATTGCTTTGAAGATTCTTTGGTATCATTGTTCAGATAGCGCCATGCTTCAAAATCGTCATCTTCAAGAGAAATATTGGTTTTAGAATTGCAAAGATAATAATCGGCAACATACGTTTCGAGCAAGACGATACTTTGTTTCAACTTTGCAAAAGAATCTTCATCAAAGTTGTTCCCTTTATAGCCGTAATCATTCTTTAAATAGCTACGGTACAAGTATCTATAAAGTGCGTACAAGGTATAGTACAGCTCGTATTGCATAAACTTGCCGTCATTTCCAATTCCCATGCTTTTGTCACCTGGAATAAAGAAATCGCCGTCAAGAATAACATGAGTGTCCTCTTTTAACAGTTTGTAGTAATCGTTCCAGCTTTGCTTATCTTCTTCAGAAAGAACAAGAACTGGTGTTTTTTTATTGAACTTTCCGACATATTTTTCAAGCAACAAAATGCAATCGCTTACTTCCTTTTTCAAATCAATTGGATTATCGCCGCTAGCCTTCACTTCGCTATCATGCCTACCAATTATATCGAAATATTTGAAGCGCTTGTAACTTGCGACATTGATCAATGCGTTTGATATATCGCGAAGGATGTTGTTTTCAACACTGTACTTACCGATTGCGACACTCTTGAGTTCATCAAAGGAGACATTAATTTTATTATCAGACTTATTGTATTCTTCTTCAGTGATTTCGTAATAGAGAATTGCGCCGTTCTTAACGACAAAAGCAAAATAAGTATAAATGCCGTTTTTCAAGACTGCAAGGGTACTATCGCAATTGAACTTGGCCGCCAATTCACCGTCAAAGAAAATCGATATATAATCTAGCAGCGTTTCTGGAGGCATTTGTGCCAACTGATCAGACTTCTCTTGATCTGGCTGAAGTTTTTTGTTGACGAGTTCATAAGCCGCGCTCAGGTATGCGTTGCGCCAAGTTCCCGATTCGCACTGGGCTCCAAGTTGTCGCAACGCTGTAGCGCAAAGATTCCTGACTTTGTCAGAGATATCATCGCAGTCGCCAGAAAGAATCATCTGGTTCGACATGTAAGCGGCGGTCCAATAATTGCCTTTGGCGATATCTTCGTCAATCATGGACAACATCTTTTCACGGCTACCGGCCATCACATAACGAAGAGTTTCCTTGGCTAATTGTTCTGGCGGAAGTTCCTGAAGGTGTATTGGGTTGGCGTCGTACCAGCCAAGATATTTTTGATACACGGCTTTTGCATTATGTACAGGCGTTCCGTAGAATGGCTTGAGCGTCCAATTTTTTTGCATGCCCCTCGGTAATACGAGCATGTCCGCTACTTCATTCATCTTGTAGCCCATGTTCATATAAAGGAGTGTTTGGTCATGAATGTACTTGTAAATGGACGCTGTTTCGATAATGAAGTCGCGTATATTAACTGTAGGAACATCTTTTTCAGTTGTGCCGTTTTTCCAGTGAGGCCAATTATGACTCTGGAAAATAACATTAGTTATATTGCCATATTTAACGGCTGCTTCCATCAAGAAATGCGACCAAGCCTTGGCATCACGGATTTCTGCACCACGAAGGGTATAAAGGTTGTGTAGTGTACCAGAGCAGTTTTCGGCGAGCCATAAAGCTTGATAATCTTGAATGTAATTGTTCATTTCGGCCGGTGCTTCTGTTCCCGGAGTTAACTGGAACTCGACTTTAATTTCGTCAAGTTGCAATGTAACGTTTTCCAAAATTTCAATTGTCGGCCTACCTACTGCGGAAGGTTTTCCGGTAGACTGCCCTTGCCCAATGCCGATACTGATTTCGCCGCAAAGATCGTTTTCATCCATCGGCTTGATAAAACTTCCGTATTGATAAGAAGCTCGCCTGCCCATGGCATTGCCCAAGTAAACGTTTTCGCTGACGGCGTGGTCGTAAAAACCTGCGGGCGCAAGGATAAAACAGTTGGCGACTTTTTTTACGTCATCCTTGGATTCTTTGGCATTTTCGGTGTTTTTCCCATCATCTTCATCATCGCTATTTTCGATGATTTTCCCATTATTGTCAGGATTCTTGGGATCGATAAAGTAATCCATAACGGTTTCCATACCGCCATAATGGTCTATGTGGGAATGGCTGATAATCATCCCGACGATGGAACCGCTAAGCGAATAATCAGAGTACGTTTTTTTGAAATATGCTTCGAAAAGATCCATCGCAACTTTTGTGCACTCGTTGCTCATCAAAGTGTCAAAGACAATCCAGCGCGGGTTTCCCCCACTTGGGTTACTCCTTACAAATGTAAGGTTGGACATGTCATAGCCACGGACTTGGTAAATTTTACCCGGCAAAACTTCAAATACGCCAGACAAATGGTTGCTTGCACCGTTTTCCCAAAGATTCGGGTGAACGCACAAATGTTTATTGGTATCCATGCTATCTTCGGGAGTATATGCGTTTCCTAAAAATGTGTAATTCTTTTGAGACCAAACGCCTGTGATATCGGGAAATTTTTCCGAGCAGCATTTGCATTTTGCCGTGTTGTATTCGGAAGAACGTTTGTTTCCATCTCCGAGACCGCTACGCAGTGCTTCATAGTGATTTTTGATACGTGTAAATGCACTTGATTCAAATTTTTTATTAACAGATGCTTGCGGATCAACGCTAGGTGTGTTGTCTGTCATGTTTTTCCTTTTATAAATGAAATTGAACTTTTGTTATTAATTACTACCACAAACATACAATAAAGTTACAACAATAAAATAAAATCGTCAATATACATTGTTTTGAATATTTTCTTTTGTTTTTGATAGTTTGTAAAAAAATATAAAAGAAGTTATCTTCACGAAAAGAAAGATTATAATATTTTAAATATAGCCAATATGATTTATTATAAAAAAAGAAACGAGACTTTGTTCTATCTCGTTTCTTCTATTAAATGAAATTTTTTTGAAATTAAAATCTTCTGCGGATTTTGCAGAAATCCTCGTATTCCTTGCCAAAATCACGGCGGAGGCGTCGTTCTTCGCTAAAGACTTGTACCATCATAATAGCGACGAATATGGCAAATACAAGCAAGGCCTGCCAATGCCATAGCCATACTAATGCGCCAATGAGGTAAACGAACGTGCCTGTAAGCATCGGATTTCTGTTTAGACGATACGGACCATCTATCATCAAGTGGCAAGTGCGTGGTGCGACTTCATGACCAAATGCGTCCATCGGATTGCCTTTCCCGCGACGTTTCATGTAAATGATTGTCCAAATGCTCAATGCAAGTCCGGCAAGCATAACCACAACAGCGATTATTCCCCGAGCGGCATCAACTGGTAACAAATCCGGCATCCCGGAAGCAAGCCACATTAGCGTTGGAATCAACCCCACAAAAAGCACTCCGCCAAGAACATAGCCAATAATTTCGCGTAACAGTTTCATATAACCCTCCTGTCAAAACACTTGCGATAAAATATAAAAGAATTCCTGTTGAGATGATGTATCATTTTGTATATTTTATCCAAATGACGCTTTTTCTTTATAAGAGAAGGAGGATTTATAATGAAAAATGCTCGTAAATTGGTTGCTCTTGGTGTGTTTTGTTTGACATATTCTTTAATGTCTTGTTCTGATGGTCATCACGTAAATGATGCTACAGGCGAAAGTAGCCTCCCCAGCTCCAGCAGCGAAGAAGATGAGTATTTCTTTATAGATAGCACTCTTCACGTAGATGTGCAGCGGTATCGAGCACTTAATTTCAACAAAGATACAACCTTCTGGAGCGCTTCTGACTGCGAGATTGAAGATTCGACTTTTTCTTGCAATCATGTCGAACGACACGAGTTCTCTTATGGAATTCGGGACGATTTTTATGATGATTTTTTTGGCGATAAAACCAAAAAACGTTCCGGTTACAGAGATACCATTTACGATACGACCTATACGGATATAAACTTTGGAAAAAACGCGCTAGTCCACTACACTCCGGTTGCAGAAATTCCTGAATTCGATAGAGAGGCTGTTGCAAAAGCTCTTTCCAAGCTCTCCGGCGAGCGTTGCTCACAAATCTTTGAACTTAGATCCAATTACAGTCTTAAGGCTATAGGGCTTCCGGGATTTTCATGGAAGAATGAAGATGATGTGATGTTTGGGTATGATGCGTACGTTGATAGGGATGATTCTGGTCAAGAGAAATGCTCCGTTCAAAGCGCCCGTATTCAGTACACCATGAGTTCTCATTATTCTGTTGTCTATAGAAGATCTCTTCCCGAAGAACTTGACGACAATACTCTTCAATTTTTCAATGGTACTCTTACAACATTCCAAGATACGACAATTTCTTGGAAGTTGGTGTACACAGACCAATACCGTCGTGCGGATACTTTGGACATAACCACTAAATTTGAATACGATGACTCCGATTCTTTAAGAATAAAGATTTATGGTTTTTATGATGGAGCATGTTATGATGCCATCAAGCCATCTAATTGTAAATAATGAAATGAAGTTGTCTTGTAAATTCACGTCTGTATTCTTAATTGGCTTAACATTTAGTTTTTTTGCGTGTACAAATGACGAAATCGGTGGCAACAGAGCGAAGCCCGTAAAAGAGATTTCCCTCGAAGATTACACTTCGATTGCTGATAGCACGCTACACAAAAACGTGAAGATGTACCGAGCGCTCAATTTTAAGGGCGATACAACGCAATGGGACGAATCGGATTGCAACATAAAAGATACCAGTTTTAGCTGTTACCACGAAACATGCGTAGGCTGTTATACGGTAAAGATATGCCGTGACGCCAACAACAATCGTATAAAATGTCCTAGCTATAAAGACACCATTTACGATACCACTTACAAGAACATAAACTTCGGCGAAAACGCGCTTGTCAATTACATCCCCATTGCAAAAATTCCAAAATTCAATCGGGATACAGTACAAAAAGTTTTGTCTACTCTAAACGGCCACGCATGTGCTCAATTTTTTGAATTCACTTCCAATTATTACCTTGAACACATCGGTCTACCTGAAGGTTTTACATTTGAAAAAAGAGATTTATTCCCCTTTGGTTTTGAAGCAACAAGTCGCTCAGGAAAATGCAGTGTTGGTGCAGCCAATGTACAATACACTCCTAATAATGATAATCCTAAAAGCGTAGTACGCAGACTTCCTGAAAAAGTTGATCGGGTAACCTATCAATTTTTCAATGGATCCATGAAATCATATCGCGACACAACCATTTCTTGGAAACTCGTCTATAAGGACCAATATGGGCGTGGCGACACGCTGGATATAACGACAAAGTTTATCGCAGATACATCGACAACAGATTCTCTACGTACTAGTATTATGGGCGTTCTTGCGAGCCGCAAGTACAACGCCAACTAAATTAAATCTCAATTAACGATTTTATACAAAAACACCCTTGCGACTTTCATCGCAAGGGCGTTTAAGTTCGCTAGGAACTAGACACAGAGTGTCGCGACATCAAGCCGCGGCAAACATTATGCCTTGTTCAAACGATCCTGGATCATGTCGATGATTTCAGAGAGTTCCTTCGGGAGGTGCTTGCCGAACTTCGGATAGTGGTTTTCCTTAACGTCAGCGAGTTCCTTCTTCCAGCCTTCCACGTCAACCTTCGTGATCTGCGGGAGAGTTTCCTTATAGTAGTCAGCGAGACCATCAGTATTGATGGCGCCTTCCTTCGGCATGTAACCGATCGGAGTTTCGACAGCGTTGTCAACACCGTTGCAGCGGTCGAAGATCCAAGCGAGCACGCGGCTGTTGTCGCCGTAACCCGGCCACATGAAGCCACCCGGAAGCTTTTCGTTGTTGGCATCCTTGCGGAACCAGTTCACGTAGAAGATCTTCGGAAGCTTGTCTTCAGTGGACTTCTGACCGATTTCGATCCAGTGCTTGAAGTAGTCACCCATGTTGTAGCCGCAGAACGGGAGGATTGCGAACGGGTCGCGACGGATCTTACCGACCTGAGATGCATCGATGGTGGAAGCAGCGGTGATTTCGGAACCGACGATGGAGCCGAGGAACACGCCGTGGTTCCAGTTCAAGGACTGGTGAACCAGAGGAATGGTGGACGGACGACGACCGCCGAAGAGGATTGCGGAGATAGGAACGCCTGCCGGATCTTCCCATTCCTTAGCAATGCACGGGCACTGCTTAGCCGGAGCGGTGAAGCGAGCATTCGGGTGAGCCATTTCTTCGCCCTTCGGAGCCTTGTCCTTCGGGAGAGCGTCACGGGTCTTGCCCTTCCAGTCAACGAGCTTGCCCTTAGCCGGGTAGCCGATGCCTTCCCACCACACGTCGCCGTCTTCAGTGAGAGCGCAGTTCGTGTAGATCGTGTTCTTTTCAGCAGAAACAAGAGCGTTCTTGTTGGATTCTGCAGAAGTACCCGGGGCAACGCCGAAGAAGCCAGCTTCCGGGTTGATAGCATAAAGACGGCCATCCTTGCCAAACTTCATCCATGCAATGTCGTCACCGATGGTTTCGACCTTCCAGCCCGGGATAGTCGGGATGAGCATGGCGAGGTTCGTCTTACCGCAAGCAGACGGGAATGCGCCAGTCACGTACTTGACTTCGCCCTTCGGGTTCGTGAGCTTGAGGATGAGCATGTGTTCAGCGAGCCAGCCTTCGTCGCGAGCGAGAACGGTAGCAATGCGGAGAGCAAAGCACTTCTTGCCGAGGAGGGCGTTTCCACCGTAACCGGAACCATAGGACCAAATGAGGCGTTCTTCCGGGAACTGCGTGATGTACTTGTATTCAACGTCAGCGCACGGCCAGATGCCGTTGTCGCTTTCGCATTCGCGGAGCGGCTTACCAACGGAGTGGAGGCACGGAACGAAGTCAGCGTTCGGGTCAGCATTGAAGATATCGAGAACCTTCTTGCCAGCGCGAGTCATGATGTCCATGTTGAGAACGACGTATTCGGAGTCAGTGACTTCGATACCGTTCTTGGAAATCGGGGAGCCGAGCGGGCCCATGCAGAACGGGATCACGTACATGGTACGGCCGTGCATACAACCCTTGTAGAGCTTACGCATCGTCTGCTTGAGTTCAGACGGGTCGATCCAGTGGTTGGTCGGACCTGCATCTTCTTCCTTCACGGAAGAAATGAAGGTACGGGATTCGACGCGAGCCACGTCAGACGGGAGAGAACGGAACAAGTAGCAGTTTTCCTTCTTGGCGAGCTTCGTTGCGAGGCCAGCCTTGACGCACTTCTGCATGAGGGCATCATATTCTTCCTGGGTACCGTCAACGACGACGACGTTGTCCGGTTCGCACATGGCAATCATTTCATTCACCCAAGTACTGATTTTCGGGTGCTTGATATCGTTAAGAGTAAGACTCATTATGAGCTCCTATTGGTTTAACGTGTTAGATTTCGAGATATTTCGAACGCGCTACAAGATAGCAAAAAATATGGGTATTGGTCAATGAATTTTAGTGATTAGTAAGCGGTAGGAAGTAGGCAGTAGGAAGAAAATGGAAAGATTCAACCTAAACATTAAACCTGTCATGCCCGCCTTCGAGCGGGCACCACCCTTTCAAGAACGGCTTCACCTTTTAACACAATGTAAACCTGCACATCTGGATAGAATTTTTACAAAAAAACAATTATATATTATTGCCTAGTTATGATTACTTCAATTATTTTAACAGTCCTTTTTATTTTGGGCGATGCCGGCGTCTTGTTCTTGAGCCAGGACAGCTTTGGCAAGCTCCCGCAGGGTAAGCGCCTCGAACGCGTCAAAAAGTCCCCGCATTACGATGGCAAGCAGTTCGTGAACGAAGAAGAAACGGAATTCATGACGGGCAACAAGAGTACGCTTACTGTCTGGCGAGAATTCATGTTCAACAACAAGAAAAATACCGTTCCCGACACGGCTTTGCATGCCATCAAGACGGATTTGAGAAAACTCCCCAACGACAAAGATTGGATTGTTTGGTTCGGGCATTCATCGTACCTTGTGAACCTTTCGGGTAAGAAAATTTTGGTGGACCCGGTGTTTTACAAGGGCTCCCCCGTCAAGTTCGCTAATAAGATGTTCAAGGGCACGGATATTTACAAGCCAGCCGACATGCCGGACATCGATGTTCTTGTCATCACCCACGACCATTGGGACCATTTGGATTACGAGACCGTCACGGAATTGGAACCGCGTGTGAAAAAGGTGGTAACCGCACTTGGTGTAGGCTCGCATTTGGAATACTGGCACTATCCCGTGAGCAAGCTTATTGAACTTGACTGGTGGGAAAAAGCGCAGCTTGGCGACAGCACCCGCGTTACGGCTACGCCAGCAAGGCATTTTTCGGGTCGCGATCTGAACAAAAACAAGACGTTTTGGGCTTCGTTCGTCTATGAATCGCCCAAGCGCACTATTTGGATTGGCGGTGACGGCGGCTACGGTTCGCATTACTCGAAAATTGGGCAAAAGTTCCCGAACATTGATTTAGGGATACTTGAAAACGGGCAATATAATCCGGACTGGGCGCAAGTCCATACGATGCCGCAATATTTGGGTCAGGAGATGAAAGATTTGGGGGCTGCCCGCTACATTACGGTTCACCATTCCAAGTTCTGTCTGAGCAAGCATCCGTATTACGAACCGCTCGAAAATGCGAAAAAGGCCGCCAAGGAATCTGGCAAGCCTTTGCTCATGCCGCTAATCGGCGAAGTTATTTATCTCGATTAGCAATCGCTTTGCAAGAAGCGCCCGCGCTATACCCCGCGCATGTCGGGGTCCCACACGATTTTGTGCAGTTGCACTTGGAACCGAGCGTTGTTTTGCGTCATCACCTTGCTACCCACCATCCAATTGACAATTTGCTCGTTGGTGAGTTCGCCCCATACCGGCGAAATAAAAATGTGCGGCATATTATCTGGAGATGTTAGCGAGAGTCGCGCGACAACGCCTTCCGCTTCCAGCAAGTCTTCGACACTCCCGACAACGAACTTGAGCACGTCATTTTTACCGAGTGAAATGATATTTTCCATCTTCATTCGGGCTGACATGCCGCTGCTTTTGCACTTCCAGTCCATCGTGTAGAAGAGTCCAGGCAACAGCCATTTGCAAGGGACCGTGCCGTTCGTCTCGATATTGACTTCAAAGCCTGCTTCACAGAATGCGGTAAGCAGCTCGCCCACGCCTTCGTGAATCAGCGGTTCGCCACCCGTGAGCGTGACGCACTTGACACCGGATTCGTTGCGATACGCTTCAACCGCTGCAAGGACATCTCCCACGCTCATCTGCTTAAAGTCAGGACCTTCGACCGCATACATCGAATCGCAGTAGCTACAGCGCAAGTTGCAGCCGTGCAGACGCACAAACACCGCCGCCAGCCCCATGCGAATTCCTTCGCCCTCGATACTCTTAAAAATTTCGGAGACTTTCATATTCACAATGCAATTTAGATTGCCACGGCCCCTTTCGGGGCCTCGCAATGACGTTGACATTGCTTACATCGTCATTGCGAGCGTAGCGAAGCAATCTATTACGATAAATTACTAAACTTCGTACTCGACGGTATTGCCTTCGCTTTCCTGAACCTGCACCTTGTAGCAATGCGGCACCTGTTCGCAAATCCAGCGAGCCATGTTTTCCGCCGTCGGATTAAAATCCACCACATCGTTCAAGAACTGGTGATCGAGCTTGCCCTTCACAATTTCCTTGATGCGCGAGAAATCGACCACCATGCCATTCTCGTCGAGAGTTTCGGACTGGCAGAACACCGTGATAATCCAGTTGTGGCCATGCAGACCGCAGCACTTGCTTTCGTACGGGAGCGAGAGCTTGTGAGCCCCAGAAATTTCAATACGCTTGATAACTCTGTACATATTACGCCTCGTATTCCGTTGTGTCGTTGATGCCTGCTTCGGCGAGAGCCGCCTTGCGTTCCAGGCAGGTTGCGCACTTGTCACAATGGACACGGCCGCCCTTGTAGCAAGACCAAGTTTCGCTGTAGTCCAAACCAAGCGCCTTACCCTTGCGAGCGATATCCGCCTTGGAAATGTTCGTGTACGGAGCGTCAATCGTGATGTTTGCGTATGTACCCGCTGAAATCGCTGCCGACATGTTCTTCACAAATTCTTCGCGGCAGTCCGGATAAATCGCATGGTCGCCAAAGTGGTTTGCCATCATCACGCGCTTGAGGTCACGGCTTTCGGCAAGCCCTGCCGCCACAGAAAGCATAATGCCATTGCGGAACGGCACCACCGTCGATTTCATGTTCTCGTCAGCGTAAGTCCCTTCTGGGATAGCTTCAGCACCCGAAAGGAGCGACGAGGTAAAGTAATCGTGCATAAACTTGAGCGGAATCGTAATGTGCGGGATTCCGAGCTTTTCGCAATGCATGCGAGCAAAAGGAATTTCTTTGTCGTTGTGGTTGCTGCCGTAATCAAACGAAACGGCAAGCGCAATATCCGCGGCGCGGTCGTAAAGCAAGGTCACACTGTCCATTCCACCGGACAAGACCAGCAAAGCGTCTTTCATAAAATCTCCTAGTTTTGTTTAGAGTCAGGATGGGTCTCGAACTGACTAACGTCAAAGATAGAAATTTTGCTAAATTGTTTCAATAAAAAAGTTGGGTATATGGAAGGAAAGGAGTATAGAATGAGAAAATTCGTAAGAGCTATGTGTCATCCTGGAGCGCAAAGCGCGATAGGATCCATTATGGTCCTTTTGCTTACCATTGCTCTTGCCGCTTGTGGCGACGACAGCGGTACTTCCCCTTCTGATGTCATCTCGGATTCCTTTCCGGGATCACCATCTAGTTCCAGCGTTAAGAAGTCGTCATCGTCTAGTGTCATCCGGAGCAGCAGTTCCGTCATCCAGAGCGGCGATAGCCGCGAAGGATCCAGTAACAGTAAGCAATCTAGTAGCAGTTCTTCGAAAGTGTCCTCTTCATCGGCGAAGGCTACTTCTTCCTCTTCTTCCTCTGTCATTCCCGCCTCGAGCGGGAATCCCCCTTCGTCCTCAAGTAAAAAAGTAGAGTCTAGCTCTAGTCAAAAGATAGCTTCATCTTCGAGTCTAAACAATGATGTATCCAGTGGTATTGAGTATAAACCATATGCTCATGATACATGCCTTGCTGGAAACTGGAATATTCATAAGGACGTTTATAAACAGTTTACTGACCCGCGTAATGGTCGTAGCTATTATTACTACACAGCGACTTCGCATAAGACGGGGAAAAAGGTAACCGTCATGGCCGAAAACCTGAATATCGGTGATATGGTTCTCGGCGAAAATGATCAAAATGACGATACGAAGATTGAACGCTATTGCTACAACAATGATACCACGAATTGCGACAAGTATGGTGGGTTGTACCAGTGGGCTGAAATGATGCAGTTACCGAGCCGTTGCAATACAGAAAGTTGTTCTGATTGGATTGAAAGAGATCATCGAGGAATTTGTCCTGAGGGCTGGCGCTTGTTTACTTGGGATGATTATGAGATAATTCGAGATTATAACGATAAATATGGTGATGGAATAAAAGGCTTGCGTTCGCAATGCTTTCTTGGAAGCAATGCTAGTGGTTTCTCTTTGATTGGTGGCGGAAAAAGAACAAAAAAGGGAAAGTTTGAAAAGTTAGACAATGTCGCATACTGGTATTATCCTGAAGAGGATGATTATGACCTTAAATTGTATGCTCATTTTGCGTATGTAATGAATCTGGTTAATGATTCTCCAACAAAAAATGATGGAGATGAAAAAACATACGGACTTTCTGTTCGTTGTACAAAAATTGAATAAAACTCATTAGTGAGTATAAAAATAAAGAACTCCCATGGGTGGGAGTTCTTTTTCGTTACTCTAAAATACCGCTACGCCTAAATCGGTGTCGCCTCCCTTACTTTAGCTTTACGATATCATCAAGATTTACAAGATGGATATTGTGATTCTTGCGAGCCTCGTCGCTAAGTTTTTCCACAAAGCCTGATTCTGAAAAAAGGTAATAGTAAAATTCTGCTTTTTCCTTTTGCGAAGAAAGCTTTACCATCGCATCGAGAAAATCACCGTAGGTAAACGGCTTGCCCTTGAACTTGCATTCACCTACAAGATACTTATCCTTATCTGCAGATATCGCAAGCAGGTCAATTTCCGTTTCTTGAACTTCTGTATCATCGCCACGGCGTACAGTAGTTTTGCCCCACCAGCGTCCCATCCGCTTATAACGGAACGGCAACAGTCCTGATTTCTGCTTTTCTTGGATGAATTCACGACAAACATCTTCAAAAGATAAAGATGCAAACTCGTGCAGAGATGGCTTAACGACATGTTCAAAAACGCCGTCGACATCGCCGCTTTCCAAATCGGAATAGTTGGTAAATACAAATGCGTACCAGAAACGGAAAAAATTGTCCGTCAAGCGGTAAAGTCCGCGATTCCGATTTCCGACTTCCTTTATGCCGTCATCGACAGAAAATTCACGTTTTACGATAGAAAGTTCTATCAAGTTTTTTAGATAAACGCTTGTTTTCGAGGTGTCATCTATAAGCGATTTCTTGCTGATGTCATTCAACTTGGTTGCCCCAAGCGCAATGGATTCAATGATGGAATTGTAGAGAATTGTTTCTCGTAATTCCTGTCGAAGCAAAAATTCTACCTCGCTATAAAGTGCGCATCCCTTAGTA
Source organism: Fibrobacter sp. UWB11 (assembly GCF_900143015.1). NCBI lineage: Bacteria > Pseudomonadati > Fibrobacterota > Fibrobacteria > Fibrobacterales > Fibrobacteraceae > Fibrobacter > Fibrobacter sp. UWB11. Next base: position 1,262,921 of record NZ_FSRT01000001.1, on the reverse strand, counting down.
AGAATATTTCGCTTGATGTTTTCTTCAAGAGGCAAGTCCGAATCGAATTGTCGCAAATAATGCGGAATTCCGCCAAGAATAGAGTAGGCGATAATCTTGTCACGGGCGGAATATTTTGGGAAAAACTGCGTTGCATCGTAAAATCCCATAGGTTCCATCTTGAATATTCCCGTAGCCCTTCCATAAAGCGGATTTTTCTCGGCTAGCAATTCCTTTTCGATAAAACTCATTGCGCTGCCGCACAGGACTATCATGATGTTCTCGTCTTTCAGGCGTTCATCCCAAAGGTTTTGTAAAACAGATGGAACACTGCTGTTGAACTTGCACATGTAAGGGAATTCATCGATAATCAGCAGTTTTTTACGTTTGCCGTAGGGCAACTCCGAGACCGCGCCAATAGCCGCTTCCCAGTCGTCAAATTCGGAGATATATTTCGCCGCAGGAATTTTTTCTTGCAACATCTTCGAAGAAAAGCTGCGTAACTGCAATTTGTCGGACACTTCTCGGCATGAGTAGAACACGTGCGGCTTATCTTTGCAAAATTCATGAAGTGTTTCCGTTTTACCTACGCGCCTGCGGCCGTAAAGCACGACCAATTGTCCGCCTTTGCTTGCGTATCGGTCTTCAAGAAATTGCAATTCCTGTTTTCTGCCAATGAACATATTGTACCCTTCGTTTTGTAATTTACCAAATCACGATTTAGTAAATCACGATTTGGTAGTTATTATACATTATTTTTAGCAAAAAAGCAAGGGAAGATTCCTATTTTACGCATGACAGGTGATAAAGCATCTGTATTTATCTATATTGCAGCGCAATTGGGTATATGGACGAGGTTTAGAATGAAAAATTTCAAGAACAGCATTATTGCGTCCATAATCCTTTCCGTAGCCCTTGCCGCCTGTGGCGGCGACAGCGGTACTTCCCCTTCTGATGTCATCCCGGACTCCGTTCCGGGATCGCCATCTAGTTCCAGCGTTAAGAAGTCGTCATCGTCTAGTGTCACCCGGAGCAGCAGTTCCGTCATCCAGAGCGGCGATAGCCGCGAAGGATCCAGTAACAGTAAGCAATCTAGTAGCAGTTCTTCGAAAGTGTCCTCTTCGTCATCTGCAAAGATTGCCTCGTCGTCTTCTGTCGCTCCTGCTTCGAGTTCAAGTAAAAAAGAGTCTAGCAGTAGTGAGTATGTACCATTTGACCATTCAAAAACGCATGCTGCAGATTGGGAAATAGGAGAAAATCGATACAAGACATTTGTGGATCCTCGTAATGGACGTAGCTATTATTATATCACAATTCCAGGGCGTGTCTTTAAAGAAATGGGTGCTAATGGTAAAGCCATTTGGACTGAGGATACTGTTACCGTCATGGCTGAAAATTTAAATATTGGTAAGATGGTTCTTGGTGAAAACGAGCAGAATGACGATTCTGAAATAGAACGCTACTGCTATAATAACGATACTACAAAATGTGATGAATTTGGCGGACTTTACCAGTGGGCGGAAATGATGCAACTGCCGAGCCGTTGTAATACTGAAAGTTGCGCTGAATTAATACAAGAGAATCATCGAGGAATTTGCCCGGAAGGTTGGCGTTTGTTTACATATAATGATTATAGAATTGTAAGGTTCTCTGAAGGCAATGAAGAACATGGTGTAGATGGATTACGTTCAGGATACCGCTTTAGTGGTTACAATACGACAGGTTTTTCCCTTGTTGGTGCTGGAAAAAGAGAAAAAAATGGCAAGTTTAGTAGACTGGAAGAAGTTGCTTATTGGTTTTATCCGTTAGAAGATGACTATGATCGTTCGATATATGCTCATTTTGCATATATTGCTATGTCGGGTGCTTACGGAGTAGGCGCTGATAATGGCGATGAAAAAACATACGGCCTGTCCGTTCGTTGTGTAAAACTCGAATAATTTCCCTTATAAAATATTAAGGCGGATTATGCATCCGCCTTCCTTGCGTTTTCTCGGCTTTATTTGCCGGAATTCCTAACATTAAAACGTATCAACGCCTAAATCGGTGTCACCTTCCTTGACTTTTGCAAGAATTTCAAGCCCCGTCAAGTCCTGCATCATGCGGATATTGTCATCTTCCATTTCAAAATTGCCACTACAGCCGTAACGGTTTACGATAATTCCACGGATATCTAGGCCGCGACTACGAGCGTATTCTACAGTGAGCACGCAAGCGTTGATGGAACCGAGCGCAGCCGTCGTTACAATAAGCAGCGGAAGCTTAAGCGTCTTGATGATATCTTCGAGGAAAATTTTCTGGTCATCATAGCGGATGGGGCAAATGATTCCCCCGCTACCTTCGGCAAAGATGAATTCGTGGCGGGAGCAGGCTGCGTTAAAGTCCGCCTGAACTTTAGAAAGCTCAACGGGATTGCCTTCTTTTTGCGCTGCAAGATGTGGCGAGACTGCCTCTTTGTAAACGTAACTGACAAGCTGTTCTTGCGTGTCTGGGAGATTTGCAATGCGCTTGACGTAATCAGCATCGCCTGCAATCCACTTGCCATCACGGAGTTCTGCACCGCTGAGCGCCGCCTTGTAATAGCCCGCGTCAACGCCGGAATCGCGCCATTTTTTCACCAAAAGACCCGTGATAAAAGTTTTACCGACATCCGTACCCGTCGCCGTAACGAAATAACCTTTGCTCATATCGCCTCCGCAATTTTAGTTGCAGCAAATTCAAGTTCTTCTTTTGTATGCGTAGCCATGAGGCTCGCGCGTAAGCGGGCCTGCCCTTTTGCAACCGTCGGATAACGGATTGCAGGAATCAAGACTCCCTCATTCTGGAGTGTTTCCGAAATCCGCAAAGCCTTCGCCTCATCCCCAATGATAATCGGGATAATTGCCGATTCCGTCTGCGGAACTTGCAACCCATGCAAGCGCAAAGCATCGCAAAAGAATTTCACGTTGTCACGCAATTGCTGAACACGCTCCGGGTGCGCATCGATGAACTGCAAATTGCGGAGTGCAGCCGCCGCTACTGCAGGAGCCATCGCTGTCGTGAAAATGAAACTGCGAGACTTGTTTTTCAAGAATTCAATCAACTGCTTGGAACCGGCGACAAAGCCGCCTTCGGCGGCCACGGCCTTGCTCAAAGTCCCGATGGTCACATCGGCATGTTCACAATTGTAATGTTCCGCAAGTCCGCGCCCCGTGCGCCCAAGGACGCCCGTGGCATGCGCCTCGTCAATCATCAAAAGGCAATCGCGAGCGCGAGCAATGCGCAAGAGTTCCGGCAAGTTCGCCAAATCGCCATCCATACTGAAAACAGCATCCGTCACGATGAGACCACGGAAATTCGAGACTGCATTTTCCGCAAGCTTTTCACGTACGCAAAAATCAGCTTTGGCCGCTTCAATCGCGCGTTCCAAATCCGCCATGTCATTGTGCTTGTACACAAAGCATTTTGCACGCGAAAGACGAATACCATCAATGATGCTTGCGTGATTCAGTTCATCGCTGAAAATAAAATCATTCTTGCCGCACAACGCAGAAATCGTTCCCACGTTCGCCATGTAGCCCGTGTTGAACGCGATAGCCGCTTCTTCGCCTTTGAACTTTGCAATAAACTCTTCGAGTTCATCGTGCGGAGTCTTGTTGCCGGTCGTGAGGCGAGCGCCACCGCTCCCCGTTCCCCATTCAAGGACCGCATCCGCCATCGCCTGCTTGAGTTCAGGAACGTTCGCCAAATCCAAGTAAGAATTCGAAGCGAGCAAAACCGTATCCTTGCCCGCAATCGTCACATGCGATGCTTCTGGTGACGAGATGTGACGCAACGTGCGGTACGTATTGTTTGCACGCGCCGCTTCAAGCGCATCTTTTGTGAAAAAGTCTAAAATTCGTTCGTTCATACAAAAAGCCTTGGATCCTTCGACTTCGGGCTACGCCCTTCGCTCAGGATGACACGCGGCGACATCCACTAGCACTTTCTTTTTCTGCAAGTACTCGATGCATTCTTCGGCGGAGGCTTTTCGAGAATCAAACAAGAAAATGCGGCCTCCGTTTTCGTCGCCCATTTCCTTCATCTTCATAATGCGAACGTAACCGAGTTCCTTGCTTGCGACATAGCCCGTCACGTAATTCGGGTCATCGCTTACGCAGAATTCCGCCACCATTCCCGGAGCATTCGCCACCTTGGTCGCAAGGACAATCGCTTCGTTAAAATGGTTCTTGCATCCATCGACTTCGCTCGAATGGAGCGCATCCATGTAAGTCGCACGTACACCGCGTTCGTGGTCTGGTTCCAGGCGGTTTCCCGTCGCAATGTCGTAAAGCATCGCCCCGCGCATCGGGAAAGTCGCACGCAAAAGTTCCTGCAATTTTTCGCGCAGTCCACAACCGGAGCCCATCAGCGGCGTAATCAACTCAAACGCCTTTTCCAACCCTTCTTGCCACGTTTCCACATCCACGCGCGTTACAGGGAGCGATTTCAAGACCTGAATATCGCTTTCGTGAACCTTTTCAATTTTCACATTGATAAAATCCGGGTCGCCCTTGGAATGATTCATCGCACGGCGCACCATTGCCGTACACACAGCTTCCACGGAATCGCGCCCAACAATGCGTTCAGCACCGGAAATATGCTGTTCATGGGAGTTTTCGCCTTCGCCAACATGCTGCGAAGCACGCATTTTTAAACTGTAGTAATCCATAAGAGCCTTCTTTTACGCGCCACAATTTAGAAAAAAGGTCTTATCGTTTTCATTGAAAAGAATATATTTTTACAAGTATTGGGAGCAATGATTTTTATGGACAATAGCAAAAATTTTATAGCGGACTTTCCTGTGGACTCTGCGGAGTTTTTTAAAGCTATAACTTACGCCACAACTGAACTGTATATTTCGATGCATGTTCTTGATCTTGAGGACAACACCGCGTTCCCCATCAAGACCAACGAATTCATCGATAAGTTCATGAAATGCGGCAGCACCCTACAAGAAAGTATTACCAATATCATGGTGAACCTTGCATGTCCAGAAAGCGTTGAAACCATCAAAAATTTTACGATTCTTTCAACATTGTCGGAACGCATGAAGAATGCAAATGTTATTTCAGAAATTTTTCACGGAAAAATTCACGGTTGGAGTAAGGCTATGTTTGTACGTGTTGGCGATGAAAAGCCACTACGTCGAGTCCTGTACGTTGTCGAAAACGTGAATGCGCAAATGACAAAGCTGGAACAAGAGAAAGAGCTCTTGGAGCAGAACCGCAAGCAGCAAAATATGATCAATGCGCTTATGGACGGATACGCCTCCGTTGTTTGTGTCGATTTTGCAACTGAAAAAGTGGAATTTTTCCGCACAAGCGATCGAATCAAAAGTGCAATTGGTTTTATGAAAGAACCGCCTCCGTTCAAGATTCTTGTTGAAAAACTTATCAATACGGCTGTTCTCGAAGAAGATCGGGATAATCTCTGGAAAGTGGCTGAAGAGTCCTATATTAAAGAACACATGCAAGTTGGTAATAGTTTGTCACAAATATTTCACAACGAACTCGGTCAGTATGTTGAAATGAAGGTTGTGCGAACAGGTGAAGAAACAACTGTATTCGGTTTTACCGATAAACATAACGAAATCACGGAAATAAACGATAAAATCTACAAGGATTCGTTGACGCAAGTGATGAACCGTAAGTATTTTGATGATAAACTAGCACCATGTAATTTTCAAGCCGTTGTTATGGCTGATATCGATTTTTTCAAAGAAGTCAATGACAATTACGGCCACCAGTGTGGTGATGCCGCCCTTGCCGCTGTTGCGTCGATATTGAGTTCATCTGTTCGTAGTTCGGATTGCGTAGTACGTTATGGTGGCGACGAATTTTTAATCTCGTTCAAGGGTATCGCCCCTGAAGTGTTGAAAAATAGGCTTGAGCAGATGCGTGCTAAGGCCGAAAAAATTAAACTGCAAGATTACCCGAATGTACAGCTAACGATGAGCTTTGGTGGAACATACGGAGACGGAACTGTTTCAGACATGCTCTCTTTTGCAGACGAGGCGCTTTACGTGTCAAAGAAAAAACGGAACTGCGTTACCTTAGTTCCGTTTGAAGAAAAAAATTAAGTTGTATTTATTCGTGAAATTCGTCTTCGCCATCCACAATTGGCGCAGGTTCGCATTCGCCAATCATCTTAATCGCTTCGCAAATGCGGTCTACTTCTGCATCGCTCGTGATAAACGGTGGCATCGTATAGACGTAATTGCAGAATGGACGTAACCACACGCCAGTTTCGCGAATTACGCGCAAAATATCGTCTGATGACGGCTTTGCTTTGAGTTCCAAAACGCCAATTGCACCAAGCACACGTACATCCGCTGCATTTTCGAGCGAACGGAGCGGTTCCAAATTCGCTTTCAAGCGCTTTTCAATACGCGCCACGCTTGATGCATAATCGCGACTTTCAAACAGCGAAAGCGAAGCAATCCCAGCCGCACACGCAAGCGGGTTTGCCATGTATGTCGGGCCATGCATAAATGCAGGGATTTTGCTATTTGTAATTGTATCGGCGACCTTCTCCGAAGCAACGCAGGCCGCCATCGTAATGCTACCGCCCGTAAGCGCCTTGCCGATGCACATAATGTCCGGCTTTATACCAGCATGAATCATCGCAAATCGCGGGCCCGTGCGGTAAAATCCCGAAGCGATTTCATCCAAGATAAGCAAGATGCCATAGCGGTCGCAAAGTTCACGGAGGCGCTTGAGGTAACCCGCATTGTAAAGCCACATGCCATTTCCGCCCTGGAAAACTGGCTCGCAAATGACCGCCGCAATTTCATCTTTATGTTCTTCGACAACGCGTTCCATCGATGCAAAATCGCTATCGTCCCAAGCGCTATCAAAACGGCAATTCGGGCGTTCTGCAAAGTAATGGTGCGGCATGATTCCGCGGAAAAGCACATGCATGCCGTCTGGATCGCTCAAAGCCATTGCGCCTGCCGTATCGCCGTGGTAGCCGCCCTTCAAGGCGACCAACTTACAGCGCTCCGGGCGGGAGAGCGAATGCTGGTACTGCACCGCCATCTTGGCGGCGCATTCCACGGCGATGCTTCCTGAATCAGCAAAGAAAATCTTGTTCAAGCCTTCGGGCAAGAAGTTCACCAACTTTTCGCCCAGTTCAATTGCAGGCTCGTGCGTAAAACCGCCGAACATCACGTGGCACATCTTTTCGCTTTGCTTGCGAATCGCTTCAACAATTTCAGGAGCGTTATGCCCGTGAGCCATGCACCACCAGCTCGATACGGCATCAATCAGTTTCAATCCGTCGGCTGTTTCAATCGTCGTTCCATGAGCCGACTTTGCAAGGAATCTTGCGGGAGTGTTTTTCAGCGCAGCATACGGGTGCCACAAATGCTCGCTGTCGAAATTCAATAGCGTATTCATTTGAAGCGCAATATAGAAAATTGTGCCGTGTCACGCGCATTTACCAATGGCACTCCCACGCGACTTCTCGAAACTGCGTGGTATCTTGAAACTGCGGGGCGTCTCGTAATTAAACGTGCCGCGCGGCATTCACCAGCGGCATCTCGAATCAGCGCGACATCTCGGAAAAGAACTGTAAATCTCGGCTGCATCTCGAAAAAATCAATCCGATAAAATTATCGAATGAAATTGGTGTAGACTTTCTGCTTGGCGCTTGGCTGTGTCACGCCAGCCTGCTTGCCTGCATCGATGCTCTTGAGGAGCCACGCCATATTGCGGCCAAGTTCCTTCATGATTTGCACGCCTTCTTCATCTTTCAGCACATCTTCTGGCTTTGAACCGTGAACCATGTTCCAGTAGCGCGAAGTTACCAAAGGCTGCTGAGCGTAAGTCGGATACTTGTTGAGCACATCAAGAGAAGCCGTTGTGCCTGCGCGGCGAGCCGAAACCACATTTGCAGCCGGCTTGAACAAAAGATTTGCCTCGGCAACACCGTAAAGGCGGTCGAGGAACATCAACATTTCGCCACTCGGAGAAGCATAATAAACCGGAGAGCCGTAAACGACGCCGTCCGCCGATTCCAAAAGTTCCTTGGCTTCATGAACAACTTCATTGACTTCGCCATTGAGCACTCGCCCACCGACAAAAACGATTTTCGTTTCAATCCCTGCGGTCTTCAGTTCATTGGCGACAATGTTGAGTGCGGTATAAGTGCAGCCATTTTCGCGACGGCTGCCGTTAAACAAGATAACTTTCATTTGCACCTCCGTTTATGACACTAAAAAATATAATCATTGCTGTATGTTCAATACAATATAACGTATTATCTAAAAAAGTATTTACATAAAAACTGATACGGTTGATACGAATTTCTTTATTAAATCATTTAGAAACGTTGGTTGAACATCTAAACTAACTTATTTTTTGACCAGTGAGATAGGATGATTTGGTCAGTGCATGGGATGTTTTTACTGAATTCTCTTTGGAGGAATAATGAATATTAAGAAAACTGCAGTCAAGAGCGCTCTCGCCGTAGCAGCAGCCGCGGCTGCTCTTACGACCCATGTTAGCGCAAAGGATTTTAGCGGAGCCGAACTCTACACGTTAGAGGAAGTTCAATACGGTAAGTTTGAAGCCCGTATGAAAATGGCCGCTGCTTCTGGAACCGTGAGCTCTATGTTCCTTTACCAGAACGGTTCCGAAATCGCTGATGGAAGGCCGTGGGTTGAAGTCGATATTGAAGTTCTTGGCAAGAATCCGGGCAGTTTCCAATCCAATATCATTACCGGTAAGGCTGGCTCTCAGATAACAAGCGAAAAGCACCATGCTGTTAGCCCCGCCGCCGATCAGGCATTCCACACCTACGCTCTCGAATGGACTCCGAATTACGTCCGTTGGACTGTCGACGGCAAGGAAGTCCGCAAGACGGAAGGCGGCCAGGTTTCCAACCTCACGGGAACACAGGGACTCCGTTTTAACCTTTGGTCGTCTGAAAGTGCGGCTTGGGTAGGCCAATTCGACGAATCCAAGCTTCCGCTTTTCCAGTTCATCAACTGGGTGAAGGTTTACAAGTACACTCCGGGCCAGGGCGAAGGCGGCAGCGACTTTACGCTCGACTGGACCGACAATTTCGACACGTTCGATGGCTCCCGCTGGGGCAAGGGTGACTGGACTTTCGATGGCAACCGTGTGGACCTCACCGACAAGAATATTTATTCCAGAGACGGCATGTTGATTCTCGCCCTCACCCGCAAAGGTCAGGAAAGCTTCAACGGTCAAGTTCCGAAAGACGATGAACCCGCTCCGAAATCTTCCAGCAGCACTCCGGCAAGTTCCTCTAGCGCACCGGTTTCTTCGAGCAGCGTTGCTTCCTCTAGCAGCCAAGTTGTTCCGCCGAGTTCTTCTAGCGCAACGAACGCCATTCACGGAATCCGCACCACTCCTACGGTCTCCAAGGATCGTCGCAGCCTCGTGAACGCTAAGGGTGCTAAGGTATCCCCGAACGGACACAAGCGTTATCGCGTGAACTTTGAATACTAATTGTGGCTGTTTCTCTTTATAATTCTCTTTATCGCAAAGGCCATGTGGTTTATACCACATGGTTTTTTGTTAAATCCACAAAAATGAATGGAATTTCGCCATTTTTTTTGTTTTTTGACATAAAACTGTCAAGATTCTTTTTGTATTTTTGATTGCGAAAATTCAAAAAATTAAAATAGGATAATAATATGGCTTATTTGAATAAGGTTATGCTCATCGGTAATATTGGCAAGGATCCGGAAGTTCGTGTCAATCCTAATGGTGGTCGTAAGCGTGTTTCTTTTTCTCTTGCAACTTCTCGCCGCTATCGCGATAACAATGGCGAACAGAAAGAACAGACTGATTGGCACAACATTATTGGCTGGGGCAAAATAGCAGATATCGTTGAACAGCTTGGCATTCGCAAGGGCATGAGCCTTTATGTGGAAGGTTCCCTCACCAACCGTAGCTGGACCGACCAGACTAGTGGCCAGAAGCGTTATGTAACTGAAATCAATATGGACACTTTCCAGCTCCTCACACCGCGTGGCCAGGGTGGCGCACCCGGTGCAGGTGGTTTTAGCCAGGCTAACAGCTTCCAGCAGAACAGCTTTAACGGAATGCAGCAGAATAGCGCTCCTGCTTATGATGCTGGCATGGCCGAAGAAGACGTCGATCTTCCGTTCTAAATCAAGACTTCTGAATGAATCAGGGAATTGCAGAATTAACGCTTATCTATGTGTTGCCGCTAGGAATATCGTTTGTAACGCTATTCGCAACGACAACGACTTTTGGGCGTAATACGAAAGTCGTCGGAGCTATTCTTTCGACTCTGACGATTGTAATAGACTGCTTGTTCTATTTCGTGAAAAATACCATCATCGTCCAAAATGTCGAAGGTGGTATTTTGCTGTCGTTCTTTTTGCTTTTTCTGTTCAGTATTCTTTGCATGGTGCAAACCGAAGAATGGTCTACCCGTGCTCAGTTCTTGTTCTTCTCGATGTGCATGCTGACAGGCTGTATCGGAACGGCGTGCTTTGAACGTCCGACCTTGGTTCTCACATCATCTTATTCTCCGACTGAACTTGTTACGCATAACAAAAAGTACGAGGATTACATTTCGTCTTTTGATAATGCGTACAACGAACACAAGAATCAAAGGAATGATACTGCTGTCACACAAAAGGTCAACAGGCATTCGGATGCCGACGATGATGATATTGAAATCAATCCTGAAGTGATGGATCGTCTTGATACTTATGCAGACAAGGCGGAATCCATTATCGACAAGATGTTCGATATCATTCATTCTGTGAATTCGTTCGAACCGATGGAACCTAATGCATCCGAAATGGAACGCGAAAAGCGTAGCCAGCAAGCGCTTGCAATCAATAATAAGGCTACATCATTGAACCGCAAGGCTATTGGAATTTTCCATCCGCTTGAAGCTCGTGAAGCTCATACTGAACTGGTTCAGGCTGCAGAAACAATTCGTAGTGCCGCACATGCTATGTATTCCTATTGCCTCCTCGAAGATCCGGAGGAAGCTTCGAAAAAATACACGCAGGCCCGCGACTTGACGGTGATAGCGAAAAGACATATCGACAAGTTTAACAAGACCATTCAAATTTTAAAAACGAACAATCAACCTCAACAATAAGAAAAACAAAGGTTAAATCTATGATTCGTAACGTAGCGATCATGGGCGCCACTGGCGCAGTAGGTCAGGAACTCCTCAAGATTCTTGAACAACGTAACTTTCCGCTTCAGAACTTGAAGCTTCTCGCCTCCGAACGCAGCGTCGGCCGTGAATATGAATTCAAGGGCGAAAAGCTCAAAGTCGAATTGACTTGCAAGGACGCATTCAAGAACGTTGACCTCGTGCTCTCTTCTGCAGGCGCAAGCGTTTCCAAGGAATTCGCTCCGATTGCTGTTGACGCAGGCGCTGTCGTCGTCGACAACACAAGCTTCTTCCGCATGGACCCGAACGTCCCGCTCGTTGTCCCGGAAGTGAACCCGGAAGACATCAAGCTCCACAAGGGCATCATCGCTAACCCGAACTGCACGACCATCATGATGGTTGTCGCTTTGAAGCCAATCAATGACTTGAGCAAGATTACCCGCATCCACGTCGCTACCTACCAGAGCGCAAGCGGTGCCGGTGCAACGGGTATGGCCGAACTCAAGCAGCAGTACCAGGAAATCGTCGAAGGCAAGCCGGTCACCGTGAAGAAGTTCGCCCACCAGCTCGCATACAACCTCATTCCGCACATCGACGTGTTCACCGACAACGGCTACACGAAGGAAGAAATGAAGATGTTCAACGAAACGCGCAAGATCATGCACAGCGACGTCCGCTGCGCTGCAACCTGCGTCCGCGTTTCCGCACTCCGCTGCCATTCCGAAGCCATCAGCTTCGAAACGGAACGCGCACTCTCTGTCGAAGAAGTCCGCAACGCCATCAAGAACGGCGAAGGCCTCCAGCTCTGCGATGACGTTGCAAACAATGTCTACCCGATGCCGCTCAACCTCATGGGCACGGACGACGTTTACGTTGGCCGTATCCGCAAGGACCTCGCTTGCGATAATGGCATGAACATCTGGATTGTTGGCGACCAGATCCGCAAGGGTGCTGCTCTCAACGCTGTCCAGATTGCAGAACGCCTCTAATTGCGATTGCACACCAGCCAAAGGCTGGGGCTCGCTTTAAAAAAGAGTCTAGCTTCCGCTAGACTCTTTTTTTGCATTATCATCAAAAGCAATGTGAAGACAACCTCAGAAGGCGAGAGTTGCAGCCATGCTTGCATGGATATAACCGAGCCAAAGAGGTTGGGGCTTGCCCCATCCAGTTATTTCTAAACAAAAAAAATAACGCCACCCATTCGGGAGGCGTCTTTGTTTTAATTATGTGGAGATTCCCGCTCAAGGCGGGAATGACAATCCTAGCAATTAGAAGCGGACCATTGCGCTGAAGTCGATGAACGTGCCATCGGCCTGGAAGAAGTTGCCAATGCCCGTGAAGAGCTTTTGACCAAGGCCCATTTCAACAGCAAGGAAATCCTTGTACTGATAACGGAAACCGATAGAAGCGTTAACTGCATCCATCACGTCCATCATGCGGTTCGTGTCCGTATCGGTGTTCTTCATGTACTGGAATGCAACCCAGTCATAACCGACTTCACCGTAGAACATTAAGTTCTTTTCTTCGCCTACGAACACTTCACCAAGCATGCTCGGCTGGAGAACAGCGGTAAGGGTGTAGAGTTCCAGCGGATCATCGTAGTTTCTGTAAGAAACGATTGCAGCTGCGCCAATGAGGACGCGGGCATTTTCGTTTTCAAGAACAGAAAGACCACCGCGGATGTACGGAGCGATGTCCCAGTAAGATGCCGGATCACCCGGTTTCTGGACTTCGCCATCAACTTCTGTTTCGTTGTTGAAGCTGACAAATCTTGCACCAAGTGTCCAGGTGAAGTTCTTTGCTGTCGGAGCGTTTGTCAAACTCAAGTTAATCGTGAGACTGTCAAAACGGTCTTCTGTTTCTGCACCGAGATCCGGGTCAGCATGGGTCTGAGTCTTTGTTGTGAGCCAGTCGACATCAGCGGCAACGTTCATGCCCAAGAAGCTCTTGGCAATTGCTGCAGCCCAGTCATCACCACCATAGGTCTTGCTGACAACACCGGCATCATTGCTGACTCTTTCACGGCCAAGGCCGGCTCTGATATAGAAACCAAAGCCCGGAACGGCATAACCGAGTGTGAGGCGGCCCAACTGGGTGTCATCATACGGAGCTTTAGAAATATCGAAAGCTGTGAAGAAAGAACCGAGAGAAACAATGCCGAGCTTGTTGGTCGGTTCAATGTAGAAGAACTTGCGGTTGGCAAACAAGTTCGGGTACTTGAGCAACAAGTCCGTGTTGTTTGCGGCAGCCATGTTGCTGTTTCTGTTGTAGGACTTGCCGTGCAGAATAGCGTTAAAAGAAGAACGCTTGGATTCCTTCGGAATTTCCGGAGCGACAAACGGTACTGGAGCTGTCAGGCTTTCAGAAGCGGCTGCCTGTTCTTCCTGTTGCTGGAGCTGCTGTTCGCTCATGGACTGAGCTGCAGGTGTAGAATCGAAAGATCCGTCTTGAGCAAAGGCGAGACCGAAGCCGACTAGACCAATGCCAAACATCGTTTTAAAATTCATAGTCTTTCCTTGTAATAAGATTTTTTGAATTGTGTGACAAAAATATAATTAATCTTTTTAATCACACATATACGACTTAACCTAAATTCTCCGGATTCAAGCACTTAAGTTCATCGACCACAAAAAGTCCGTCCTTGCGGATGAGCTTGTCGTCGAACCAAATTTCGCCACCGCCGTATTCCGGACGCATGATAAGTACCAAATCCCAATGGATGGCAGACTTGTTTCCGTTCGGGGCATCTTCGTAGCTCATTCCCGGAGTAAAGTGGATGGAGCCTGCAATCTTTTCGTCGAACAAAATGTCGCACATCGGAGCGCGCACAAACGGATTAAAACCAATAGCAAACTCGCCCACGTAACGAGCTCCCTCGTCTGTATCGAAGATGGCGTTCAGGCTCTTGTTGTCGCCCGTTTCGCAGGTGGCTTCGACAATCTTGCCTTGCTTGAAGACGAGGCGGATGTTGCTGAAGTGCTTGCCTTCGTAAAGTGTCGGCGTGTTGTAGTGGATAACGCCTTCGATACTCCCCTGCACCGGTGCCGTGTAGACTTCGCCATCCGGGATATTCATGTTGCCGCAGCATGGTACTGCCGGGATATCCTTGATGCTGAATGTGATGTCGGTATCTTGAGCCACAAGACGTACCTTGTCCGTTTTGTTCATGAGGTCTACTAAAGCTTGTGCGGCGCGCTGCATCTTCGGATAATCCGCAAGGCAAGCTTTGAAGTAAAAGTCTTCGAAAGCTTCCGTGCTCATCTTTGCGCCCTGCGCCATTGATGGGTTCGGCCAGCGGAGTACGCACCAACGCGTATTGTTCACGCGGTAGTTCAAAACATCTTGCGTGATGGTTCTGTAAGCGAACATTTTCTTGTCATCGATATCGCAATTTTCCATTGCGTTGTTCATTGCGCGGATAGAAAGATAAGCCTGCATCTGCTTCATTTCGTTCATTGCAAGCTCGGCAGAAAGTTTCATCTGTTCTTCGGAAGCCGAGCGGATGACTTCACGACGTACGCGGCTGTTATAGTTGTGGACAAAAGCATTGCCGCCAACCTTAGCGACAGCCTTGATAAGTTCGGTCGAAAGTTCGTCCGGTGTGTCGGTCGTTTCGATTAGAATGTTTTCGCCAGCCTTAAGTGCAATGGCGTTGTTGATTAAGTTTTCTGCAAGTTGCGTAATGCGAGGATCTTTCATAATTTTTTCCCATAAATTAAAATCACCGAAAGTCGGTGACAGGAATCACCGACTTAAATTTAAAAATCTATTCGTCTTTATTCTACTCCAATAACCATTTCATTACTCCGTAAAGGTAAATGGAATCGTCACTGTTGTATTTCCCGATTTAACCTTGCCGAACGTCCAACCACTCACGGCTTTTTTGACTTCATTATCGAATTCAGGATATCCCGTCGTTGACCCCACCACAGCCATGCTGATGATTTCGCCACCCGGTGCAATCGTGAACTTCAATGTGACCTTGCCTTGGAATCCTGGTTTCTTCTTCAAGTGCTTATTGTAAATATGGCGAAGTCCAGGAGTACGCTGACGCACGACTTTCATGATATCGGATGCCGAGCGAGATCCGCCACCAGCACCCATGTCGATTTGGTTTGGTTTAGGCGTAGTAATATTGCCTTTTAAACCGGATGGTGCAAAACGGGTTCCAGATCCGCTGAAAAGACCTCCGAGACCATCTTTGATTCCACCAGATCCACCTGCGGCAATGCCGGGGTTAAATTCGGTGTTCACTGTGCCACGTCGATTGCCTATCCTTGTTGTTCCAGATTTCATCAAGACGTTTACATGAGTAAGTACCTTGTTGACATCGCTAGCGAACTTTTGATTCATCAAATCATAGGCCTGGAGGCCTGCTTTATTCGTTCGTATAGCAAGTTCCTTAAGGACTCCTCGATTCAATGCGGCCTTGGGATCTCCCGGACCTTTGGGCTTCCCGCCTCCAGCATCTTCTTTCTTTCCCATTTTTTTATTGGAATCATCTTTAGATCTGCGATTTGTTTGTGTCTTTGGTTTTGGTTCCTGCTTTTTTTCCTCCTTAATTGGATTGAGTTTCACGGATACGTCCATATCTACTCTCGGTGTCGTATCAAAGATAACGTCATCGATTATACGTTCATACGTAGTTGCCCAAAAGCCAAGAGCTAACGCGACAATCAGCGATGCACTTGCAATGCGCACCATCTTCTTGTCGGAATCTGGCATCAAGGATGCGATGAACGCGTCTTGTTTTTTATTTGTCGTTTTCATGATTTTATCCTCCCTTTCTCAAGGAAATTGGATGTTTATGTTTTTTTGGTATCAGCAAAGCAACTACCCCGTGAGCGGAGCATTTAATTTGCCGAATGGCAACATTTCGTAACAGGACTTTTAAGGCAAGCCCTTTAATCGAACTGTTACGCGAAACGCTTACGTGTTTTCAATACGCAACTTTATTGCGCATTTATCACGTTGTTGTACATCAATGTCAGAATAGTCGGTGTCACAAAATAAGGGAAATTACTTTGTATAAAACCACTTACTTTATTTTAATTGATTAAAAGTAAGAAACAACCCAAACCCTTATCACACCCATAAAGTACCAATAAAAAATTCAAGAAAACAGCGTAAAATAGTAAAGAAAATTTCATACGATGAATTGTAAACTCAGATAAAATAAGGCTTTGCGCGTGGTTATTGGGCTTGCACGCGATTTTGATTTTTTTCACACGCTTTGTTTTTTACAAAACTTAGCCCAGTATAATTTATTCCAATTTGGATTGAGTATGGCCTTTTTTAAGGGGTGCTTCAGCCATTTTCTTAAAACTTGACTATATTATTGTTACCATGAAACTTTTATCTAATCCTCCTGACTTAAATAAAATCGCGCGCCCGAACTGGATTGAGATCAATTTAGACGCCCTTTGTGAAAATATCAAGTTTATCAGAAGCCAAATTCCGGCTTCGACTAAGATTTTACTACCTGTCAAGGCCGACTCTTATGGCCACGGAAGCCTCGCCTGCTCTTTTGCCGCTAAATTCGGCGGTGCCGACTACCTTGGTGTAGCCCACATCAGCGAAGGCATGCTACTCCGCCAGTACGGCATGGACTTGCCGATTCTCGTACTTGGCCCATGCACTCCTGCAGACTTTGCTTACTTTGTCGAATTCCAGCTCACGGCTGCTATTACCGACATCCGCACTGCAATGGCTTTCGACCAGTTCCTTGGCGAAACGGGAACGACCTGCAAGGCTCATCTCGCCATTGACACGGGCATGAACCGTTACGGTTTTGATGCCGAAGACTTTAATAACATCCGCGCGGCGCTTTCTCTCAAGCACCTCAAGTTCGAGGGAATGTTCACGCATCTTGCTACGGCTGACATGCCGGGGAATCCCAAGACCGAAGTGCAAATCCAGCGATTCTCTCGCCTTGTTGACGTTCTTGAAGCAGAAGGACTTCGCCCGGAAATTTGCCATTGCTCCAGTTCTGCAGGCACGCTCACGCACCCCGAAAGCCACTTCGACATGGTTCGTCCGGGCCTAGCGCTTTATGGCTACAACTGCATGGGTGCAGCTCCTTCCCCATGGCCCATCAAGCCTGTCATGAAGATTAAATCTACCATCCGCCACGTGCACGACGTGAAGCCTGGCGAAACGGTGAGCTACGGTGGTTACTGGGCTGCCCAACAGCTTACACGCATTGCGACCATCGCAATCGGTTACGGCGACGGTTACCTCCGTGGCGAATACAACAAGGGATTCGTCTTTATCCGCGGACAGCTCTGCCCGATTCTCGGACGCGTTTGCATGGATGCGACGATGGTCGACGTAAGCCACATTCCTGATGTGCAAGTTGGTGAAACTGTTGATGTTGTCAATGGTGAACTTGACTTCCGCATCTCGATGGAATGCGTTGCCGATGAGCATCACACGATTCCGTACGAACTAACAAGCCGTGTGGCTCGTCGCTTGTACCGCAAGTACTACTGGAAGAACCGCCTTGTACGTTGGGATTACCTCAAGGAAGAATTCGGTGTACAAGAATACAAGGAATACCCCTTGCGCTAGGAGAAATACCGCATGGTATGAAGTTTGATGACCCGAAATTCACAAAGATAAGCCACCGGAACGTCTGGGGCGAATGGACCTTTGTCTTTGAAGGATCAAATCTTTGTGGCCTAAAATTTCGGGAAAATTCAGACGAAGTAAAAGCAACTCCGAGCAACGTGCAGGCATGTGCGTATGCAGGCCCTGATTCGGAGTTGCAAATAAGCAACCGCGTTCGTAGCGCCTACCGCAAAGCCGTGAACGAACTTAATTTGTACCTCGCAGGCAAGATCTGCGAGTTTTCTATACCCATAAAAATCTACGGCACCGACTTCCAGAAAAAAGTTCTTGAGGTCACACGACAAATTCCTTACGGCAAAACTTGGACTTACAAACAAGTTGCACAAGCCGTAAATCATCCACGAGCAGTTCGCGCTGTCGGAAATGTTCTGCACAATAATCTGATTCAAGTCGTCATCCCCTGCCACCGCGTGATTGATAGTCGCGGTCGTCTGAGCGGTTATGCGCTTGGCGTCGGCCTAAAAAGAAGGCTCCTCTGCATGGAGGGTGCCTTACCAAATGAGCTAATGCTGGAATAACAAAATAGGCGGCTCAAAGGCCGCCATCTTTATAAATTCTTTCGTCTAATTTATGCGCATTGCAGTGCGCCGAGCATGTCATAGACCTGAGCTTCGATACTCAAAAGTTCCATGTCGTAATTCGGTGCCCACTCAAGAATAGGTACGTTGTTGTTTTGCGCGTATTCGCGGAAAAGACTTTTGTCTCCTACGGAATGGCTCAAGAGCACCGGGCAAGTATTGTTATGAACGTTCAAACCTTCAATGAGCTTGTCAGATTTAAATCCATAGGATAAATTGAATACGAAGTCCGCGTTGGCGCAAGCCTCGTCGATGACTTCCTTGTCAGATTCGGCGTCGCATGCAAAAATTTCCCCAATTTCGATATTTCCGATGGCGTTGAAAACTCCATCTTTGATATCCTTTAGCGTGGACAACAGCCCATGACCCAAAATGGTATCTGATCCCCAAATTAAAACATTCATACACTCACCTTCTTATTTTATTTATTTTGTAACAAGAATAGTAATTGGTTATTACTTTTTTGTTACGCGACGCATATATAGTAAAATTTACTCTAATTTGGAATAAAGAGTTAAAAAAAATATACAGAAATTTGACTTTTATCACATTTTGTAAAGGAATTTCTTTGGATTCTTCGACTCCGCCCATGTGGGCTCCGCTCAGAATGACGTGTTTTCTTTAGTTTTTTGCCACAAGCCTCTCGTCTAATTTTCTATATTTACGCCGGATTTTAACCAAAAACCCGCTTTTTTGCGGGATTAACAAAAGGAATAAACAATGTCCGAAAATCTCTCTGTACTGACCAAGGCCCGTCAGGCCTATCAGCCGAAGCTCCCGGTCTCCCTCAAGAATGGTGCCCTGAGCGTGAAGATTAACAAGGGTGCAGCTACCGAATCCGTTAGCGACCAGGCCAAGATCAAGGAACTCTTCCCGAACACCTACGGTCTTCCGGTTGTTCAGTTCGAAGCAGCCGAAGCCAAGGCTGGCAAGGCTCTCCGTATGGGCGTGGTTCTCTCTGGTGGCCAGGCTCCGGGTGGACATAACGTTATCGCTGGTATCTACGACGGCATCAAGTCCGTTTCCAAGGATTCCGTCCTTTTCGGTTTCCTCGGCGGTCCGAGCGGTCTCGAAAACGGCAAGTACATTGAAATTGACGACGCCAAGATGGACGCCTACCGCAACGCCGGTGGCTTCGACATGATCCAGTCTGGCCGTACTAAGCTCGAAACTGAAGAACAGTTCAACAAGTGCATCGCTGTTGCTAACAAGCTCGACCTCGACGCTATCGTTATCATCGGTGGTGACGACTCCAACACGAACGCTGCTGTTCTCGGTGAATACTTCCAGTCCAAAGGCGTCAAGACTTGCGTTTGCGGTTGCCCGAAGACCATCGACGGTGACTTGAAGAACGAATTCATCGAAACCTCCTTCGGTTTCGACACCGCTGTGAAGACCTACTCTGAACTCATCGGCAACATCATGCGCGATGCTAACTCCGCTCAGAAGTACTGGCACTTCATCAAGCTCATGGGCCGCTCTGCTTCCCATATCGCTCTCGAAGCCGCTCTCCAGACCCACCCGAACATCTGCCTTATCTCTGAAGAAGTCAAGGCAAAGCAGATGAAGCTCAAGGACGTGATCAACCAGGTTGCTGACGTTGTTTACGCTCGTGCAGCTCAGGGCAAGAACTTCGGTGTCGCCCTCATTCCGGAAGGCCTCCTCGAATTCATCCCGGACGTTGGCGTCCTTATCTCTGAACTTTCTGAAGCCCTCGCCCACCACGAAGCTGAAGTCGAAGGTCTCGACACGGCTGCTAAGGTCGAAAAGCTCTGCGCATGGGTCAGCGCTGAATCCGCTGAAGTCCTCAAGAGCCTCCCGGCTGGCATCCAGGCCCAGCTCATGCTCGAACGCGACAGCCATGGCAACGTTCAGGTTTCCCTCATCGAAACTGAAAAGCTCATCATCGAAATGGTCAAGAAGGAACTCAAGAACCGTGGTGACTTCAAGGGCAAGTTCTCTGCTCTCAACCACTTCTTCGGTTACGAAGGCCGTTGCGCAGCTCCGTCCAACTTCGACGCTGACTACTGCTACAGCCTCGGCTTTGCAGCCTCTGTTCTCGCCCTCAATGGCATGAACGGCTACATGAGCTCTGTCCGCAACGTCACTAAGGGTATCGAAAACTGGGTCGCTGGCGGCCTTCCGATCACCATGATGATGAACATCGAACGCCGTCACGGTGCCGACAAGCCGGTTATCCGTAAGGCTCTCGTTGAACTCGAAGGCCCGATGAGCGCTCCGTTCAAGTACTTCGCCGCTCGCCGCGACGAATGGGCTAAGACTGAATCCTACACCTACCCGGGTCCGATCCAGTACTGGGGTCCGAGCGAAGTTTGCGACATCACGAACTTCACGATCAAGCTCGAACGCGGTGCAATGTAATTTAGGCTGTCATCCCGGACTAAGGTTGGTGAGCCAGCCGAACCACCGGGAGCGCCAATTTGCATAACGCAAAAAAAGAGAAGCTCTACAGAGCTTCTCTTTTTTATTTCAAGGATGATGACCGCGCTCAGTGGCGGGCATGACAATCTTGCAAAAATGGCGGGCAAAGCCCGCCACTTTAATCAATTTAACTGGATATTTCCCCTTATAGGGTCAGGATGACGAATGCGAGGAGTTACCCCTTATTCGCCTCGCTTGTGCTTAGCAGATAAGCGTCGATGAACGGTTTGATTTTTCCATCGAGCACGCCTGCGGTATCCGATGTTTCTACGCCAGTGCGCAAGTCCTTTACCATCTGGTACGGCTGCAACACGTAGCTACGGATCTGGCTACCCCATTCAACCTTCTTCTTCTCGGCCATGCGTGCATCGCGCTTTGCTTCTTCTTCCAAGCGATAGTGTTCAGCGACCATGGTCTTGAGCATTTTATAGCAGGTTTCACGGTTCTGAATCTGGCTACGTTCCGTCTGGCAGCTCGCCATGATGCCTGTCGGCAAGTGGGTCATACGCACTGCGGAATCCGTCTTGTTGATGTACTGACCACCGGCACCACTACTGCGGTACGTGTCCACGCGCACTTCGGACATGTCGAGGTCGAATTCCACGTCTTCGTGTTCGGGGTACAGATAAACGGCCGTAAAGCTTGTATGGCGGCGAGCATTGGCATCGAACGGGCTGATGCGCACCAAGCGATGGACACCAATTTCAGAACGAAGTAATCCGTATGCGTTTTCGCAAGTGACTTCAATCGTTGCACTCTTGAGGCCTGCATCTTCTGCTTCCTGGAAATCCACCACCTTGAAGTCCATGTTTTCGCGTTCAAAGAAATGCGTGTACATGCGGAAAAGCATCAAGGCCCAGTCCTGGGATTCCGTGCCGCCAGCACCCGGATGGATAGACATGAGGCATGCGCAGGCATCGTCCGGACCATTCAACATCTTCTTGAATTCCATCGCTTCGACTCTAGACTTGAGGTCTGCAATGTCGGATTCAAGTGTCGCGGTGAGGTCGGCTGATTCCTCGTCCTTGCTCATTTCGTAAAGTTCAGCGAGGTCGTCGCATGTCTGGGAAACTTCTTTCCAGGAGTCAATAAGCCCCTTGAGGTTCCCAATCTTTTTCATCATTGCTTGCGCCTTATCCTGGTCGTTCCACAGGTTCGGGTCGCTGGAATCCTTTTCAAGGACGTAGAGTTCTTCGGTCTTTGCTTCTAAGTCAAAGATACCCCCAGAGTTTATCAATGCGTGCACGCAATTCGATAAGCCCGGTGTGAGTTGTATTGAATGCCATATAAACCTCTAATATCAGCTAATTAAAAAAGAAATGTCATCCTGAGTGCTGAACCGTAGGTTCGAAATCGAAGGATCCAAAAAGCCTCTGGATTCTTCGACTTCGCTACGCTTCGCTCAGAATGACACGTACAAACAATTCGTGCTATTACTTAGCAGCGCCGATTGCCTGAGGCGGTTCGTACTTCTTGTCGAGGTACTGCACCTTGTAGGTCTTGCCAAGTTCGTCGAGGTAAGCCTTGAGCTTAGCCTGGCGTTCCTGTTCAGCCTGCACGCGGAGGATGTAGTCAATCTGGTGTCTGTAGCTTTCGAACTTACCGTCGTTCTTTTCGGTAAGCATGAAGATAGAAACGCCGTCATTGTCGGTGATGACTTCAGAAATTTCACCAACCTTGATCTTGCCGACTGCCTTGGCGAAGTTTGCGCCCTTGGACTTGGCGATAAACTTGTTCATGATACCACCGGTCTTCTTGGCTTCCTTGTCATCGCTATAGATAGCAGCGAGCTGAGCAAATGTTGCCTTCTTGGAGCGAACCTGTGCTGCAAGACCCTTCAACATGTCCTTAGCGTCGTTGATTTCCTGAGCGCTCTTACCCTTGGTAGAGATAAAGATGCGAGCTCCGCTAATCGTATCGTTGATAGCAACCTTGGACTTGTTGAGTTGCCAGAATGCTTCGAGATCCTTTTCGGTCGGATCCTTCGGGTACGGAACCTTCTTAACGAGGATTTCTTCGCTCTTGAGCTGGTCTTCAATCTTTTCCTTGAACTGCTTCATCGTCGTGTTAGACTTCTTGAGTTCTTTCTGGAAAGCGTCTTCGCTCGGGAACTGCTTCTTGAAGAGGTTGGTCAAGCTGTCGACTCTAGCCGGAGCGACCTTAATACCCATCTTCTTGGCTTCGAGCTTGATGAGTTCCTGACCCACGAGATTGTCGACAACTGCATAGCGAAGTTGAGTCATCATTTCGTCGGTCAACTTCTGACCCGGAGCCTGCTGCTGACCGAGCATGGTTGCAAGGCTATCGATCTTACCACCAGAAATACCAGTCTTTTCGACGCGAATAACGTCGAGACTCTTAGAATTCACCAACTGAGCAGAGGCAATGCCGGCAGTAAGGAGCACGGCTGCAGCACCACGAGAAATAAGTTTAAGAGACATTATTTATCCTTTTATAAAAAATTCAAGGGTTTTAAAATTCAAGGGTTAATATAGAAAACTTACAACGCGCGAGCGTATCATCAATGTGATTTTACGCAAACAAAACAATGTTCTTACAAAAAATTGCAGATAGGGCTTGTTTTTTCTAAATTGTTTTACATGAAAAAGATAAAAGTATATACATTGCAAGGTAAATGGACTGGGGACTTTGATTCCAACAATAAGTGGTATAAGGACGAAGCTCTCAAGCTCAAGGGTAAAGATATCGATCTTTTAGTTCTTCCGGAGCTGTTCCACACTCCGTATTTCCCGTTCGAGGAAAACGCGGACTTTTTTGACCTTGCTATCGAAAAGGATCACCCGATTGTCGCAGAATGGCAAGAAATTGCCAAGGAACTGAACGCTGTTGTCGTGTTCCCGTTCTTCGAAAAACGTGCTCGCGGCATCTATCACAATTCGGCATTCGTGTTCGAACGCGACGGAAGCATTGCAGGGCTTTACCGCAAGAGCCACATTCCCGATGATCCGGCCTTTTACGAAAAGTATTACTTTATTCCGGGCGACACCGGATTTGAACCGATTAAGACAAGCGCAGGTACTTTGGGCGTGCTCATTTGCTGGGACCAGTGGTTCCCCGAAGCAGCTCGTATCATGAGTTTGAAGGGTGCTGATGTGCTTATTTATCCGACCGCTATTGGTTGGATGGATTCTGAGCCGAAGGAAATCTACCCGCGTCAGCAAGATAGCTGGATGACGGTCATGCGCGGCCACGCCATTGCAAACCGCACGTTCGTGATTGCTGCAAACCGCTCGGGCGTTGAAGGACATCTCACGTTCTGGGGCACAAGCTTTGTCGCTGCTCCGGACGGATACATCTTGCAAAAGTGCAATCCGGAATTCTTGGGTGCAAGCTATGTCGAACTCGACCTTGCCGAAACCGAAGAAAATCGCCGCTGGTGGCCGCATTTCCGCGACAGACGCGTGGACTTGTACAAGGACATTTTGAAGATTTGGGCTGATTAGTTGTTAGCCGTTAGTCATTAGCTATTAGTAAAAAAGGCAGCAAAGCTGCAATTATAAGACTAAGGACCATTGACTAATGACTATTGACCAAAGATTTAATATAAAGGATTTTTTCCATGACGAAAAATTCAATTCGTTACCCGGCGGAATGGGAAAAGCAGAGCGCCACATGGCTTGCTTTCCCGCATAACAAGACGAACTGGTATGGTGAACGCGGCATCAATATCCGCAAGTTCTACGTAGAACTTATCCGTAACATCACGGAATTCCAGCCGGTGAACTTGTTGCTCCCCGCCAAGAACTTCTTGACCGACGAAGAAAAGGCGGCTCTTGCTAATCGCCCGTTCCCAGTGAATTTTATCGTCATCAAGACGAACGACATCTGGATTCGCGACTACGGTCCGTTCTTTATGAAGAAGGGTGACAAAAAGGTTGTCACCGAAACGCAATTTAACGCATGGGGCGCCAAGTTCCCGCCATGGGGACTCGACAACGCCATTCCGCAGAAGATTGCCGAAAAGCAAAAACTCCCACTCAACGAAAGCGTCCCGTTCATCTTTGAAGGCGGCGCTATAGAAGTCAACGGTGACGGTCTTGGTATCACGACCGAAGATTGCTTGGTCGGCAAGAACCGCAATGACGAAAAGGACTTGAAAAAGGTCGTGAAATCTCTTTGCAAGGCCTTCGGCCTCAAGGAATTGCTCGTGCTCCCGCACGGATTGCATGGAGACCATACGGACGGCCACATCGATAACGTTGCTCGCTTTGTCGAAAAAGACCGAGTCGTCATGTGCATGACGGACAACAAGCGCTCCCCCAACTATGCGATTTTGACTGAAGCCAAGCAGTTCATCGAAAGTTGGCTCAAGAGCCACTACGAGAGCGCCAAGGTCGATACGCTCCCGCTCCCGCCGCAGCGCGTGCTTGATGACGGCCAGATTCTTCCGGCATCGTACATGAACTACATCTACGTGAACGGTGGACTTATCTTCCCGAAATACAAGTGCCCGAACGATGCTAAGGCTAAGAAGTATTTCGAGAGCGTGTACTCGGATCGCAAGGTGATAGGCATTGATTGCCGCACTGTGATTGAAGAAGGCGGCAGCCTCCACTGCATGAGCAAGCACGAAGCAGATTAGGGATTAGGCTTTAGGTATTAGGTTTTTAGGAAGAAAAACGAGGCTTCGCCTCCCTTATTTTGATGCACGAAGTGCATGATACTTATGCTAAGACCTATCCCCTAAAACCTATAACCTATTTACCCTTCCTTGCTTTTGCGATTGCTTCTTTTGCAAGTTTATCTACAAGTTCATTCCATTTGACGCCGGTATGGGCGGCGACCTTTTCAAACTGAATGCGGTGCAAGTACGGCTTGGCCGCTTTTACGTACAATTGGGCGATGTTGCTCTTGGCTTGCCATTCACCTTTTGCCCAGCGTGCAATACCTTCGTAGTCATGACAAATGACGCCGTTCATGTCGTGAGCGTCTAGCCATTTCATGGCCTGGAACGAAGCCATCACTTCCCCATCGATATTGCGGCTTTCTGCATCAAATGCAGTAATTCCCGAGCCACGAGCAAGTTCCTTGTCGTCTTCAGTTACAACAAATGCCCAACCGGCAGGTCCAAAACCAGGCGAAAAAGAACCATCGACAAATACACGAATCCCATCGGGCGCTGGGGCATCCATTCCGTCGAGCCAAGCCAGAGCTTCCTCGCGGGAACCGAAGGATTTGAACAAAACACCTTTAACCCCGTGGGTCAGTTTTTCACATTCGGTCCACGTGGTTACGATTTTCTTTTCATTTTCGCTTTTTATTGCATAGAACTTCTGTTTAGGCATGGCGCAAATTTATATATTTTTTTCGAAATAAAAAATAGGAGCCTCTTTGTTTTCTTCGCAGTACTTTGCCGACGGCAAACGATATTTCGCAATGCGCTTTCTTTGTAAGCCATTACTGTATCGTTGGTTTTTGCGTAAGGCGGGGCCAGTCAAGAATACAAAGGCATTTTCGTTTCCAAAGTCGTTGCAAGAACACGAAAAAACAGTGTTCTTTATGCCAGAGGATAAAAAAATCGCAAAGGTCATTTTGGACGAACTTCCTGAAGTAAGTTTCCAATCCATTTTGTTTATTGCCCACGGCGATTTAGAAATCCTTTTAGCAAAGAAAAAAGCTATTGCCTCTTACTATACCGATAAAGGTTGCCGTTATGGGGAGTCTATTTTTGAAAAACTCGAATATCAAATAAAGACTTTTGCTCCCCATGCTTGTGTCTATTTAGGTCCTTACAAACCGCAATTTTTATACCTCGCTTTAGTAAGTGGTGCTAATCTTCGCGTTGGATTCGATTGCATTCGTGAATATCCATTCTTAAACATCAGTTTGCGTACGCTCAAGACAATTTCGCCTGCAAGGATGATGGCTCGCTATTTTTCAAAGGATAACGAGGACTAGCCATGCAAAAGATGTTTTCGACAATCATCACTGAAAATGGCGGCTATGCCGACTTGCACATGCATACCAAGCTTTCGGACGGGACTCTCTCGGTCGACGAACTGTTGATGCTTTGCAAGCGCAAAGGACTTCGCTGTATTTCCATCACGGATCACGATAACCTCGATAGCTATAAACTTGCCGAAGAACCCGCCAAGGAAATTGGGCTCGAAATCATTCCGGGAATTGAAATTTCTGCGGTATGGCAGGGCAAGGACATCCATATTTTGGGATACTTCTGCGACCCGACGAACCTCGCCCTGAACATGGAACTTGAGGATTTCGCGAAGCAGCGTATTGCCCGTGTAAAAGCGATTATCAAGAAGCTGAACGCGCTAGGCATCGGCATCACGTTCGAAAAAGTCCATTCTTATTGCAAAGGTAAAATCATCGGTCGTCCGCATATTGCCATGTCTCTAGTCGATGAGGAATA
This sequence comes from Fibrobacter sp. UWB11, assembly GCF_900143015.1. Taxonomy (NCBI): domain Bacteria; kingdom Pseudomonadati; phylum Fibrobacterota; class Fibrobacteria; order Fibrobacterales; family Fibrobacteraceae; genus Fibrobacter; species Fibrobacter sp. UWB11. Next base: position 1,235,744 of record NZ_FSRT01000001.1, on the reverse strand, counting down.
CATTTCGAACTTCTCCGAAGCATTCACGAAATACCTTGGGGATGGCTGCATTGCATTCGTCGAAAAGAAGGGACTTAACCCACAAGAAACGATTCGCTTGATCGAAAATGCTGGCGGCATTGCCGTACTCGCCCACCCGTACAAGTCGGGGCTCAGTGACCAGTTCATCGAAAATATGGTGGAATGGGGAATTCAGGGCATGGAAGTCTACAGCCCCGCACAGAAAGGTGCTGTTGGCCGTAAATACAAAGAGATGGCCCAAAAGTTTGGACTTGTGGGTACAGGCGGTTCTGATTTCCATACAGAAAGCGGAACCTATCCCCCTGGTTGCATGAAAATGCCATACACCGTTGTACAGGCACTTCGAGAAAGGCGCGAAAAATCGCGTGCAGAATGGTTCTAATGAATCGCGGAATTTTTTTAATTGCTGTTTTGTCAGCGCTTGTTTCAAGCGTTTTTGCTGATGTTATCCATGCAAAGAAGAGTGTTCTTCCGACCCCGCAAGATTCCGTTTTTGAAACGGTAAACGCTCCCGATCCGGCTCCCAGGGAAACTGATGCCGCTCGTTGGGTAATCCCACTGCGTGAAGTCATGCAACGAACATACGACGTTTCGGGGCAAAAATCCGAATGGGTGCTGGGGACGTCCATCCTTGGCAGTCCGGAACTCCCGGCAAGGTCTCTTGGTATAGGAACGCTCAGCAAGCGCTATCCGAGCAAGCTTGCTGGTATTTACACAACCCGTTTAAGCTACGATGCATCGACGCTTGCGCTCAATGGCGAAAATGGAATTCTCTTTGAAGAACGCCATGGCATTCCTGTCGATACGCCTATTACCGATGTTAATTGGGAACGTAGTGCATTTGAAGGCAACGCCCTTCGCCTTGAATTCCGCCGCCTTATTACGGATTCGGTTACGCTTGACCTTGGCGTATCAAGCCATTCGAATTTGCTTTCTAAATCCTACGAGTACCAGCCGGTGACTCATTCTCCGTACTTTGCTTTGGGGCGTGACTCTACGCAAATTCCGTTTGGCGGTCGAAACATTGCAATGAACAGCATGCACCTTCAGCCGATTGTTACATGGCGTTTCGGTTACGGCAAGGCGTTTGTTAAGATAAATTATTTAAGTCTCGACAATGCAGACAATTCGACACATAAGGTTTTGCTCGATACGCTCGATCCGACTGTACGAAATTTCCAAACAGACCCTTACAGAATCATTATCGAAACTCGCACTTATGGTGGCGGTGTTGAATTCTACCCCATCAAGAACTTGACTCTTGGTACCGAATTTCATTACGGCAATCACGAAATCGAAATGCGCAATCTTCCGAAGATTACGAAGCGATTAGATACGACTTATAGCGAAACTGGACTGCGCACCGTCAATACGACTTATTTTGACACGAGTAAAGTTCGCAATTTTGAAACGATTCTCGGAAACTTCGATATTCGCTACAACATGTTCTTGAACCCGAGGCTCCGTTTTGAATATGAATTTGTAAATACCGATGAAACGGGCAATGATGAGATTAAACAGACGTACTATCAGGACCGCGAAATAGGCTATGCCGAAGTTTCGGATACGCTTTTCGGAAAGGTTCTTTTCCGCGCACAGGCAGGCATGCAGCGCAACAGTTCTGTTTTAGATACGGTAGAATTTGCACCTGCTTTTTCACTTGACGGAACATATCTCCTCCCCCACGATCTTTTGCTGAACGCATCGTACCGCCACGATAACAAGTTCCCCGATGTAACACAACTCAGGCTTACCGAAACAGGCCGTGTCGCTTTCCCGAATGAAAATCTGAAATATGAAGTTCGCGACCGCGCAACAGCGACTATTTCTTGGAAAAAACGTGATGTCTTTTATGGACTTGGGCTCCGCTACGAACATGCCAATAACTTGATTAAACCCAGGTGGGCTGTGAACGGAGGTTTGGACTCTACGTATGAAACTTCAACGTATATCGTGAACTACGAAACAATGGAAACGAGAGATACAACGTATGCCAAAGTTGCGGATTCCGTTGAGTCTGCATTCCGCTACGAAAATTTGGACCATGCACATACGCTTGACTGGTTAATGCAAGTGGGCTTCCGCCTTGGTAACTGGAAGTTCTACTTTGAACGCGGTCAAAAAATCACGCGAACAAGACTTATTGATACACCGTCCCTTTATTATAAGGGCAGCATCCATTGGCAGAATCGATTTGTCAGGGATAGGCTTGGCGTGAGTGTCCGTGTCGATTTCCAGTGGTTTAACAATCGCTATGACTGCACCATTAACGAAAAAGGCGAGCCGGAGCTCGTCTCTCTCAAGAAATATCTAGCGATGGATTTCGAAGCGCGTATGCAGATTCTCTCGTTTGAACTGTATAACCGCATCGAGAACTTCAACCACAGCATTTACGCGCCTGAATCCGGCTACACGCCTGAAGGTCTCCGCTTCGCTTACGGCATCGTCTGGACTTTTGGCAATTAGGAATACGGAATTCGGAGTTAGGAATTAAACGCTTTCGTCATCCTGACGCCAACGGCGGAAGGATCCAGTCAAATCTAGCTTATGCAAATCAAGAAACGACAGGATTCTTCGTTCCAAACGTATATACAAGAAATAATGGTTTCTATCGGCACTCCGTGCCTCCAGAATGACGTTTAACGATTAAACAGTCTGGATTCCGAGCAACACAAGATACGCGACATACAAGCTCAAGAATAGCGCTCCACCAATTCGTCCAAAGCCGAACTGTTCATTCGTCTTGCGCGCTGCTTTTGCGCGTTTGCTCTTAAAAAACGGGAAGCAAATCAGGGCAAGCAAAAGCGTGAGTGCCGACATAATCGGTAAATCACGGCTCAAAACGTCTGCATCCATAGCCTTAATCGGAGTAATGACTGCGGCGATACCGACTACGACAAGCGTGTTGAACAAATTCGAACCAATGACATTTCCAACGGCAAGGTCATTCTCGCCTTTGCGTGCTGCAGCAATTGAACTTGCAAGTTCAGGGAGGGATGTTCCCACTGCAACAATCGTAAGCCCAATCAGCAAATCGCTTACGCCAAGAGCTTGAGCAACGTTTATGGCTCCCCACACTAACATTCTTGAACTTACTATCAAAAGTACAAGTCCAACGAGCAACAACGCTAAAGATTTGACTATTGAAACTTTCTCTGCCGGGGCCTCAATAGGTTCATCTTTTTTACGCTTATGCTTGGCGTGTAGTTCCGTAAAAATGTTAAAGGCGGTGATGCCTGCAAATACAATTAAAAGGATGGCACCATCGATAAGCGAAACGTTTCCATCCTTCAGTAACAAAATGGTTAGCGCCGTCACCGCGATGAGTATTGGGATATCTCGAGTCATCGCCTCTTTCTTGACGACGACAGGAATAATCAACGCTGTGACGCCAAGGATTAGTGCGATATTTGCAATGTTGGAACCGTAAGCGTTTCCAAGAGCAAGTTGCGGAGTGTTGTTCAATGCCGACAAAACGGAAACGACCATCTCCGGTGCGGATGTTCCAAACCCCACAATCAACATTCCGATAAGGAATGTGCTCATGCCAAAAAATTGGGCCACGCCGACAGCCCCATCAACAAACCGGTCTGCACTCCAGACCAGGAGAATAAGGCCTACGACAATGGCCACAATAGAAAGAATCATGTTTTAACTAAAATGCGTAGAAGGTTGCACCAACAGAGACTGCTTTAGAAGACAGGTTGTTGATAGGCCATGCGTTATAGTCATCATACTGGTTGTTGATTCCCCAAATAAAGCGGGCTTCGAAACCGATATAACGATTGGCGCGGATACCAAAACCAAATACAATGGACCAGTCGATTACAGAACGGTAATCGTTATCCAACATATCTTCCTTGATGTTTACTGCCTTGCTGGAGGATTGATCCGACGATTTGAGTTTGAAGTTGTCTGAAACGGCGAAGGACGGTTGGACACCGACGTCAAAGAAGAAGTTTGAGTTTGCACTCTTCAAAGAAAGGAGCAAAGGAACTGAAATGCGGTACTGATTAAACGATGTGCGGTATTCGCCAAACGTTTCGTTGTATGTGTCGTTGTAGCTGTTGCTTACCTTATCGTGATCGAACAAGACGCCCGTCTTGAATGCCATGTTGTATTCATCCAACGGGAAAAGTGCAAAGGCACCAACGCTCCATGCCAAGCCGGAATAACGGTCATATTCATAGCGACCATTGTCCCCAGAAAGGAATGCGCTACCGACGAAACCTTGGATACCAAAGGTGAACTTTAATGGAATTCGACCACGGAGCTGATCCATATCAATGGTGTCTGGACTAGCCACTTCAGAAACGTAAATCGTTTTTACTGCATTGTTGTTCGGTTCAATTTCAGCTGGAGAATAGACCGGGCGGTAAACGAATTTCTTGGTGGGCTTTTTTTGAACGGGCTTTGCAGCATCGGCACCACGAACAGCTGTGGGCTCGGAAAATAGGTTTTCGGGAGCGAGTTCTTTTTCGGCTTGCGTAAACTTGTCTTCGACCGGAGCGGGAGCTTGTGCGGCAGTTTGTTCAACAACTTGTTCGGCCTGTACAGGAGCAACTTCGGCAACTGGGGCCGGTGCTTCATTTTGTGCCATCACGGCAGATACTGCCAAAGCAGTCAAAATTCCAGTGTACTTCAGATTCATATTGATCCTCCAATGGTAATCATTGTAATATTATAGTATTTTTGTAATTGAAAAACCAATGTAAAATACAAGCGTTCCATTCATAAAATACTAGATTACGCTATATGAAAACGAATATTGTATCAACCGCTACGGGCAAAGCTAACGTTAGCGCCCTCTTTTTTGTTAAAAAGTCCGTCCAGTTTTCTAATGTCTTGTCGGAAAACGCCGAGAAACAGGTTGAATCTGTTTTGAACGGCATGGAAGACGGACCGTTCGAAGACTTGGAACTTCTGGAAATTGATGGACAGTCCACCCTTTTCGTGAACGCCGCCAAGGAACGCGGAATTTCGAGCCTCGACCATCTGCGCATGGCCGCCTACCGTCTCGCCAAGCGAGCTAGCAAGCGCCAGATTCCGATGGTTTCGATGATGCTTGCCGATGCAGCACCGGAACAGTTCAAGAGCATTTTGCACGGTCTCCATTACGCCGACTACAAGTTCGATGCCTACAAGAGCAAGCAGAAAGACGCTTTCCAGGTCACGTTTGAAATTGTAGCAGGCGAACACACCGCAGAATTCAAGAAGATTGCTGAAGAAGCCGCTATTGAAAATAAAGCGATTGTGCTTGCAAAGAATTTGATTAACACAAGTTCCAGTGACCTTACTCCTGCTGAATTTGTCGAAAACGCAAATACCATTGCAAAATACACTCCGGGTCTTTCGATCAAGGTGCGCAATATGAAGCAACTCGAAAAGGAAGGCTTCATGGGACTTGTGACCGTTGGTAAAGGCAGCTCTCACGAACCGTACATGATTACGCTCAGTTATGACGGAAGCAAGGGCTCCAAGAATGTTGCGAAAAATGCAAAGAAAAATGCGCGCACTTCTGCAGACCACTTGGTATTTGTCGGCAAGGGTCTCACGTTTGACACGGGTGGCCTCTGCCTCAAGCCGCCTAAATCCATGCCCGAGATGATTAGCGACATGAGCGGTGCCGCAACGGTACTTGCCGCCATCCAGGCTATTGCAACACTTGAACTCCCGATTAAGGTAAGCGCCGTGTGCTGCCTCGCCGAAAATGCGATTGGCAACAAATCCGTGCTGCCGGGTGACATCTTTACCGCTAAGAACGGTAAGACAGTCATGGTCGACAATACCGATGCCGAAGGACGCCTTGTTCTCTCGGACGGTTTGGCAGAAGCAGGTATCATCGGTGCAACGCACATTGTGGATCTCGCTACGCTTACGGGAGCCATGGTTCGCGCTCTCGGTTACGCTGTTGCCGGATTCTTCAGCAATGACGATGATCTTGCCTTGAAGGTCATCAACTGCGGTGAAGCTTGCTGCGAAAAGTTCTGGAGCATGCCGCTCGAAGAAGAATATGCAGACGCATTGAAAGATCATTTTGCAGACCTCAAGAACACCGGTTCTGACGCTGGCGCAATCGCCGCCGCCCTCTTCTTGCAGGAATTTGTGCCCGAAGATACCGCCTGGGCTCACTGGGATATCGCTGGCACCGCATTTGTGAACAAGACATGGAAGTACACCGAATACGGTGCAACAGGCTTTGGTGTGCAATCGCTCATTGAACTTGCTAGAAGAATGTCCGGCGTAGCTCACGAAGATGCTGCAAACGAAGATACAGATGGCGAATATGTCGCTGTAGAAGCATAAGCGGATTTTAAATAATTTGCTTATCAAATCCTCAAAGTGAGTATTAAAAAACCTTCAGATTTCTGAAGGTTTTTCTATCTTTGCAATGTATGAAAAACGTTGATACTATTGCCGTTTTGGACTTTGGTGGGCAGTATGCTCACTTGATTGCCAACCGTGTACGCCGTCTTGGCGTGTTTACCGAAATCCATTCCCCTGCCGCCCCGGTTTCTGAACTCGAAGGCGTGAAGGGCATCATTTACAGTGGCGGTCCGTCTAGCGTTTATGCGGCTGACGCTCCGGAATACAATCCTGAAATTTTGAACCTCCCGGTGCCGAAGCTCGGCATCTGCTACGGTCACCAGCTCATCGCCCAGCAGTTGGGCGGTCACGTGGAACCGGGCAAGGTCAAGGAATACGGCATTGCAGACCTCATTGTCGGCGACGAAAAGTGCCCGCTTTTGAAAGGTCTCCCGAAGGCTTCCCCGATGTGGATGAGCCACGGCGACCAGGTGACAAAGCTCCCCGAAGGCTACAAGATCGTGGCCAGCACCAAGGACTGCGAAATCGCCGCCGTTGCATTCGATAGCGACAAGCCCGAACGCCAGATTTTCGGCATCCAGTTCCACCCCGAAGTCACGCACAGCAAGTTCGGCATGAAGTTGCTTGAAAACTTCGTCGACTATACGGGTGCCAAGAAAACTTGGAACATGAAGAGCTACTTGCCGCTCATCACGCAGCGCATCAAGGACCAGGTCAAGGACCGTAAGGTGTTCTTGCTCGTGTCTGGCGGTGTGGACTCTACCGTTGCATTCGTGCTCTTGAACCGCGTGCTCGGACCGGAAAAGGTTCTCGGTTTGCACGTGGATAACGGCATGATGCGCCTCGGCGAATCCCAGAAGATTATGGACTTCCTCACGAAGGAAGGTATGAACAATCTCAAGATTCGCGACGCTAGCGAACACTTCCTTGCAAAGCTCAAGGGCGTGACCGCTCCGGAAACCAAGCGCGGCATCATCGGTAAGGAATTTTTGACGGTCAAGGACGAGGAAATGGCTAAGCTCAACCTCGATCCGAACGAATGGATGATGGCTCAGGGCACCATCTACCCCGACACCATCGAAAGCGGCGGCACCAAGAACGCCGACAAGATCAAGACGCACCACAACCGCGTGCAAGAAGTTTTGGACCTCATGGAAAAGGGCCTTGTGCTCGAACCGCTCGCCGACCTTTACAAGGACGAAGTCCGTGCCCTCGGCGAAGAACTCGGCATTCCGCACAACCTCGTGTGGCGCCACCCGTTCCCGGGTCCGGGTCTCGGCGTTCGCTTGCTCTGCAGCGAAGGCAAGCTCACGAACGATATGGTGAAGTTCGAAGACGTGAAGGACACCGCAGGCCAGTCCCTCGCCGACTACCTCAAAGCAAACAACATTGCAGGCCGCATGCTCCCGATCAAGAGCGTTGGCGTCCAGGGTGACGGCCGTACTTACGCACAGCCGTTCCTCATCACGACTCCGGGCTTAAGCTGGAAGGATTGCGAAAAGTTCTCTACCGAACTTGCCAACCGCTTCAAGGCCATCAACCGCGTCATCTACCAGATCGGTAGCGTCGCTGATGAAGATCCGAAGCTTGTCGAACAGTACGCCACCCGCGAAAACTTCGATACGCTCCGCAAGTTCGACAACATCTGCACCGAATTCCTGCAGGCAAACGACTTGTACGAAAAGATTTGGCAGATGCCGGTCGTACTCGTTCCGCTCCGCACGGCTAACAAGCCTTGCATCGTGATGCGCCCGGTGAACTCCACCGAAGCCATGACCGCAAACTTCGCCGAAATCGACCAGGGCATGCTCGCAGGTCTCTGGCGCAAGTTCGAAGCCGAAGGCGCTGGCAGCCTGTGGTACGATGTGACCCACAAGCCGCCCGGAACCATTGAGTGGGAGTAGCGCGGAGCCGAGTGTCGCAAAAATGAGCTTGCTCATTTTTATGACCGAGGCGAACAAGCAGACGCTGAAGCCGTAGGCGTAAGCGTCAGTAAGCCGAGTGCTGCGAAAACATGCGAGCATGTTTTCATAGCCGAGGCGCGCGAACACGCGACAAGCGTAGCGCAGTCGCAATGGGAGTAATGGATTCTATCGCGTTTCACGCTCCAGAATGACATTAAACAAAAATCCGAATGAGACAAACTCATTCGGATTTTTTTATCAAATTAAAATAAATTCCATCTACGAGAACTTGATTCTCGGATCGACTAGCGTATAAAGTATATCGCTAAAGAGTCGACCTATCATAGCCATAAGGCTACTGAGGAAGATAATCCCCATCACCACGTTATAATCGCGATTGACCATCGAATTGTAATACAAGAGCCCCATGCCATCGATATCAAAGACCTTCTCGATGAGGAGCGCGCCTGCAAACATGAGTGTGCAAATTTCAGAAAGGCGGGTTGCAATCGGGATCAGCGCATTGCGGAGTGCATGACGCACAAGAGCCTGTTTAAAGCTCAAGCCCTTAGCCAATGCCGTTCGCATATAATCGCGACCTAGTTCCTCAAGCGCAGAATTCTTCATGAGGAACGTGAGGAACGCAAATTCGCTAATCATGTAACAGAAAATCGGGAGCGCCAAATGTTGCGCCAAATCAAACACTTTCCCGAAGAACGTGAAATCCTCAAAGTCATCGCTTGTAAGCCCACCGAGCGGGAAAATGTCCAAGTACGAACCGCCCGCCAAGAAGATAATGAGCAAAATGCCAAGTGCATAACCCGGCATCACGTAGCCCGAGAAAATAAGACCGCTCGTAAAAGAATCAAGCTTGCTTCCATGATGCACCGCCTTCCAGAGCCCAAGCGGAATGCAGATAAGGTAGCTCAAGAAGAACGACGTCACACCAAAGAACAATGATATCGGGAATCGGCTTACAATCACGTCCCAGACCGGGAGCCCGTACGTGTAACTTTCCCCAAGATTCAAATGCAAAACGTTCCAAAGCCACGTAAGGTAACGTTTCCACGCAGGCTGGTCAAAGCCAAAGTACGCCTGGATTTGCGCAATCTGGTCCGGCGAGAGCGCCTTGGAAGCATCTACGCCACCCTTCATCGAAGCCGCCTGCTGCGCACGAGAAATCAGCTCTTCGACAGGTCCACCCGGCAAGAGCTGAATCAAGATAAAGCACACCAACGAAATCCCGATTAATGTCGGGATCATTAGCAACAAACGACGAAGGATGTACGAACGCATTTATCTCATTTTTCCAGAACGCAAGACGTCCATCATGTTGAACGGCTTTGCAGTACCGGCGGCAATCTGGTCAGCGAGGAAGTTCACGGCATCGACTGTGCCTTCGGCATAAATCTTGCGGCCGCAAACATTGTGCTGGAATTCAAAGTGAACCGTACCGTCAGCGCTATCGAGGCTATAGGTATGGAATGCGTGACCGCCGAGGTATTCTTCAGGCACATGCATGCGTTCCATCTGTTCCTTCTCGTTGCGGACCTTTTCGATATCGTCAACAGAAAAGTCAAAGCCCATCTTCTGGAAGTCTCCAACAACAGCCTTGGCGGTACCGCTAGTGTCAGCCTTGGTCTTCTGGTGGCTTTCGACAACAGAGAGCTTGTAGCCTTCGAATGCCGTCGGGAATTCGTTAGCCAAAAATTCAATCATCGTCTGGAAAGCGACAATCTGCTTAGCCATGTTCGGAGCGATGACGCTCGGATGGTTGGCATCGGCAACGAGCTTTGTGAGAGCTTCGCGGTCGCCACCAGTCGTGCCCATCACGAACGGGATCTTGTGCTTCACGTAGAAAGCGGCGTTGTCGTTCACTGCCGTCGGATGCGTGTAGTCAATGCAAATCATGTTCGGATACTTGGCAAGCACTTCGCCAATGCGGGCTTCGCGGTTGGACGGTTTCAAGAGCTGGATAGTCTTGCCTGCAACTTCGGCTTCGTTTTCGACGATAATTTCACCCGTCAAAGAATACGAGACAAGTTCCAAACCGCGAGCAACACAAGTTTCGGCCACGATGCGGCCCATGTTACCCGGAATACCATTAACCATCACTTGAACGGACATAAAATCTCCTATTGTTTTTCCGATGAATAAGATAGTAATTTACACACAAAAAAAAGGAGATGCCCGCTCGGAGGCGGGCATGACAAGGTTAAAAAAGATTCCGGCGCGAAGGCCGGAATGACATGGAAAAAAATGCCTGCTCGGAAGCAGGCATGACAAATGTAATTCGTCAGTTAATTATCTGCCACGAGAGTCAATCTTATACTTTGCAGTATTCTTTGCGCCCTTCTTCTTCAAAGCCTTGATGAGGCGGGTATAACCTTCGTTCGTAGCCCAGTCGAGCACGGAGTAACCCTGACCGCACTTAGCGTTCACATCAACACCCTTGTTGATGAGGAACATCATTGCATCGTAGTTACCAGACTTGACTGCCCAATGAATCGGGAGGTATCCATCCGGGCTGCGGTTTTCAAGCGGAGCGCCAGCGTTTGCAAGAACTTCGAGCATGTCGGCCTTACCCGTCTTGGCAGCAATCAGCACTGCCGTAGCAAGGTTCTGCGGGTCAACATTTTCTTTTTTGAGTTGCTGCAAAAGACGATTCACAACTTCCTTGTTGCCCATCATGACGGCGTTGTCGATAACCGGTTCACCATTGCCGTTATTGACGTTGGCCTTTGCACCGTGATCGAACAAGTAGTTGAGCACCATCATGTTGCCCTTGTTAGCTGCAATTGCAACAGCGTTGTTGCCGTTGTCCGCCGGCTGGTCAATTTCGAAAGAAGCCTGAAGGAAAAGAGTCATCTTGGCGGTATCGCTATTGACTGCGTAAGAGACGAACTGATTCGGCGTAAAACCAATCTGCTTTTTCGTCAAATATCTGCGAACAGACTGAGGATCGTTCGGGTCCATGGTTTCTTCACAACCGGTCAAAGAAAAAATGAGACCAGCAGCACAGAGAACCAAGAGTTTCTTCTTCATATTATACTCCAATGATTTTTTGATTTTCCAACTTAAAACTACACTATTTTTTTTGATTTATAACAAAAAAAACGTGATTTTACACTTTTTTTTTCGAGATTTGGGGCTTACTTCTTGTTTTTCTTTGTTGTTTTGATTTTTAGTTTCTCGTTAATCTTAATTTTCGTGTCTTTAAGCCCATTCCACTTGACAATGTCTTCGATAGTCACGCCGTACTGGCGCGAAATATCCCAAAGACCCTCGCCTTTCTTGACAACATGAGTAATTTCTTCGATTTTGGGAGTGCTCGGAGCCGGAGCTGCGGAGCCCGGAATCTTGAGCTTTTGCCCAACCTTGATGTTCGAAGAACTGCCCATATCGTTCATTTCGCGGATGGCGGCAACCGTCGTGGAATACTTTCTCGCGATTGCATACAGGTTATCACCAGATTCGACCGTATAAATTATCGTCGTGCTGACGGGTTGACTTTTGGAGTTTTTGGCCGTCGGCTCTGGGGTCTTTTTAGAATTTTTGTTGGACTTCTTGGAATCGGTGGGTTCGGTAACCTTAGAAGTTTCTATAACAGGAACATCGTCATCGACAGCCTTGGACATTTTGCGAGGCGGACGGACATAAGCAGGAATAGAAAGAGAATCACCGATGGTAAGGCGCTTGGTAAAGCCACTATTTGCCTGTAACAAGAGGAATACTGGAACTTTGTACTGCTTCGCAATAAGCGCATAGGTATCGCCCGCCTTGACAACATATTTTTCACCTTTCTTGAGAGCTACACGCTGTTGTACAAAGCTACTCGGCTTAAGATCCGGCTTAGAAACGTAAATGGTATCACCTTTTTTAACGTTATACCCAGGCTCAATGTTGTTCCAAACGCGTAAGGATTCCTGAGAAACACCAAAACGACGTGAAATCGAGCCCAAATTATCGCCAAGTTGAACGACGTAAGTACGGACTTTTGAAGGCTTTTTGCCTGTCGAACGGCGCGGAGCGACTTTCACCGGAATTAACAGGGTACGGCCCACTTTAAGCTTCGCGTTTTTCTTCATATCGTTTGCACGTTGAATTTCTGCGACGCGGACACCGTATTGTTGGGCTATATTGCCGATAGATTCGCCTTTACGGACTTTGTGCTGTTTCCAACTCGAAAAACCATTCTTTTCCATGCGGTCGTAGTTCTGGACAAACGAGGCACGCGTTCCATACGGCAAGCGGAGTAAATAGGCATCGCGGTTAGGAGGCGTACACCACATGGTGAGTTCCATGTTCAACGTGCGGAGCGTATCTTCGGGGACTTTCAGGAATTTTGCAATTTCATCGAGCGAGAACGAATCATAGACCGTCACGGTATCGTATGCCGGTAAATGACGCTTTTCTATTGCGACATCGTAGTGGTCCGGGAAGTGACCAATAACCATTGCGGCAAGGATTCGCGGTACATAATGCATGGTTTCTTGCGGAAGTTGCAAGTCCCAGTATGTTACCGGACGATCCCCCCACGTAGAATCGGCTTTCTTTTCCCTGATCAATCGGCGGATTCTGCCTTCACCGCAGTTGTAAGCGGCCATGGACAAAAGCCAATCGCCAAATTCAGCATACAAAGTTGAGAGGTAACTCAAGGCCGCATCGGTTGCGACTTCGGGATTGCGGCGCATGTCGACCCAAAAATCGACTTCCAAACCGTAACGGATTCCGGTTTCAGGAATAAATTGCCACATGCCAGCCGCTTTTGCACGGCTATAAGCCTTGACATTAAAGCCGGATTCCACCAATGCCAAATAAATAAGGTCGCGAGGCATGCGTTTTTGCGCAAGCTTTGTATAAATCAACGAATCATAAGCAGTTTTACGGGTGAGTGACCTCGTAATAAAGCCTCGAGCGGTCGTTGTCATGTAATAGATTTCCTGCATAACGCGCTCGTTAAAGCGAATGGGGAGCGAAAAACGCCCAGCATCGACTGTATCCAGGAAGTTTTCAATTACGCGGATCGACGCGCTGTCTGCTGCATTTTCATCGTAGGCATCTACACCGTCAATCGAAAGGCTATCGACATAAGTCGAATCATCCCCTTCTTGTTCCGAAAGGTTCGGGTAAACATCTTCTAATGCCTGTACGATTCGCACGGGCATCTGCATTTTATAAATAGAATCTTCAGAACGCGTTAGACGGCTCTTGGCAGGGTCGTATTTTTCGGTCACAAGCAACCGGAGCGATTCTTCGAGGTAATGCTTTGAAACAGCCCATTCGTGGTTATCAATAGCTTGAAGGCCATATTGATAATAGACCCATGAAGGCCTTGTAGAATCCCCGACAATTTCTTTGCCGGGATTTGTTCCGGGTACATCAATAGAGACCTTTTCCGAAGGAATAGGCCTCCCCTGCGAAGACGCGGCAACTTTCGCCTGCTTGGAGGCGCAGGCGGTTAACATTATCAAAAAGAGTGCGAAGCCGAGTCTAAGAATTGTATTCGACCATATCACTGGTCGAAATCCATGTCCTCGCCGTAGTCAGACCAAATGGGGTTACGGCCAAAGGATGGCTTGTCAAAATCAACTTCTTCGTCAACTTCTTCTTCTTGCGGTTCTTCTTCTTCCTTGATCAGATCGTCTTCTTCGCCCAAGTAAGATGGATCAGGTGTATCATCGAATGCATCATTCTTAGGACGACGACCACAATAGTATGCTATGCTCATATAAGCTTTCCTCCAGTTTATTGCATCAATCTGTTCATACCGTAAAGAATAACTCCACACATCGCAAGAGCCGTTACAATTTGCAGGATAATGATCACCCTGTTGACCTTGTAAGCCGTTTGCGATTTACGATGCCATGATGGCAATTTGTTTGCGGAGTTCTTGTTTCTCACTTCGGAAGTGAAATATATACATAAATTTGTAAATGCAAACAGTTAATCAAAAAAAATGTCTAAATTCTTTATGAAAAATGAAACATTTTCTATTAACACTTCTCTTTAGCGCAGTTTTTCTATTCGCGCAATCCGGATTTTCGATAAATAATAGCGGAATCCATGTTCCCGGAGCAAGAACTTTGAGTCCGGGAGACTTGTTTATCATGGGTGGATTCGAAATGGCGAGCAGTAACAAGCCCGCCAGTATCGAAGGTTATATTGTCGATGAAAACGGCAATCGAAAGCAACTTACCAAGTCCCCTTCAAATACGGTTTTGGGCTACGTCGGTTACGGTATACTTGATTATCTAGAAGCTGGACTCAATGTGAATGTCCATTACGACGGAGATGCCGGTGGAACGAGACTCAAGGGATTGGGTTTTGGCGACCTCGGACTCATGGTCAAGGCTCAACTTCCGAATCAGTCTTTAAGAGACCTTTTTAATATCGCGGCTGCGATTGAATTTTTCCTTCCGACCGGAACAAACGAGAAAGGACTTCGCCCGAGGCACATCTGGTACATCCATAAAGACGACCTCACGCATTCTTATTCATCGGCAGATTACTCCATTGCCGGAACGCTTTATTTAACCATGAACATTCACAGGAACCTAAACTGGAACAACTACGCAGGGGTTTTGAGGAATCTCGAACACGGAGAAAACATTTTTATCTGGGGTACTGGATTTAACCTTTTCCCCTACGAATGGGTTTCGCTTGTTTTGGAAATGTCTGGAGAAACACGGATTCGCTCCAAGGATATTTTGCGCGGATTCATGAACGATCAATTGAGGTTTTCTCCAGGTTTAAAAGTGAGGTTGCCTAAGTTCACAACGCTTTCCATTAACGCAGACCTTGGCATGGACCTTTTTAGAAAGCGCAAAATTGGGCGTGGACACGCCATCACTGTTAAAAATAAAGGACATCATTATTCTTACACGGTTCCTGGAAGCCCTCCAATTGCAGCGTCCATCAAGTTTAGCCGAACTTTCGACCTCAGTGGCAGGATTGAGGATTACAAGCAACGTATGGAAGCCTGCCCCAAGTCTGGCCTGTCATTAAAAGAAAGAAAATACCGCTGCGCGCCGGACCAAGACAATGACGGCATTGCAGATGATTTGGACCAGTGCCCTGACACACCAGCCGAAGTACTTATCGATGATAAAGGTTGCCCGTTCGACAACGATGGCGATGGCGTACCGGACTACAAGGATAACTGCCCAGAAACAAAGCAAGGATATCCGGTCGATGAATTTGGTTGTATTCGCGACAACGATAATGACGGTGTTCCGAATGAACTGGATAAATGCCCGCACTCGAATCCAAACGATGAAATCAATGAATTTGGATGTATCCTTGATACAGACGAAGATGGTATTCCGAACGCACTCGATTCTTGCCCCAACACTCCGGCCGGGCTCCAAGTGAACAAGTATGGTTGTTTCTTGGATCGTGACAAAGACGGTGTTCCCGACGAATGGGACAAGTGCCCGAACAGTTTTGAAAAAGAAATAGTGAATATGTATGGTTGCCCCATTGACTCCGATGAAGATGGTGTGCCGGACTATAGAGATCGATGCGAAAACACAGAAAAGGGAACAAAGGTCGATAGCCTTGGTTGTCGGCTAGATTTCGACCATGATGGCGTTTATAATGAAGATGACAAGTGCCCAGACACTCCCGAAAATGCGCCGGTAGATAATGAAGGTTGCCCAATCGATTCTGACAGAGATGGTATTTTCGATTACCTCGATAACTGCCCCAACACGCTTGATGGAACCGAAGTAGACATGAACGGATGCCCTATCCGTGAAAAGCAAAACCTCGATAAAATTGCAAGGCGTATTCAATTCCACAAGGGAACAGACAAACCGCTCAATTCATCGTATACGGCCTTTAGTGATGTTGTTTCGATTATGCGCCACAACAAGCGCATTGCTCTTGAAATTCAATGCAGTGTAAAGCAAGGCGAAGCAATGGTTCCGCAATCGCTTTCCGATGCTCGAGCAACAGTTATCTACGATTTCCTTGTGGGCAAGGGAATCAAGGAAGAACGCCTCAAGGCAACGGGTTACGGGCTCAATTTACCGACGAATGTACGCGGACACTCAAAGCTAAATCCCGTTGGAGTTAGACTTATACCGCACAATTTTGTTAAAGAGTAAGCTTATGGATTCTCCCCTATCGGAGAATCCTTTTTAATCTTTTTTGTTAAAAAGCAAAGCGATGATGAGCGCGACAACAACGTAAAGCGCCACCGCAGAAAACAGCCCGAGGATTTCCGAGCCTGAGAGAGCCTCCACCTTGATGTAAAGCAAGACGGAAAGAGGCATGGCAAGTAAAAAAAGGATTCCGGGGATTTTCTGTTTCATGAAACGCAAGATAGTAAAAAAGCCGCATGACGCGGCTTATAAAAGGCGATGCCAGAACTGTGTCCGGCATGACAAAGCAGGCGAAGCCTGTCACCCCGGATTTGTACAAGTACAATGCCCTTCGGCTCAGCTATGAAAATGCAAGCATTTTCGCAGCGTTCACCTCGGCTGCATTTATTCCGGGGTCGCCTTGCACAACATTACTTCACTGTAATCTGATACTTCTTATCGCCAGCGTTGACTTGGTAGTAACCCTTGAAGCCACGGAACTTGGCTTCGCCATTTTCGTCAGCGGTAGCGTAGAGGTCTGTTGTCCAAACCTTGTGCCACAAGTCGTATACGCGCTTTGCAGCGGGCTTTTCACGACCGTCAGAAGCAATCATGCCACCGTTCTTGACCCAATGACGGTTGTCCCAGAAACCCCAGAACACGATGCCGTTCACAGCCGGGTGGCTAAATGCAGTACGGAGGAATGTTTCGAACTTTTCGGCCTGAACTTCTTCGGTATCGTTCATACCGGCTTGCCAGTCGCCCACGTCGAATTCCGTAACCTTGATCGGGAGGCCGAGAGATGCAAGCTTGTCGAGACGAGCCTTGATAAGTCCCGGAATCACCGGACGGAGACCAAAATGGCACTGCACGCCAATGCCCATCACAGGCACCTTGCGATCGAGCATTCCTTTGATCAAGCCATAATAACGGTCTGTTTCGCCCGCAGCAACAACATTATAGTCGTTGATGTAAAGAATTGCACTCGGGTCAGCCTTGTGTGCCCAAACGAAAGCGCTGTCAAGAACTTCCCAACCGCATTTGTTGAATGTCCAGGATTCGTGAATTGGTTCGTTCCAAACGTCGTATTCCGTAATCTTACCCTTGTATTCCTTGAGGTCGCGATAGATACGAGCCTTAAGCTTTTCGGCCATTTCTTCACAGCTACCCTTATTGCTGTAATGCTTGTCGAAGCCGTAGCCTTGATGGCTCCACATGAGTGCATGACCGCGGAGTTTCCAATGATTTTGGGCCGTGAAATCCGTGTATTCCTTCATTTCTTCACGTTTGATTTTGCCCTTTTTCGGTTCGTATTCCGGCCACTTGAACTGGTTTTCAGAAACGCCATGCCAGAAGTACTTCTTGGCAGCATTTCTGTACCAATTTTCGGTGCTGTCCTTGGTATCGTAAAGCGCGAGCGCCGTACCGAACGGGAATGAATGGCGCAAGAGCTTCACGTGGACCTTTTCGCCAGGATTTGCCTTAACAACGAAATCCGCTTTGCGCAAGCTATCGATGCGGGAGTCTGCGGCTTCGTACCAAGCCGGGTCCGACATTTCATCCATTTTTTCGACTTCAACATCGTCGAGCTGAATCCAGCCTTTTTTGAGGCCAATCTGGAATGTAATGTTATTGAGACCATAGCCCTTCTGGTCGGCAAGGAAAATCATTTCATAAGTCTGCCATTTGTCCGTCAAGTCAAAAGAGGCGCTTTCTTTTTGGCGGTAGTCTGGAGGGCCACCCTGCACTACGGAATTAATGGGCATATTGCCCTTAGCCTTGAACGTGAGCTTGTAAAAACCGGAATCGGCAAGCCATTTAGGCGGCTGGAGCTGCAAACCCCACCACGGATTCGGCAGATCCTTCACCACGACCTTTGCGCCCTGGGAACCGTCAACGCCAAGCCCCTGCACTGCAATTTGCGATTCAACTTTAGCTGGACCATCGGGATTATTCCACAGATACCAGCCGCCATCGCCGTATTCCATGTCACCGTTATTCAATTGAGCTAGCGACGGCATCGAGAATGCCATGGCGAACGTTGCGGCAATTGCAAGTGCTTTCTTATTCTTTAAAATCATACGATTTCCTCGTTTTTTCTCAGAACATTCAAATCGTCATCCTAAACGAATGTGAAGGATCCTGGGCTTTTATTTTTCACGTTTAAATATATACTCGAAGTGCGTTTTTTTGGCGATTTGGGGCGTTTTTTAGCGCCATTAAAATGCAAATGACGCAAAATGTGTAGCAAGTGTATTGATTGCTTTGTGCATGTAAAAGTATTTGTAATCACGTTATTACATTTTTTTCTGATGAAACGTAATTTTCAAAAGATGAGTAGAATTGGGATTTTTCATGCAATATCTATATTATGGGTATGTTGCGATTAGTAATGTTGTTCTTGATTTTTGTTTTATTCGCCGCATGCTCTAGCGGCGATAGTTCTGGTATAACGCAGCCTGTAGACTTAAAACAATTCACCGTAGAAGTTTATTTGGAAAATCGAATCATTCCCGATTCCGTAAACATCACCATTTTTTCTAAAAACAATGTTATAGAAAAAACGGTTAAAACACGAAAACAATGTTTTAGCGGCTCTCCGTGTTTATTCGAAACCGCGCCTCTCCAATATGGTGAATATGCCAAAATTACAGCATTTACTCATGCCATCAGCGAAAACGACACGATGAAAATGGAATTTTCCAGTTTTGCGCCCATGAATGCAAATGTGACTAAACCATTGATAGATGACGGATCCCAAAACCCTGTATTGAACATCTATACTGCAACAGCATCAAAAGCGGTCGAATACTTTTTGCGCGAAAAACAAATGTCGTACGAAGATGCAACGAAAAAAGCGTATGACAATATGAAAGACTTTGGAATTTCAGACCGAGAATTTGAAAGAGACAGATGTAGGCCAAACGTTTCTTCGATGAGTCCTATCCAAATCCCCTACGTTTATACACGCTATTTTATCTCTGATTCAGTATTTTACAGCGATTTCCTTGAATTGCAAGATGCAATTCGCAATGGAGAATGGGCTGATACATTATTCCGCGTGCGCGCTGCAGATGCTTTTGTTCGTACTTTTAAAAATTTGAAATGGAATAACGTTCCCGGAATGACATTTTACGGATATGATGATTACATTCCAGATTTTTGGGAATCGACTTACGGCATGGATGTCTGTAATGACAAATACATCGGAGATACTTTGGTTAATGCAAATCGCCGTAGTGAATTTTACGATAGCGTATTTGTATGTGCGGGGCGCATGAAACAGGGTTACATTAAATGGCAACATTGGAGAATCCGTGAACCCGAAGAAGAAAAAATGGGAATTTGTAACCCCAATGAATTAAGACCAGGAGAAATCAATACTTATAATCCTCAAGTCGCAGAAATGGATTCAATTATCTACACTTGTGGATTAGAAGGCTGGGAAAAGACAAATGATGTTAATATCATTCTTAAATACAGGCAAATTCCTTGTAATGTAGAAACAATCAGTAGAACCTACATTTATAATGATTCTCTTTATCTGTGCCACACCTTTACTTATTCAGACAAAGAATGGCCTACCGCATATTTATTCGGTCAACAACAGCAGACCTATTACGCATGGACTGGAGATAAAGATATCATCGATTCTGTTTACCCTGAAGGAGTCCCCGATTCTGCATTGCTGATAAATGTCGAGGGGTTATGGAAATGAATTTTAAATTATTGAAATTTGTTGTTTTTGCTTATGCCATAATGCTTGCAGCATGTGGCTCTGATACCTATTACTCGGGACATTTTGAAGATGTAGATGATCGCTTTGGCCAACAACCCATAGCGATTGATACTAGCGCAAATGAAATTTTTGATGAGAGGATTGCGTTTGAAGGCCGGTTCAATTTGGTCTCTGTGCTAGAACCCGTAAAAATGAATATTTCTGCGTTGGATGAAAATTTCGAAAAAATGGGAACCGTATCAGCGCGTATTGAAAGAAACCGACTTGAATTTACCTACAAAGCTCCTGAAATACATTTCCAAGAGCCTTTTGCCCAGATTGATTTTACATGCCGATTCAGGGATTCAAAAGACACAACAGAAATGCAATTTACGATTATTGCAAATTTGAAAGAAAAAGAATTTCAGAATATCGGCTTTTACCGCACCATTGAAAGCGCTTATATCAAAAAACTTTTGAAAAAGAATGAATCCTATAGTTTAGCGAAATTGCATACACGTCAAGCGATACACAATCTTTTGGATCCAGAATTAGAATATGAATACGGTATCGAAAATGCCCCGTATCAATTAGACACTCTCGAAGCGCTTGCATATAACTACTGCCTATTTTTCACATGGGATTCCACATTCTATAAGAATTTCAAAAAGCTCTCGCAAGCTGTAGGCGATTCAAAAAAATGGGATGAAATTTTGTCCGTAGCCGAAGTATCGGAAAAGCTTTCTGACTATTACAAGCTTGAAGAATCCCGTTGCAACAAAGATGTTCTTGAAAAGCTCAAGAACGAACGCGATTTCACGGAACTTCGTTATAATGCTGCGGTGTGGATTGTACAAGGAAAGAAACCTTACAATTGCGAAACCAAACCGATTATAACCCCGCCGGATACACAAAGCTCTAGTAGCGTTGTTCCTAAAGACAGCTCTATTATAGATTCTGTTGTGGAAGCTTTGGGGAAATGTACGATTACCCGTAAATACGAAAAAGCCATGTTTAAAAAAGGCAGATACTATTCTTGTAACGGAACAGAATGGCAAGGAATAAACGCTCCCGATTACTATGGAGATGTTTGTGAAGGCGGAGAAATCGTTTCTTATGATGGTCAATATTTCATGTGCTTTAATAGTGGTTACTGGCATCTTATACCAGAAGAAAAAATTACTCCGCCAATTAAGGCTCTTGAAAGATGTAGAAGCAGTCGAATTGTCGAAATCGATAAAAAATTTTACCGTTGCACTTTTATTTATGATCGTGAATGGAATGAAATTTCAAAAGATAATGCCGAGCAATATAAAAAGAATGGAAAATTCTGCACAGATTCTACAGCAGGGATTACTGAAAAAGTAAACGACGAGTATTTTACTTGCAAATATTATTCGTGGAATAAGTTAGACAATTACGAAATAGAATTCTACAAACACGATACAGCACATAAGGACGAATGTAACAATGGCAGCAAGGGAACAAAAATTTATTGGAACGATGTAACGCAAGTCTATTTTTATTGCGACCATAAATCCCGCAAATGGGATTACACTCGATTTAATGGAAGAGATGATTATGAATTAGATGCTTTTGACAAAGGTATATACCTAGACAGTTGTACAATACAAGCGACTAAAAATGAATTTACATATACGGTCAATCAAGTTATAAATTGGGCTGGTCGCTTTGAAATCGTCAACAGCACTGCCACAATGGATTCGCATACATACGGCGCAAAATTTATTGACAAGGTCCCTTACCTTTCGAGCCTACGCGGCGATCAAACTATTTCGCTCAAGTCTTTGACTGATAAAAGCGATAGCTTTGACGACTTCATAAACCAATACGCACATTCCGAAAGTGCATATCCCGTCTATCTCATGCAGCTTACGCATGTCGGCAAGGATTCTTATATGAATTTTGAAAAAGCCGAAAAATTCTGCCCGAAGGGTTATCACCTCCCCGATACTAGTGGATTGCCAGAAAACTTTTTAAACGTATTTGGTGTAGACTCGACCGTAAATCATGATAGTCCTTTGTATGTACGCTACAATACGAAAACGTATCTCTATGACATTTATTGGACCTCTGTTTCCAAAGATGCAGATACGCAATATTGCCTTGAAATTCGCAAAGAAGATAAAGATAGCCCCAAGAGTCAAATAATCGAATGTCCTAAGGATTTGTATCCGGGCGTGCAAACTTTATGCTTTAAGGATGGGGATGAAAATGATTAGATTCATTTTGATAATTTGTTTAGGGATAATCCTTACGTCTTGCAGTGATGACAAGTCGACTACTTCTGCTATTCATTATATCGAAGGCAACGAGAATATAGAAAGCAGGTCGCTTACGCTTGATGGTTCATTTAGCTTGAGTGCCAAAATCATTCCTGTAGATATCGACATTGATGTTGTCGACCAGAATCTTGATTCTATAGCCACGGTAAAAGCGAAACTCGAACGCGAACGTAATGGAAATATCGTTTTCAAAACGGATTATCAGGAATACACCTCGCCTATTGTGCGCATCAAGTACACATGTCTCTATAACGATTCGGCAAGCAAACTCAAAATTGATCTTGTGGAATATGTTGACATTGACAATAATGCAAAACCTGTACTCAACCTACCAATTGCTTTAGGAAGTAATCGTGTAAAGTATCTCGTTCAAGAAGATGGATTCTATTTGGCTCGCGCTAAGGAAAAAGCGCTCCGTGAAATTTTTGAACTGTTGGATTATTCGAAAAAGCAAAATATAGACTATGAAAAAAATGAAAATGCTCAAGCGCTTACAGAATTAAATCGACATCTCAATGCTCTTACTGTTGTTGATTTAAACGATAGCGCATTTTATAGGAACTTCAATTCATTGCGCTCTGCCGTGGGTAGTGGGAAAACATGGCGTGATGTACTTTCGGAATCTGAAATAGCTGATGTTACATTCTCTAAAAACATGAATGAACTTTATTCTGATTTATGGGAAAAATCTTTTGGCTTATCAAAATGCGACAGCGCCAATTACAAGAAAACAGTGAAAGTTTCTAACAAAAATAGCATATACAATAATAAAACGTTCTTTTGCGACTATGAAAATAAAAAGTACAAGTGGCGACTAGAAGATGATTTTGAAGTCACCAATGGCGTATGTACCGCAGATCGAAAAGATACTATCATCCACAATAACGTGGTCTACATTTGTAATTCAGAAAAGAAAACTTGGAACGTAATGCCGGGGAATGAAGCACTCCCCTATATGGATGCAGTTTGCAATAAAGTATATGAAGGTTTCTTTGTTGATTACAATTCCACGAATTATGCATGTGTCTTTGAAAATGGAAAGTACTTATGGTCTGACAAAGTCACTGAGGATTATAAATGGCGCAATTCTACAGATGTTTATGTCAAGAATAAAGTGGGCTTATGCGATGGTGATAACAATCTTGGCAAATCAACTATCCTCAATAACAAATATTACATGTGCCGCGATAGCGTTTGGAAAGAAGTGGACAAATTCACGTATTACTTGGGTGACTGCAATAGATCAAGAAAAGATATCAAAGCCATGCATGATTCTTTAGGATATTACATATGCAATGAGAAATGGGTTGAAATTCCGATTCCTCAATATAATGGCGATATTTGCACTAAGGGATATACAAAATACATCAAGAAATACGATGATATTTATTATATCTGCCGCGAAGGTTCAAGCTATTATTGGGATGTTGCTACAGAAAAAGAAATTCCTATTCCTGTAAAAAATGGACATTTTTGCGAAAAAGAAAATAATGGCGAAGTCGTTGAAATCGATAGTGTTGGATATCGATGCATATTCCCCTTATGGAAAGGGACTGAGGATTGTGAGCTTATAACCCATCGTGCGATAGAACGCAATAAATATCCCAAAGACTATTGCAAAAATGGTATAAATGGCACCTCTTTATTTTGGGATAAAGTCGAATCCCTATATTTTGGTTGTGTCGATGAATATACTGCAGCAAATTTTGGATGGGGACGAGTTGTATGGGAAGATATTAACAATTTCTTTATAAAAATCGATAATCCAGAAAAAATTACTGGTGGTACCCATGAAAACAACTTCTATGTTGTTGAAGTTGATGGATGGAAACTGTATTTTGATTCACAAAATTCAAGAATGAACGGTAGTGTAAGTGTTCATTACTTGGAGTTAATCAAAGTGATTTCTCCAAAGGGCGAACCATACGAAGTTCGTGAACGCAATGGACGCACGTCTTTGCGCGCCGCAGAAGTTCCTGGCGATAGCACCATTCCACTCGACAGCATCAAAAATAAAAGCGATTCTTTTGACAAATATTTTGCAAATTGGAAAAATAAAATCAAGGAATCGACAAAGTGCCCTGACCCTCCCCTGCCAGGATTCCAATGCGTCTCTAATTGGGAAGAATCTGACATTGAAATAAAATTCGATTATTACAACGAAAAATCATACATGACTTTGGAACAGGCAAAAGCATTTTGTCCTGAAGGTTCACGGCTTCCAAGTGCCGAGGAATTATCCCTCAATATCTATCCGAACACGTTTTCGCATGAACGTTCAACATTCGTGCAACAGAAATTAGAAAATGGAACGAATGGAAAATTTGCGGCGAAATATATGCTTGTGTGGACAAGTACCGAAAAAGATGCAGATACGCAATATTGCCTCGAATATGTAAAAAATACAAGGGATAATAACATCGTTGCAAGTGGCATTGTCGAATGTCCTAAAGATCTCTATCCGATGGTTCAAGCATTCTGCATCAATGACGAGAGGAATCCATGATTAAGATTTTGAAAAATACGTTTCCGTTTTTAATGGCTTTATCAGTGCTTTTTTGGTGCGGCTGTGCAACCGATTATGAAATCGAAAAAGAAGCCCATGTTTGGCGTTTTTATGGGCTTGAAAATGATACAACGGCAATCGTCAAGGTCACTCTAGAGCAATGGGGTACAACTCATGATCATCACATCATGGGTTGGGATGATGATTTTCACAAAACAACGGATTTGAAATATTACACGACATCGATGAATTCGTATAAGATAAGCGTACGAAATAACGAAAGCAAAGGAGCTCTTGAAGAACTTGATTCTACAGATCAATACCGTCTGCGCATTGAAAAAGAAGACGATTATTCATCGGTTTGCGCTATTATATTGCAAGACAACAAAAAGAAAAATCTAGATACGCTTGAAATTGACCATTGTCCAAGAGAAAATTCCGCGGAATCGCCTAAATTCGTTGGTAGTTATTTGAAAATTGACAATTGCTTTTATAAGATCGAAAAAGGCAAATTCCTAAGCCAAAAACCGACTTACAAATTTCAGCATGTAGATTATAACATCAAGTTCACGAGAGCCGATGGCCGTTATATCATCTACGGTGGTGAACCTTAAAATACTATATTAGCGCTTATGCATTACAAACCTTATCGCGATTTACTTTTGGAACTTTTCCCCAATTACCTCAAGGTGAGGAAACTCCCGCTCAACGGCGGCATGACTTGCCCAAACCTCGATGGAACCAAGGGATTTTCGGGCTGTAGCTACTGCAATAATCGCAGCTTTAGCCCTGTTTTTGACGAGGCAAAAGTTTCGATTCAAGAACAACTCGAAAAGTTTGTTCCAAAGCTCCGTGACAAGTACCCGAATGCAGGCATCCTCGCCTATTTGCAACCGTACACGAATACGCATGCGCCGCTGGAGCACTTGAAGGGCATTATCGACCCTATTATCAAGCACAAGGAAATTGCAGGCCTTGCCATTGGCACGCGCCCAGACTGCCTTGAAAACGAAAAGATTGAATACCTTGCGGAATTGAACCGCAAAAAGCCGATTATTGTTGAAATTGGGCTCCAAACAGCAAATGACTTGACGCTTGCAGGCATCAATCGCCGTCACACGCTTGCCGAATTTGAGGACGCTGTGAAGCGTTGCCAAGCGGCAGGCCTTACAGTAACGACGCATGTGATTGTTGGACTTCCCGGCGAAAAGATGGAAGATTTCAAGCATACGGCACAAGTCGTTCACGACTTACATCTTGCAGCTGTCAAGATTCATCCGCTCCACATTGTTGTGGGCACGGTCATGGCGCAGGATTACGCCAACGGCGAAGTCAAATTGCTTTCGTTCGAAGAATACTGCGAAGCCGTTGCCGAGATGATTAAGATCATCGGCAAGGATATTGCGATTGAACGATTCAGCGGAGAGAGCCCAAGCGAACTCTTAATTGCGCCCAATTGGTGCGGTGAACGCGACAAGATTATCGCAACCGTCGAAAAATTGCTTAGCGCATAATCAACAAACGAGATGGCGCCCCCGGAACAAGTCCGGGGTGACAGAGCGATTAAACGCGTTTGAAAATGAGCGAAGTATTGATGCCGCCGAACGCAAAGTTGTTCGACATAACATACTCCGTATCCATTTCACGCCCGTCACCGGTGATGTAATCAAGCGGTGCACATTCCGGATCGATATTTTTCAAGTTCAAGTTGGGGCTGAACCAACCGCGATTCATCATGTTGATGCCGAGCCATGCTTCAATTCCGCCACACGCACCAAGCGTATGTCCGATATAGCTCTTAAGGCTTGAAATAGCGACTGAACGTTGCTTGAACGCATTGAACGTAGCCCAGCTTTCGGCGATATCGCCATAATGCGTTGCCGTTCCATGAGCATTCACATAGCCAATGGCATTCGGTGAAATTTGCGCATCATCAAGAGCAATTTCAAGAGATTTTTGCATGGTCTCTTTCTTGGGCTGCGTGATGTGTTCGCCATCCGTATTGTGCCCAAAGCCAACAAGTTCCGCATAAATATGCGCACCGCGAGCCTTCGCATGCTCGTATTCTTCGAGCACAAGCGTTCCCGCGCCCTCGCCGATAACAAGGCCGTCTCGGTCGCGATCGTACGGAGCAGGCGTAATTTCTGGAGAATCGTTCTTGACGCTCGTTGCAAAAAGCGAGTCAAACACTGCCGTTTCTGTTGCTGCCAACTCTTCGGCACCGCCTGCAATCATTACATCTTGCATGCCATATTTAATCGCTTCGTAAGCATAACCAATCGAAAGGCTGCCGCTCGTACATGCGGTATTTGTCGTAATGAGTCGGCCGGTCAAACCAAAGAACAAGCTCACATTGACTGCCGTTGTTTGCGGCATCGACTGGATATACGTTGTCGCCGAAACTTTTGAGCAATCATAGGGCGGATTCTGCATGGATACAAAATCGAGAAGCGGACGCACGCTACCCATAGAAGAGCCGTAAGCAACTCCGACACGTCCCGATTTAAGGAGTTCTTTTTCGCCCACAAGCCCTGCCATTTGCATCGCCTTGTCGGCTGATGTTATGGCAAGCACGCCAACGCGCCCCGCACCACGAATCTTTTTGCGAGGATACTCCGGCAAATCATAGAGAATCGGGCCCGCCAGACGCGTGTTTATTTGTGCATACTTGTCCCAATCATCCATACGGACAATGTGATTTTTCAAAGTCTTGAGTTGCGAAAAAACATCATCGAGGTTCATCCCCATAGATGTTATGCAACTGCCTCCAGTAACGACAACTCGACGACTCACGCCAAGCCCCCATTAACCGAGATGACCTGGCGTGTAATGTACGCGGCCCCTTCAGAAAGCAAAAATACAACCGTAGCCGCGACTTCTTCGGGCTTGCCAACACGTTTCATAGGAATGGTCGGGAGAATCATGTCGAGCGGAGCATCCTTGATCATTTCCGTTTCGATGACGCCAGGAGCCACGCTATTCACGGTGATGTTGCGGCTTGCAAGTTCTGTGGCAAGCGCTTTTGTTGCGCCAATGAGGCCCGCCTTTGAAGCGCTGTAGTTGACCTGGCCGCGATTTCCAATCACACCAGAAACAGAAGAAATCGTGATAATACGGCCTTTGCGCTTACGGCACATCGGCATTACAATCGGATGAACGACGTTGTAAAATCCGTTCAAATTTGTATTCAGGACTTTGTCCCAAAATTCATCGGTCATAGCCGGGAATGCGGCATCGGCACAGACGCCTGCATTCGTCACAACGCCATAGTACACGCCATTTTCGGCAATGTCTTTTTCAAGAACTTCTTTGCACTGTTCACGGTCGCAAATATTGAATTGAAGTGTACGGATTTTTCCACCATTGGCGCGAATACGTTCGGCAAGTTCATCTATCGAAGCGGAGTTTCTATTATAATGAGCTACAACGGTGTAACCTTCTTTCGCGACAGCTTCAGCAATGGCAAGACCTATTCCGCCACTTGCTCCCGTAATCAAGACTGACTTTTCATTTTCCATACCATACCTCAAAAATCAATTCAAAGAATTTTTAGAATCATCGACTTCAACAGTATTGAGTTTTGCGGTTACTGCAAGCGCGCCATTGACCATTGCAGAACCTTCAAATGTAACCGCATTATCCATACGAATATTTTCAATCACGTTGACAACGACTTTTTCACCAACTTTAAAAACAGGAACGTCTGCTTTAAAAGCACTCACGCTCATGATAAATCCGTTTTTGGGCTTTTCGCCTTTTGCGCGCCCATGGATTCCTGACAACGCAGAAACACTTTGCGCCATGTATTCAAAAGCAATCCAAATAGGCACTCCACCAAGTTCTTCTTCGTAAAACAGATTGTCGCGGGTAATATCAATTTCGGTCGTGATGGAATTTTCTTTCAAATTGTAATCGCGAACGCGGTCCAGCAAAAACATTTTGCCATTGTGAGGAACCAGTCCGCTAACCGATTCTTTTGTATTAAAAACTTCTGTCATACACCACCATTTTCGACAATCAAGGACACGTTACAACCACCAAAGGCAAAAGAATTGCTCATGCAATATTTGAGATTCTTAGCCGTCTCGCCCGCTTTTACTAAATGCAACGGTGGAAGATTTGGATCGATAACACCATCGAAAAGATGCGCCGGGAGAACAGACGCACACTCGCTATTATCGCTATTACGCGCCGCGCCGCTCATATTACCGCTCTTAAGCGCCATGCAGCAGAATGCAAGTTCCAAAGCGCCGGCGGCTCCAAGCGTGTGTCCTGTCAGGGCCTTGGTTGAACTTACCGGGACACTTGCTGTTTCTGCTCCGATGGAATCTGCAAAAATTCGTTGGACGGCTCGACTTTCCATGGCATCGTTCAACTCAGTTCCTGTTCCATGCAAATTCACATAACCAATCTGAGAGGCGTTAAGGCCAGCATCATCAAGCGCAGCTTTCATTGCCTGATAAGCGCCTTCCCCATCGGCACGTGGAGCCGTAATATGGTCGGCATCTGCACTTTCGCCAAAGCCAACAACTTTAAGATTCTTGCAATCAGCCATGCAAAGATCTGCATCTGGGGTTCGCGTCACCACAAAGAATACTGCCGCATCACCAAGTGTAAGCCCGGAACGGTTTGCACTAAACGGATTCGTCGGCTTATCGCTCATCGCCTCAAGCGATGCAAAACCGAGAATCACCGAGAGAGAGGCGATATCGACACCGCCTACAATCGCCACATCGCAGTGGCCTGCATAAAGATTATTGCGCGCCGAGACAAAAGCACTCGCGCTAGACGCACACGCTGTCGAATGCACAGAAAGTATTCCCGTGATTCCAAAGCGCTGCGCAATAAATTGCGCCGGAAAATCGGCTCGCTGGTAATCGAGAACATAGCCTTCCGGGAACGAGCCTGTTTCTTTAAAGCACTTGAGTGCAGCCATTGAAGCTTCGGAGCCATTGTCGCAGGAACCGATAAAAATTCCAACGCGATTTGCACCGTATTTTTCAACTGCTTTTTGAATGGTCTTCTCAATTTCCACCAAAGCCGCCTGAGAAAGTCGATTAACGCGATTATCAAATTTTTTCTCTTGAACAGGTGCAAGCGTAGCAGGGTCAATTGTTGCTGCAGGGCGCTGAACACCAGCCACGTCGTAAGTGGTAAAGCAACCACGTCGTCCATTCTTGAGTGCATCAAGAACTTGAACTTTATCACCACCTAGAATACAATAAAGGCTAAAATCATTAATGTACACCGGTTTTGAACGGCTTACGTGACTAGCCAATTTGTTTTTTTCGATTTCCATAGGCTACAACAATTTAGAATATTAACGTTTGGCGCTAAATGGCGAAATAAAGAAACAGCACGAAATGCCAAGCAGTACGGCAAGACCAAACGTATGAACAGGCACAAAGGCACTGCAAGCAAGACTACCAAACGAAATAATCGTTGTCATTGCCGAAAGCATAACTGCAAGAGCTGTTGTCAAATTCGAGCGACCACCTTCTTTAAAAAACAACGCGTAATCAATCCCGATACCAAGCGTGAGAATCACACCGACAATCGCAAAGAAATTGAAATCGATTTCAATGTAACCAAAGATTGAAGCAGCAAAGAGACTTGCCAAGACCGGAGCTCGGATAATCCGAACCGCATCTTTAAATTTATACACAATTACAAGAATCAAGAATACAACCGCATAGGCTATACAAACAAGTTTAAGCGACACATGCGAAATTTTTGTAAGCGCATGATTGATGTTTTGCATTTTGTTCACCGCATAGACATTCGGCAAGCCCTCTGCAATCTTTTGTGCATCAAACTCATCGGACACATGAAGCGGAAGTACCGCGCTATAATATTTGTCCCCGATATGGCCAATCCAAAGCATTTGGAGAAGAAAACTCAATGATTGTGGAAAATCATTCTTTAAATCAACATCAACAAATCTATCGTTTTTGTCAATCTTTTCGAAATCAATAAAATCTTGTGATAAAAGTAAACTTTTAACAAAAATAGAATGGTTCTCCACGCCTATTTCCGTTAAATAATTCCTGACATTAGGTGCAAGCATTTGCGGCAATTCATTATTAATTAAAATCTCTATCCATCGTTTTTTTATTCCAAAAACCAGCTTTTCTAAATCCAAAATAGAACCAGCTTGAAACCTTCCTGACGGGATGATATTCGATACCGCCAAATACGATTTTACCAATCCTTCTTTTTCGGCCTGATTAAGGCGTTCTGTAAGCAGTTCTTCATTTTCTAAAAGGATGTGATCTTGTTTTCCTTCAACAATAAAATAAGACGGTGCAATACCCAAATTGTTTAGTTTCGAGGTCAAAGCTTCAGACGCTTTAATCTCATCATTCATCGTGTAAAAGTTGCCAATATCCGTATGAATATGGAGTTGTTTAAGCCCCGGAAGAAGCGCTAGGAAAAAAAGCGCAAGTATCAATCGGACACCCCACTTGGGGATTTTTGCATAAGCATTGAGAATAGCTTTAGGGAATTGAGTCGGCAGATTTGCAGGCACTGATTGTGCTTCAGTTCCTTCACTAGAAACTATCGAATTTTCAAATACCGCATGGAACAATAGCGTTATCGTCAAGAACGCACTCAACAGACCCACAATCGAGAACACGGCCATTTGGCGCAACAATGAAAAATCAGCAAACGTAAGCGCGATATAGCTGAGTTCTGTTGTCAAGAAACCAAGCAAAAGCCCCTTGATAATACATGAACGTACATTTCGTACGCCTGCTTTTCTATGGACAAAAAAGTGAACCGCGTAATCAATACTCACGCCAATAATGCTTGTACCAAATACAAACGTAAAAACATGAACATTTCCAAAAACAAACCATGTAGATGCAAGCGCCGTAAAAATACCAACAGCAATCGTCGATAGCGTCGCTAGAATTGGAACCGGAGAACGGAATACGTATAAAAGCAACAACAAAATCAGCACAATTGAAACGCCCGAAATCCAAGCAATTTCGGACTTCGCACGATCAGAACTTTCAAAGCTATGGAACGGGACACCCGACTTCGCCACAAGAAGCCCCGGCTGCGCCATTTTCAAGGAATCAAGCACATGATTCATTCGAGCAATAATATGCTCTTCAGACGAAAACGCAGAGACATTTTTGGAGAGGACAGCATTCCACATTACATAAGTAGCATTGGAATCTGTCGCATAAAGTACGCTATCGCGAAGAACAAAGCGGCTCAATGACATCGGGGAATTCTGCACAAAATTTTCGAACGCCGCATCCCCCAGCAAAAATGGATCTTCATCAAGATGATTCAAGTCCGTCATGGAAAATGAACCATAGATTTTTTGGAGAGCCCTATTCTTTAATGATTCAAAATCGCCTTTTGCAAACATTTCACGAATAGTTTTCCCCTGCAATGTATAACGATGCTTAAAGAAAAACTCACGCATTTCATTCATTGCGTTTTCGTTTACAAAAAGTCGAGTTTCTTCAAATGAAGAATCTTCTTTAAACATGCGATCCAACGCAACCGCAGCACTGCGCGCAACCTCGAAATCTTCATGCCCGACAAGAACCGTAATATTTCGCACCGTTCGGGAACTGAGCTCTTTTTCAGCTTCGCTCACATTCTTAATTTCATTGGAATCCGGCAGAATCGAATACAAGTCGGAATCCATCTTCCACGGAACAGAAAGACCGAGAATAATCAAGATGGCGTGAATGGCCACCCACAGAATAATTCCCGTTTTTGCACTCAATCGTATTCCGTTAAAGAACTTCATAAAAATTCGTGTTACGGCGTAGAAGTTTCACGCTTTTGCAGTTTCTTTCCTACAGTCTTGTAATTCAAAAATTCAAGCATTACTGGCGTTTTATCACCATCTGTTATAGTGACTTTGTCAATATTATTGCATGCTTCAATTATAACATTATCAATAACCATGCGGACCATTCCATCACGCGGAATAAGTCCCATTACAAAGCCGCAGGATTTTTTTTCGTAGAATACCTGGAATTTAGATTCCAGTTCTGATATTTTCCCTGAAAAAAACGATTGGATATTTCTAGATAAATCTGTAAAAATAGGATTGTCTTTGGGCAATAGCATGTGTGACTGGCCACTAGAATCGCGTTCGAAAATTCCGCCATTATTAAGCGCCAATTCCGAAAAAATAGGCTTTTGCGTTTTCCAAATAATGCCATTCTTTTTAGAAATCATGAATGTTCCGGTCGATACAAACTTGCGTTTTTTTTGAGGGATGATTTTGGTTTGTTTAAAATCACCAGAAGCAACTTCGTAATCCATGACTTTTGCCAAAGCTCTTTCTAATTCCGGCTTTGACTTTTTATTCACCGGATGACGCAAGACATCAGCGAATGTCACTCCACATCCCCAAATTACACATAAAATTATAATGCAAATATTCCCTTTAAACATTGTCATAACATCACCTTACCGTTTCCTTCGCTAAAAGAGCCTTCACCTTATCCACGAAACATGGCGGGCAAGCCCAAAGCGAATCCTTTGTTTTCATATCAACAGCCATTTGTGTACTTTCTGCTTTCGTAAGCACGACTCCCGTTTCTGCATCCATAAACTTGTACGAGAGTTTCATGCAGACTTCGTATTCCATCAGCGTCACTTCGGCACGAATCTTCTGCATAAAAATCATCGGACGTACATATTTAATATGCAAATCTACAACCGGCCAGATGTAACCGCTACGCGTCATTTCGTTGTAATCATACCCAATTTTACGTAAAAGAGCACAACGGGCAACTTCCATGTACTTTACATAATTGCCGTGCCACGCCACCTGCATAGAATCGACATCGTAAAATTCAACTTGGAATTCGATCGTTTCCTTAATTTTTTTCACAGCCATGCGAATTTAAGTCCTTTTATACAGCGTAAAATTTCTGGCGAATCAGCTCCAGCGTATTGCGCAAATCCTGTTCCAATTGACGGTCACATTCAAGCGGGGCAAACTTGGAAAATACCTGATCGTAAGTCTCTTGAAGATTTTTGAGGCGGTCTTCCGAAATTTCACCTCGTTCCAAGCGTATGCGAAGTGCCTGAGCCGAAGCCAGAAGCGTTGCCGCTGCCACCTGTTCCGAAAGCTCCAAGACGCGGATGCAGTCGCGGGCTGCAATCGTACCCATGCTGACCTTGTCCTGGTTGTGGCATTCCGTCGAACGGCTGAACACGCTCATCGGCATCGTCAAATGCAAAGCTTCTGCCGTCCAAGCAGATACACCAATCTGCACTGCCTTAAAGCCGTGATTGATATCGTAATCGCCCTTGCTCCCCGCAAGATTCGGCGGTAAGTTACGATTAAACTTGATATCGACAATCATAGCCATCTGACGATCCAAAAGGTCCGCAATGTTTGCAACCATATTCTTGAGCGTATCCATCGCAAGGCAAATATGCCCGCCATAGAAATGCCCACCATGGAAAATATTCTTTGTGAACGGATCTACAATCGGATTGTCATTGGCACTGTTGAGTTCAATTTCAATCAGTTGGCGCAAGAACGCGCTAGAATCATAGAAAAGTCCAATCACATGCGGAGCGCAACGCAGAGAATACGGGTCTTGAATCTTTTCAGGAACAACATTCTTGGCAACATCAAGATTCAGCGCACTGCGAATTTTCTTTGCAGCCAAGCCCAATCCCGGATGCGGTTTAGCCTCGAATAAGCGTTCGTAATAGTGATACGCATTCCCCTTCATGGCAACCGTTATCATTGCCGTAATTCGGCAAGCAAGGTCGCACAAGTATTCAGCGCGCGAAAACGCCATGCATGCAACGGCATTCATCGCAGCCGTTCCATTCATAATGGCAATCGCTTCTTTAGGGCGGAACTTGTGGGGCGCAATATTCAATTCCTTCATCACATCCAAAGAAGGCCTACGTTCCCCCTTGTACATCACATTGCGTTCACCAATCACAGCCCCCGCCAAATACGAAAGCGGAGTCAAGTCGCCACTTGCCCCCACGGAACCTTCCTGCGGAATAAGCGGCAAAATATCGTTCTGCAAAAACTGCGTAATGATTTTCAAAAGCGCATAGCTCACGCCCGAGAAACCTTGCGCAAGCGTATTCAAACGCACCGCCATAATTGCACGGGTTGTCTCTGCATCAAAATAATCGCCGAGACCGCATCCATGAAAACGCGTCAAGTTGATCGGGAGCTGGCTGTAATGTTCCGGCGGCAACACCTGCGTGCAGGAATCACCATATCCTGTTGTCACGCCATAAATGCCACCATGTTCTGCAAGCGCTTCGTCCAAGAATTCTGCACCAGAATCAATCTTTCTCTGGAATTCCGCAGAACTATCAAGTTCCACTGCGACTTGCTTTTTCGCAATCGCAACAACATCTTCAATCGAGAGCTTACCGCTTCCAATAACGACGGTTTTCATTTAATTGTTCTCCACTATTTATCTAACCTGTCCCAAAAATCGTAGAAATTGTACCACTGATAAGGATGTTCTTTACACAGCCTTTCCAACAGCTCAGTGTATTCCTGCAATAGCATTTTCAAGCGCATAGGGCGTTCCTTGCGCAAACAGTCCAAATTCGTCTTGGCACGTACCACATGCATTTCATAAGGCGAACGGATATTAAAGTCATGTTTGCGAATCGCAAATACAAAATAAACGGGAACATTCAGAATACCCGCCAATGAAAAAGCGCCTTCCGGAAAATTCGCTGTTTCACCCAGGAACGTCGTTTCGAGCACGCGACTGCGTGTATGGGCAGACGTGCGATCCCCCGCAATCACCACGAGATTTCCATCTGCAATTTTCTCTTTCATCCAAATGGCAGAATCGACATCAATGGAATTGGCATCAATCACATTTTCCATCAGTTCAGGATTCAGTTCACGCAAAAGCGCATTGAACTTTTTCGATCCCGACAAATCGACTACCGGGAAAACCTGAAACTTTCTCGATGTATGGAACTCGCCATATTCAGTGAGCGAACGGAGCATTTCCATATTGCCTAGATGCGAACAAAGCAGAAACGCGCCCTGCCCTTGATTCATTTGCGAAACGAGCATCTGCAAGTCGTCATTTTGCGATTCAATCTGATTGAGCTTGATAGCGCCCTTCCAGCCTCGTAACTTTTCGACCATCGAAAGCGCAAACGAAAGGATGTGCTTATACGTTCCAAACGCACCCACGCGTACGCCCAATTTTCGCAAGTGTTCCAAATAAATTTTCGAACGCGCACGAACAGGTGCAGCCCCAAGCCAGAAAAAGAAGCATATTACAGCCGTACACAATTCAACAAGAAACAACGGCAAATGGCACACGACCCAAAGCATAAAACGGAAATGCCAAACACTTCCGCCAACTTCTTCGATTTCGGACCAATGCTTGCTCATAACTATTTCTTTTTAAACAAGCGACGGGACAAAAGTAAAGGGAGCCTAAAGAGCATACCAACGCAAAGCATCGTATGTGTCATTGAAATTACAACGTTGTCATGGAACATTCTAAAGTTCGAAACACCGTCTTTCGGGTAATTCACCTTCACCGGGAAAAAACGCATCTGCACGCCAGCCCACGCAAGTCGAACAATAATTTCGATATCAACACCCATGCGCTTGTTATGCAAACGTTTCATCACCGGCCAAGACGTTTTAAGCGGATACACGCGAAAACCGCACATGGCATCGAGAATTTTGAGCGAAAGCGTTTCGATTGCCACCCAGAAATTCGTTATCTTGCGCCCCTGTTCTCGAGCCTTGGGCACAGATTCGTCGTATTCTGGATAACCGCAAATCAAGTATTCTGGATGTTCCTTCGTCTCGTTTATAAAAAACGGGATTGCATTCATATCGTGCTGGCCGTCGGCATCGACTTGCAAAGCGTGCGTAAAGCCCGCCACAACCGCCGCTTCCATGCCAGTTCGCATAGCCGCACCTTTGCCGAGATTGCATTTATGCGTCACAAGTTCGACATTCGCAAATTCTTTTGCAATTTCAAAAAGAACTTGGTGACCTTCGGGCGTATTGCCATCGTCAATGAGAATCACGGGAATGTTCAAATCGACAAGCGATTTCACGACATGACGCGACGCTTTTTCGTGGCGATAAACAGGCACGATGGCACAAACTTTTACCGTGTTATCCACGATTTTGGCCCTCGCCTACGTTACCTGTTGAAACGTCCATCATCAATGATCCATTAGAATACGAAGTTTCGCCATCAACGCTCGTGTATGCGAACGTCACCTTGCCAGCTTCCGCATCGTACGTGATTTTCACCATTACAGGAACGTCCGGCAAAATGGGATTTGCAAAACGCGTACGATTCATTTTCGAAAGATTCTTGGGCACGTCCAAGAAGTTCCGCGCAAGACGCAAAACCATATCCACTTGTACCACTGCAGGCAATAATTTGAAATCCGGGAAATGTCCGTCAAAGTAATCGCTCGTCGCAGGGAACAAAAGCTTAGCGGTCAATGCACCCGGTTCACGGCGGAACTTGAGAATCTTGAAGTTCGGACTTTCGGCAAGGCCAAACAGCGCCTGGATATCGCGCATGCGAATCTTGCCTTCCGTGTTCTGCGGAAGTTCTTCGAGATAGCGCCACTTCTTCGGCGAAACCGTATTTTCGATAAACTTGAGCAAGTAACCGTGGAAATAATTATTGATAGCAAGTTTCGGTGAATCTGCAAACTTTTTACGCCCAGCTTCGTTCAGTACAATTGCAGCGGCCAGGTATTGGCGTTTCCCCACCATCGGCACAACGCGCACGTCTTGCACCAAGCCTGTTTGCTTCAAGCGCATTTCCACTTCTGGGAGCGAAATGCGTTTTTCTTCAATCTTCACAATTGAATCCGAACGGCCCTTAAGCAAGAATCGTCCATCATCGTAAAGGTCCACCAAATCACCTGTGGTAAAGCCTTCGGGTTCTAGGATATAGCTCGACTTGATGTTCAAACAGCCGTTTTCAGCAACGCTCATCTTACAAACTTCAAACGGAGTCCACACGGCTCCATTCTTGGATTGCCTATAAGCAATGCCACCCGTCTCGGTACTGCCGTAAATTTCCATCGTCCAAAATCCCGTCAGTTCACAAGCTTTACGCGCCACTTCTTCGGGCAACGGGCCTCCAGACGAATAAATAATCGGAGTACATTTAAAGTCAATCGGTTTGTCCGATTCAGCTGATAGACGTTTTAAAAACGCAGGGCTCGAAGCAATGACCGCAGCCTCTCCTGCTATGTTTGCAAGTTCTGTCGGGAAATCAATGCGGTGCCTACGGAACGGTAGCCCAGTCGCTATCGGCAAAAGCGCCGTAAACAACAAACCGTAAATATGATGGTGGTTGACCGTACTATAAACCTTGCGATTTACCCAGTCATTTCCAAAGACTTTTACCAATTCAAAAAGTTCATTTTCGAACTGCAAAAAGAGTTTATACACGGCCTTAGGTTCACCTGTCGTGCCCGACGTGTACATCACCATCTCAGCCTTGGATTTGTCGAACTTGCTGAACTTGATTTCGCTGGCTTTGTCACCATCTGAACCGCGCGAGTATTCACCAGCAAGTACGTCCTGAATCAAGGTCATGGGCATCTCGCCCGCATTCGATACATTCCCAGCAAACGGTTCATCCGTCAAGAACCCATATTCCGGCTTCTTGATTTCCTTGATAAATGCTTCTTGGCGATTCGCAGTTACAAGCGCTTTGCGCCCGCTTTGAAGCATCGCCAGCAAAGCCACCGTAAAGTAATACGAATCTTCGCAATGCAAAATCCACGGCACATTCTCACGAGCTTCCAAATAATATCTCACCTTGGATACATCGCTTACAAAATCGGCCCAAGTCTTATTTCCGGCATCACCTTCACCAGAACTAAAACTGACAAGCGCGCCGCTTGGACGGGAATCCAATTCCAAATCGCATACAGGAATGTAAGACTGCATTTTTTTCTGCATCATTTTTCGAACCAAATATTCCATAGTAAAGAAAATCCCGATTAAAATGTAAGAAATAAGCCCGTTGTACAACGACCAAATTTTATCGGAACCTACGAAAACTGTAAATGCAGCGATAGAACCGTTCACAATGAAAAAGATGCACCAAGCAATTGTCACTTTTCGGCAATATTCTTCCACCGCTTTAAACGAAGGAGATTTTTCCAAGGTCTTGTCATGAAGAGTTGCCGTGCGGAACGCAAAACTGGGTGGTCTCCACAACGTAAAACCAAAGAACGAGAGCAAGCTCAAGTTCACAAGCACAGGGTAAAACTTGACAAATAAAATGTTATTTGCAAAAAAAGCGACCGTTGCGCATACAAAAATCAGCGCAACAAAAGCCCCCGTCCGCCCACGCTCCGCTTGGGACTTGCTTTGCGTAAAATTCAAGAAATGATAAAAAGCAAGCGCTAAAAGCATAATGCTTAAGCGCCGTGGAGAAAGTCCCCAGTAATTAAGCCCGCAATAGACAATTACCGGATACAAAACAGAAATCGCGGTAAAGAGAATCTTTCCCGCCATAGGTTTCATTACCTATTTTCCGAATTTTGGACAAGATTATAAACACCATCGACCACGTTTTGAAGAGTGCGCATTTTTTTGAATGATTCCGGGTCAATGTTTCTCGGCAAAAACGACTTCAACTTGACAATCAAATCTACGGCATCGATACTATCGAGTTCCAAATCCTCGTAAAGTCGAGCTTCTGGGACAATGCGCTCCTCTTCCAAGTCGAAATCTTCAATAAGGGCTGCCTTAATCTTTTCGAAAATGACTTGTTTGTCCATGAATTAGCCCTTAGAGTTTGCAGAAATGTAATCTGCAAGTGCATTTACCGATGCAAAATGCTTCTTGGTTTCTTCCTTAACAGTAGAGAACGTAACGCCAAAATTTTCCTTAATGGCAATGCCCAATTCCAAAGCATCAATTGAATCAAGCCCAAGCCCTTCGCCAGCTTCGTTCTTTCCAAAAATCGGAGCAGAATCTACAATATCGGCAGGCGTGATATCTTCAAGTTCAAGGGATTCAATAATGACTTCCTTAATACGGGTATTCAAATCGGACATTTTACTAGCGACCTCAATCAAGGTTTATTTTCTTGAATAGGCAATATAGAAAAATAATTTTATATTAATGTTGCTTTATCCTTTCATGATTTCGCTACAGAGATAACATGTTCGATTTTTATAAAAACGATACTATCGACGCCGTAAACGCCAAGTTCGAAGCGCAAAAAATTGCTTTTGCCCCCCTTAGTTTCCAGGCTGCCCGCGCTCTTAGGAACATGGGCATTTTAGACGAAATTAGCAATGCCCGCAAAAAAGGAATCACCATCTCGGAATTGTCCCAAAAGCTTGGAATATCGCTTTATGGCATTGGTGTGCTGGT
The DNA here is from genome assembly GCF_900143015.1 of Fibrobacter sp. UWB11. Classification (NCBI taxonomy): domain Bacteria; kingdom Pseudomonadati; phylum Fibrobacterota; class Fibrobacteria; order Fibrobacterales; family Fibrobacteraceae; genus Fibrobacter; species Fibrobacter sp. UWB11. The sequence continues at coordinate 1,195,493 of NZ_FSRT01000001.1, read as the reverse complement.
CGAGATGGGGCTTGGCATGGGTGCCATTAAAATCCACAAGGATTCTAGCGAAGACGATTTACGTCTCACGCTTGGTAAAATCGGTTTTTTCCTCATGAAAGACGAAATGACTCAAGTGAATATGGACTTTTCAGAAGACATCTGCTACCGCGGTGCAGAGAATCTCGAAGAATCCATCCGCACAGGGAAACCTGCTGGGCTCCCGCACTTGGGACCATGGAAAACAGTGTACGAAGGTCTTTCACAGCTCACCGAACAGCAAAAAAAGAGTTGGTTTGGCTTTGATCACTTTTACTCCGATTTAGCTTTTCCCGAAGCTCTCCCAATCGTTTTCGAAAATCCCGTAAAACGTCTTTTCGACATTGGTGGAAACACTGCAAAATGGGCAATCGCCTGTTGCAGATACAATGATGATGTTAAAGTGTCTATCATCGATTTGCCGGGACAAACCGCAGTTGCCGAAAAGAACGCCGCAGCAACCGGTTTTGCCGACCGCATAGACACTATTTCGTGTAACGTTTTAGATGATTCGACCGCGTTTCCTCAAGGAGCTGACGCCGTCTGGATGAGCCAGTTCTTGGACTGTTTTTCGCTTGAACAAGTCACGAAAATCTTGACGAAAATTCACAAAGCCGCAACACCGGATACAGACATTTATGTTCTGGAACCACTTTGGGACAAGCAACGTTTTGAAGCAGCAGCCTACTCTCTGCAAGCCACATCGCTTTACTTCACCTGCATCGCCAACGGTAACAGCAAGATGTATCGCTATGCAGAACTCAAGCACGCCATTGAAATTGCGGGATTCGAACTGAAAGAAGCGCACCACAATGTAGGCCCCAACGCCTATTCCCTCCTCCGTTTCCGCAAAAAGTAACATGGCCAAAGTCTTTATCGAAAGAGTTGCAAGTTTTATTCCGACCGAAGCGCAACCCAAGCCAGACGTTTCATTCGTCCCGATGCTTACGCGCCGGCGTTTAAGTTCTATTTCACGAATGGTCGTTCTTGTCAGTGATCAGGTTTCGCGCGATTCTCGCAGCAACAAGTTTGAACCATGCAAGGTGACGTTCGCATCGCAATTTGGCGAAATCAACCAGCAACTCAAAATTTCGCAAGCGCTCATCGATACAGGCATGGTTTCGCCTGCACATTTCAGCCTTTCTGTATTTAACGCTTCAATTGCAAATGCAACAATTCTAGAATCCAATACTGCAGGCTATTCTGCTGTATTCTCCGGAAAAGATGCGTTTACTACAGGTCTTGCAGATTGCATTGCGGCACTCGAAAACGAGTCCTGCGATACGCGCACATTTATATTTGCAGATGAACTTATTCCCGAAGTTTACGCCCCCGTAGCTGGAGTCCCGTATCCAAACGCGGTTTGCGCAATTGCTTTAAGGCTTACTACGGAAGAATCTAAGGCGGATCCAGCATTGAAAAATGTAGACGTTACAAGCCAACTGGCATACCTTAAAATGCTACACAATAACTTCGATACGGCCGCAGAGCAAGCAATCGCATTTCTCTGTGCCATTAATATGCAACGGTCGTAACGCAAATGGCAAAAATACGCTACATCATACGAGTTATCGCAAAGCTGTTTTGTTTTGCGTTTTTCGGATTCAGTAGCCTGATTCTTGCGATTTTTTTGTTCCCGGTTATGCACTTGCTTTCGGGGTTTTCGGAACAAAAATTCAAAAAAATGGCGAGGAAATTCAACCATCGCTATTTTAAAATTTTCGTCAAAATTTCAATAATTCTAGGCATCGTTCACCTCACCGTAGAAAACAAAGAAGCGCTCAAAAACATCCAATCGAAAGTCGTGATTGCAAACCATCCTTCCATTTTTGACGTGGTCATACTCTTTTCGCTAGTTCCGAACGCAGACTGCATTGTAAAAGGTGAACTCATTCAAAATAAATTTATTTCTCTTGTTATAAAGAATCTCTACATTCCAAATAACATTCCTTTTGATGAGCAATTGGAACAAGCAAAGAAATCGATGGACGAAGGCAATAACCTTATTATATTCCCCGAAGGGACTCGTTCTAAGCCGAATGAATCCTGGGAATTCAAGAAAGGCGCTGCACGATTTGCACTTTATTCCAAAAATGATGTTATTCCAATTTTCTTTGGCGGTAACGAGAAAATTGGACTCCGTAAACACGATAAATTATTGCAATTTCATCCAACAGAAAAGTATTTGTACAAATTGAAAGTTCTTGCGCCAATTTCTATAAATGAATATGCAGACATGCCAATGACCAAAAGTGCGACCAAATTGACGCATAAAATGAAAGAAATTTTGGAAAAAGAACTCGAAAATTGACTTTTTTATCTTCAAAATACGCATTTTAGCGTGTTTTTTTGCCCGCTTATCAACAATTAGTCCGTTTACTGCAAAAAAAACTTTTCTTTTTACCTTATAATTACTAGATTATGTCTAAATAAGGACTCTTTTTTACTTAAAAATTGCATATTCATGACTTTTATGAAAATGCAAAAATAAGTGGAAAACGAGCAAACAAAAGGATATGAATATGAATTGCGTCAAGAAGCTTTTAGCAGCAACACTTGCTCTTGCAGCCTCCATTTATGCAGCAGAGCGCGTTTATTTGGCTCCGTTCAGCATGGTGGGCTTGAATGAAGATTTTGGCATCGCCGCCGAAAAACTCATGAATGCATATATTGATGACAATGGTCGCTATGTTTTGGTCAACTACACCGAAGAAGATTCTGTGAAAGCCGGTGACCGCGAATCCGCCAACAAGATTGCAAAAGATAAGAATTGCACCAAGTTTATCTTGGCTGAATTCACCCGACTTGGCGAAAACGTCATTACGGCGTTCAAACTCTACGATGTGAATAACGAATCTCCGGTTTGGAGCGACCGACTCAAGGCCAAGAACCCCGATGATTTCGACCCGATTATCCAGCGTGTGGCCAAAAATATCGGTACAAGGCGCAAAGCAACTAACGATGACGATATCTACACGGTCACCGAACAAGAAACCAAGAATCCGAAAAAGAAGGGCGTAACTTCTTATTGGGGCGGTAAGATTGTGGGCTCACTCCCGCTTAATCCGTCCGAAGCAAAAATGGATGCTGGACTTGGTGCATTTGTCTTGTACGATGCAAAGGATCTCCTCTTCGGTTTTGACTGGTCTATGAGCAACTTGGGCGATAATGGTGACAGAACAACACTTATCGACTTGACCCTTTCTGCCTTCTATGCATTCAATACATCGAATATTTCTCCGTTTGCAGGCGGCGGTCTCTCTTACAGTATGCGTATGAACAACAATGATGGCCGCTACGTTAATGGTCATTACGTTGATGACTCTGAAGCAAACGGTATTTCCATGCAGCTCGGCGGTGGTGTCTTGTTCAACCGCGCAAGCCGAGTCATGTTCATCACTCAAGTCAACTACTTTATCGACTTCTTTGAAACTCCGTTCATCGAAATTAAAGAAGACAAAGGCAATACCAATGTCATCGAAAAGAAGCACTATATGAACGGCTTCAAGTTCAGCCTGGGCCTTGCCATCGGTTTCTAACGTTGGATTCTTAAAATGAAGACCAGAGTATTACCCATTTTGCTGCTAACATCCATGTCACTAAACCTGACTGGATGTTTCTCTGGGCGCACTAACGTCGTTGCAACCCAATACGCATCAAGGCCCTATGACATTTACCTCAATGGTAATTTGGTCTGCAAGATGGGAAACGACGACGATTGTTCGTTCCAAACTCGAGGAACTAGAGCTGGCGGCATACTGGAAGCTTACTTGGACGGACAGAGAGTCGGTTCAATTGAAGTCCATCGTAGCATGTCTTTTGCTACTCTTTTGTGGGCCCTTCCGACTTATACCTTATCACTTTGGCTTTACCAAGCCTATCCGGATGAAATTGAAATTCCTATCGACACCTATGTGCTGAGACAGGATTACAAAGGCAATTCTACCGAATCCGTAAGCGTCTGGGATCGTCCGTACAATACAACGAAAAAGGCCCAAAAGAAAGTAAAGCAGGAAGAAACGACACCGGCTGATGTCGAGGAACCTAAAGCGGTGCGCGGCGAAAGTGCCGAACCGACCGAAGAACCTTCGTACGAAGAAACCGCCCCTGCTAAAAGCGTTTGGGACTAATGAGGTACCGACATGATGAACAGGCTTAAAACACTTTTTATAGTGGCTCTTGCATTTACTGCATTGACTTACGCCACTGAGCGAGTTTATTTGGCTCCGTTCAGCACTGTCGGTATTGATAAAGACCTTGGTATTACAACCGAAAAGCTCATGCACGCTTACATTGATGAGAATGGGCGCTATGTTTTGGTCAATTACGCTGAAGACGACTCCGTGAAAGTTGGAGACTACGAATCGATCAACAAAGTTGCGATTCAAAAGAACTGCTCCAAGTTCATCATGGCCGAATTCACACGTCTTGGCCAAAGCGTTGTCACATCGTTCAAATTGTATAACGTGAATAACGAGAAACCGGTCTGGAGTGACCGCCTCAAAGCGGCTAATCCAGACGATTTCGACCCGATCATCGAACGCGTTGCCAGAAATATCGGTTCCAAGCGACTCACCACAGACGATGACGATATTTACACAGTCACAGAACAGGAAACAATAAAGCCTCGCAAAAAAGGCATTTCGGGCTATTTCGGTTTGAATATCATTGGAGATCTTGAGCTTACCCCCAATACGAATATGCTTGCAGGGATTGGCTTGTTTGCGCTCTTTGATGCAAAAAAAATCTTTTTCGGTTTAGACTTCACCTTGACCAACATGGGTGACGAACTCAACAAGCCTACATTCTACGATTTTTCGCTTTCTGTCTATTATCCGTTCGGTTCATCAAACAACACTCCGTTTGTCGGCGGTGGACTTTCTTACAGCTGGCATATTACATTCGATGATAACGACGAACTCCCCTACACTGCAGAAGAGCTAAGTACGAACGGGCTTACCGGATTTGTGGGCGGTGGTATATTGCTTAATCGAGCTAGCAGTGTCGCATTCCTCTTGCAAGCCAAATACTTCATCGACTTTTTCAACACACCTTATGTCGAAGAAACATCTTCAAAGAAGTACAAGAAAACGAATAAACACATCCAAGGCTTAAAATTCAGCATTGGAATTGGATTCTAATTTTTATCATTGTCCGTGAAAATTCAGTTTGAGTTTCACGGCTTTTTTTGAGGTACGAGTTGACTAAAATTTATGCAATTTACGCAGCTGCATTTCTGTTCTGCTCATGCTCATCTTATCAAAAATTTCAAACAGAAGCCGACCAACACCAACCCTATAATTGCACGGGTTTGCACATGGAACAAGCAAATTGGTATTTTGTCGATGAATTCAAGCAGGCTGTTACCGCCACAGGCCGCTGCAGCCGCGGTATGAAACACGGGTTCTTTGAATTTTTTGTTGATGGGTACGAAGTCGCCCGTACTAAATACACGCGAGACCTAGAAGTTGAAACACTTTGTTTTGCGATTGGAGAAAAACGCACAGAAGACTTGAAAACATGCATGAAAGAAAATGCTCGAAAGACAAAAAAGGCGGACGTCTCTCGCGAAAAACAGAAACCCGTACACAAGAGTTCTTGGGATAAGAGCCCCTGGGACTAAAAAATTTTTTATCTTTTGCCGTGGAATTCCTGCCGATTTTCACGGCTTTTTAATTGAGGTTTATAATGGCTAAGAAGAAAGATACCCAGACTAACATGTGGACCGGTCGTTTTGCTAGCGGCATGGCCCAGAGCATGGTCGATTTAAGTTTCAGCTTGCAGTTTGATGCAGAACTCATCGAAGAAGATATCGAAGGGAGCATCGGACACGGCAAGGGTCTTGTTGAATCTGGAGTTCTTTCGAAGGCTGATTATAAGAAGATTTGCGATGGCCTCAAGAGCATTCTCGACGACTACCACGCCGGTAAGAACCTCTGGTGCGATAGCGACGAAGACATCCACATGGCCGTAGAACGAGTGCTTACCGAACGCATCGGCGCTCTCGGCAAGAAAATTCACACGGGCCGTAGCCGCAATGACCAGGTCTGCACGGACTTTAAGCTTTACATGCGTCACCGCGCTGCAGAAATCCGCGCCCTCGAAGTGGAACTTATGGAAACGGTTTTGGATCTTGCCAAGAAATACTTTGGCAAGATGATGCCGGGTTACACGCACTTGCAACAGGCACAGCCGATTTACTTTAGCCATTACCTCATGAGCATGTTCTTTGCCGTGAGCCGTGACGTGAAGCGCCTCGACAACTTCCTCGAATTGCATAGCCAGCTCCCGCTTGGCAGTGGCGCTATGGCTGGTTCTGCATTCCCGTACCACCGCGCACTCGTTGCTGAAGCACTCGGTTTCAAGGACGTGAGCCCGAACAGCATTGATGCTGTAAGCCATCGCGACATGATGCTCGAATTCAACGCAGACCTCGCCATCATCGCGAACACGATGAGCCGTTATGCCGAAGACTTTGTGAACTGGAGCTCTAGCGAATTTGGCTACCTCACCTTGCACGATGCATTCTCCAGCGGTTCTTCGATGATGCCGCAGAAGAAGAATCCGGACTCCATGGAACTTATCCGCGGAAAGTCTGGCCGCATGCTCGGAAACTTCACCGCACTCTACACGCTCGTGAAGGGCGCTCCGCTCAGCTACAGCCGCGACTTGCAAGAAGACAAGGAACCGGTCTTTGACAGCGTCCACAACGTGAAGGTGATTCTCCGCGTGATGAAGGAAGCTTTGGAAACGGCTCGTTTCAACTTCGAAACGATGCACGCCAAGATGCTCCCAGCTCTCCTTGCAACAGACCTTGCAGACTTGCTCGTGGAAGCAGGCGTTCCGTTCCGCGACGCCCACCACGTCGTGGGAAGCCTCGTCGGCGATGCAGCACGTGCAGGCAAGCAGTTCACGGAACTTTCTGACGAGGCTTGGGCCGCCGCAGGCGTCCCGGACGTCGCCAAGATGAAGAAGACGCTTACGTTCGAATACAGCGTAAGCAAGCGTAACATTGAAGGCGGTACGGGTCCGAAGTCCGTGAAGCAGCAGTTCACGAAGGCTGCAGCACTCCTCAAGAAGCTCAAGAAGTAAAAGGTACTGCGAAAGGTGATCCCGGAACGGAGTCCGGGATGACTGCTATACAAGAATTGACTAGGCCCTTCGCGTTGCTCAGGGTGACAATGCAAAAAAGAGACCGTAGAGGCCTCTTTTTTTGTTATTCAAGTAAATAATTATTAGTCTTTTACGCAGCGGACAGAGAATTCATTCTTTGCATTGCGCTTGACTTGGGACGGTTGATCTTGATAGTAATTGATCCACAATGCTGAAGCATCGTCCCCCACCTTTGCGTCAATCCAAAAATATGCGCTCATTTTCAAATCAAAGTAATCGCCATTTTCTTTACCGCCAGCAGCCTTGGCATCAAAGCCCCAGAAATTAAGTCCTGTCGATGTATTGCTAGTCCAGCCTGTCTTAGAACGTAAATTTCTGCTAGACGAATCGTAATTCAGCAAAACAGTGATATCACTAGACGTGGGTAAATGCCAGCCTTCCGGACAAACCTTTTGCGCCGTTTCAAATGAATAGAGACGACCAAATTCTTTGCAATTATCCTTGTCATCATTATAGCAATGGCTCCCCTCTGCTTCAAAATTGAGGTTGTCAGCCATCCATTCTAAGCCCTCAATTTTTACGGTTCTATAAGTTACGTCTTTGTATTTTAAAGTACCGTAATTATGAGGAATTTTTTCGATATAGGATGAATCTAAAGAACCAGAGACCTTAACACTTCCATCTTTTGCAACGCAACGAACGGAGAGACCGTGATCCTTGTAAAAATAACCTTCTTGGAGCAAATCGTTATCATTGCGCAGATTCCATCCATAGGCCGTTCCATCATCCTTGTTGTTTGAGCTCCAGAAGAAAGCATTTTTCCCTTTGCTCATAAAAGTCTCACCATCATTGTTTCGGCGACCAGCGGCAAGCGCATTAAAGCCAAAACGATTTGTTGGAGAAGCAACATCTTCATCCCAGCCTTCAAGAGACTTCAAACTTGTTCCAACGCCTTCGCTACCATTGTGAACGTCGATATACGAAAGTAATTGATTCCAATTTTGAGAAGTCGGGAGTTCCCAGCCAACGGGGCACGCTTCTCGAGCGGCTTTCCAGGAATACAGACGGCCAAGCTTTTCACATTCTTTTTTGTCGTTTTCTAAACACCAGGAATTTCCCTTAAGTGCTTCAGTGATGCTGCTATCGGCATAACGAAGATTTTCAGTCATCCAATACATGCCACCCAAATATGCAACACCATACTCGTTGCCATCACGGGAATCGACTAGCTTACCATCTTTTATTTCGCTTGATTCATACCCCGTGTACAACACTTTATCTTCACTCGAACAACCCACAAAAGCGCTTACGGACATCAGCGCCCCTAAAAGAAAAAACTTATTAGAATTGGAAACCATAGTTAATCCTTTGTAAACAACTAACTATGAATTAATCTACATTATTTTTTTTCTTGCGGTACTAAGCGATCCACGATTCTAAACAAATCGTTGTAAATTTCGAGGAAGTCTTCGATCCAGATTGGGTCGTGTTCGCCTACAATATGGAATGTTTCTTCGAGCGTGTGGAGCGAGTTGTAAAGGCCCACAGTCGAACCCGCCGGCTGAACGTAGCCACCGCTGTACGCAGACGATGCGACAATGCGGGCGCGGTAACTGCGGCGGAGACGCGCAATCAAGGCACTGCGGAGAGCCAAAAGTTCATCGTGAGCTACAAGGAAGTCGCCTTTTTTAATCCAATCATCAACAATGTTCAAACGGCGATTGATGGAATCGCGTTCCGTAGACGGCACGAGCATTTTCTTTGCATCAAGCGTCGAACGGATGCGTTTAACAATATTGTTCAGCAGATCCGCATTCCAGAAAATCATCGGCGGGCGTGCATCACCCTTGTTCGTCTCGAGAGCAGGCTTGTGGGCTTGAATCCAGCGGTCCAGCTTTTGAGCGACAAGTTTTGCTTCGGGGTAACGATCCACCGCCACATATTCCTGGGCACGCGTGTAAAGCGTATCCGCATAAACCATCCGCCAATGCGAAAGCTTGCCAGTCTTGCGAATGGCATCGATACTTTCCTTGATTACGGATAGCTTTTCGGCGAGCTCTTCCATTAGCGAGTCACCTCAGCTGTTTTGTTCGACTGGAGCGGGGTCACGCCGATTTCCACGCGACGATTCAAACGGCGATGTTCTTCGCTATCGTTCGGGTACTTCGGGCGGTGTTCGCCAAAGCCTGCGGCAAAGAGCCTGTCGGGCGGGAAGCCCATTTTCACGAGCATCTTGACCACGTTCACGGCGCGTTCTGTAGAAAGGTTCCAGTTCGTATAGGATGTCGAACCGCTAAACGGAATATCGTCCGTAAAGCCGCTCACCATGATAACATCTGTGGTATCCAAAGCTTCCAAAAGACCCTTGCTGATGCCGCGAATCACGCCCTCACCTTCCTTGGTGAGATTTGCACCGTTAATCGGGAAAAGGAAACTCGCCTGAATTTGGATCTTACCATCTTCAAGACCAATGAGGCCCGCTTCGATGGAAGTCTGCAAGCTCTTGGACAAAAGCGCATTGCGTTCTGCTGCGATTTTGCGCATCTGTTCCTGGCAGCTGAGCACTTCTTCTTCGGTACGCGTCAGGTCTTCCGCTTTTTGTTCCTTGAGGGTCGCCATGGCCACAAACGCAAGGATAAAGAGCGAAACGAGGGCCACGCCCAAGTCCGTGTACGCCATCCATGGATTGCTATTTTCGTCTCTATTGCGACGCATGATTAACCTTCAGCTTTAGGTTGAGCAGGGATTGCAGAACGCTGTGTCTGTTCGAGAACTTCGAGCAAGATTTCTTGAGTCTTGACTGCATTTTCCATGAGCACTTCGCTGGCGCGTTCGTGGAAGGCTTCGAGAGACTGGTTGAGGTGTTCGACAAAGTTGTCTTCTTCTTCGTGTTCTGCGGTATCGCCGGAGAGCTTTTCGAGAATCGTTTCGAGACCGCTACGCAACATTTCGAGGTTGGCGCTGAGTTCGGACTGGTTCACGCGCATAAGTTCTGCGGTTTCCACGATGTTTCCGCCAAGAGCGTCCGTGGCTTCTTTTTCCTTGACCACGCGGTTGTCGATACTTTCGGTGAGAGCCTTTTGCGCTTCCAAAAGAACGCTGGAGGTTTCGGAAAGTTTCTGGAATGCACCGAGAATGTCGGAAGAAAGGGCTCCGAGCTTTTCGGAGACGTTCTGGGAGAGTTCTGCAGAACCGGCTTGAGCTTTTTCGGCAACTTGAAGAGCAACGCTCTTGAGCGTTTCGAGGCCTTCGCGCTGGGAATCCACGTTGGCAGTCGTTTCAGATTCGAGACGCTGCATAAAGTTCGTCCACTGTTCGCTGGACTGCTTGACCTGTTCGGCAACAGAATCACCAATGCTCTTAGAAGCTTCGTCCATAGCATCCTTAGTAAGGTATGCCACATCCATCGTGCCCTTCGCCACATCCTGAAGACCGGCCTTAACATCGGAAGCAACGCCATCAAGACCCGCCTTGACGTCAGAAGCCACGCTTTCGAGCGAAGTTTTCACGCCAGAAGAAATACCATCGAGGCCAACATTCAAAGCGTTAGAAATGCCATTGAGTTTTTCATCCAGCTTAGAAGGAATCGATTCGACAGAAGCAGAAAGAGCACCGATATTTTCATTAATCGGCTTGAAGGCATCCGTTACAGAAGCACCGACAAGTTCACCAAACTTCTGGGCAGATTCATTCATGTTAGCAACAGACTGAGCCAAGGAATCATTGACAGTCTTGATAGAAGAAGTCATTTCAGAAGAAACCTTCTGGACGGAATCCACGACATCTTGGTTGAGTTTCGATGTCATGGCAGAGAGTTCTTCGCCAACCATGGAAACAACGCCAGCCAAGCCTTCTTGCACAGAAGAAGCTATCACAGACAAGTTCTTTTCCACAGAATCAAAGAGGCGTTCAAGTTCGCTCTTGTCTTCTTCGATAGCGCCCTTTTCGCTCACAGAATCCTGCATATCAAGCGTAAAGGCATCGAGATGAGCCATAAATTCATCGCGCTTGGAGCTGAGCACTGTGCGGCTTGCACTCAGAATCAAGGCGGCAAACAAGCCACAAAGGCTAGTGCCAAAAATGCCCTTCATGTTCTGGAAAAGCACCTGGATTGTATCAAGCGTCCCTTGCGTCGTTGAATTGTCAATGGCACCACCGGCTGTTGCCACAGACTGCATAAGGCCGAAGAACGTACCCATAAGGCCGAGGAGAATAACCGTCGAACCTACGCTGCGGTTGAGCGGAATCGAAGAACCGGAAGTAAGCACTTCAAAAGCAATCGGAGAATCCAAGCGGATATTCTTTTGCAAGAGGCGCTTTGCCATTTCAATGCGCTTGCCGACTACACCACTATCCAATTCAGGATAAACGTTTTCGCTTTCACAAGCATCAATAATATCGTTTTCAGCAATAATCTGCTTCATCTTACGGATGGCAGAAAGCTGTTCGACCAGGTAAACAGCCATAATGGCGATCATGATTATCCAACCGAATGCAGGTGCGCCAAAGTAAAGAGCACCTACGATAAGGGTTGCAAAACCCACCACCGTTAAAACAAGAATCGTATTGAATGCATTTTTCATTTTTTACCTACACATTCTGCGCTTGATAAGGAGCGACTGTTTCAAACAAGTTTAACTGACCGCGAGAGAACCCGCGAAGGAAAAGGGACCACTTACTTTGGTACCATTCAATAATTTGCGTTGTAAGGCCTTGCGCGTAATCGCAAAAGTCATCCGTGAATGCCAAAAAGCAATTTTCGTATGCGTAATGCGGGTTCCAAAAACGCCCCACATTCCTTGCACAAGACATCGCGGACGAATAATAGCGCACCGGACCTTTTGAGGAAAATGCCGCCGCAAAACGCTTTTTTGCAAGAGAGTTCAACGATGTACGTAGCGAAACGACCATCGCGTTTTCTTTTTCGCGAAGCGAAGCCTCTAGGCACGGCAAAAGCTTGGACACCGGATCTACAGCGCTTTCGGAAAGCCAATACTTGCAAAGTTTTTCTTGCAACTGCATCACGCGGCCATGCATACGCACGAACAGCGGTTCTGCATCGCTTACAAGCAAGTGAATCGTTGCCGAGTAAAAGTTGTTGATGTCCTGCTTGTTATTCTTGACTGTTAAAGCCCAACCCTTTTCTTCGTCATGCACCAGGAAATCGCCGCCTTCGAGCAGGAGGCGTAAAACTTCGTCAGTCGAGAATCGCTGGATCCACTTGGCGCGGAACTCGCTATAAAGTTTTTCGCAATCCTTGAAAATTTGCGGGAATCCGGACTCACAAAGTTTCCAGGCGGATTCGCTGAACGAAATCAGTTCGGAGCTACCCACATTGGCGTTCGGATTGTTGAGCATCGCATCGAGATGTTCAAAGAGCGCAATAGACCACGTGACCATCATGGACTGAGAAAGCGTTGCGACGATAGCCGAGCGATTCGGACGAACGGCCAAGCGTACGCTTGCACCTGTCATCTTACGTATGGCTCTACGAAAAGCTTCTTCCACGACTACCCCTTAAAAACGCGACTCGATATTATGCCACACATTACGGCGAACACGCTTTTTACTCAACTTCAAGTCTGCGGCTTCACTGCGAATATCAGATTCCTGATTGTTACGGATCAAGTCCGTATCGCCATCGAGTTTTCCACCAGATTCGAGATAAAGTCCATAAACGTTTTCAGAGACATTCGAGCCATTCGAAACGACACGACCAGCCCTCACGGAAATCGCATAGCGGTTGTGTGCGAAAGTGCAATGTACTAAAGTGACATCGGGGCTTTCATCGACCCACAAACCATAATAGTTATTGAAAAAACTTACGTTTTCAAGCGTACCGCTAGAACGGAAAATCGTATTGCGGAACGCGTTTTCGACAGTCAGATTCTTGATTTCAAAAGGACGCGCGCTAGACATGATGTGAAAACCATTCCAGTTCGCAACGGAATCCGCACCGCTAAAAACAACAGGCTTGTCATTCGTGCCCGCAATTTTAATCGTCCCTTGGATCATGAGTTTTGCAAACTCACCCATAAGAACGGTCACACCCGGTTCAATGACTAAAGAATCTTTTTCGCCGACAACCACGCCCTGTTCGAGCACATAAGGACTGTCTTTTTCTTTCAAAAGGACTTTGCCATTTTCTGCAACCGGGAACGGCATGCCCGAAGCAAAGACTGCACTAGCGGCAAGGACTGTTAAAATCGAGGAGCGCACAAAGCTACGAATCATTGCTGGTTCCTCAAAGTGATTTTCTGATTGACATTCAAGCTCGGGAGCGTGTCGCCTGCAACGAGGTCACACACATCAAGAACGGCGACAATATTCATTTCTGCAGAAGCAATCGTTCCATGAGTTACATCAAAGAGAACCATTCCATCGCCCACAACGTAGTCGCTACTTTTCAACTGCAAATTCGAGGTTGTATCTGGAAGTTCCAAATACTTCATGCCCATGTGAATTTTCGCCATGCGCACACCGTCTTGCAAATACACATCTTGCAATGTGAATGTCTTGTAGACAGTCGTGGAACTATTACCCTTGCCAAAAATCGGCATCTGGCGTTCCCAGGATTCTCCAAGTTTAACCGGCTTTTCAGGGAGCAACGGTTGAGCCTTGAGGAAAAGCGGAATCAAATTAAGTTCGTCTTCGGAAGGCATGTCCATTGCATTTTCGATGGTCGGATCGGTAATGATTCCATCGTGATTGAGCTTGAACTGGAAATTCTGAATGGAAAGGTACTTTTCGATATTACGGAATTCATCGACGGAGCGTTTGTCGCTTGTGTAATCGACAGAATCAATTTTCATCTCGAAGCGTCCAGAACCGTTATCGTAAGACATGAGTAGACTCATTGTACTACGGACACTCACATGCGTACGCATGGATTCGGGAACATTCACAGAATCCCCCGGCAGGCTCGCATTCAACGTAGATTCGAGAACGAACGACTGCGGGGCAACAGTCTGCGTGTTAAAAGCAAGATGTATCTCGTTCCGTTCGCAGGAGCAAAGAGTCAATAAAGCAACAGAGAGCGCCGAAAAAGCGCCAAACTTGATAAAATTCATGCCTTAAATTTAAGTAAAAAATGTTACGGAGTAGGTGGTTTCGCGCCAGTATCACCTTTTTCAAGGCGCATCTGCTGGAAAAAGCCTTTCAGGAGGCCGAGGCATTCATCAGCGAGAACGCCACCCGTAACTTCTACGGCGCGCTTGAGGGCATTGCCGGTAATGACATCAATTGTCGTGCCGCAACCGCCAAAACGAGAGTCTGGGGAACCGTAGACAATGCGGGAAACGCGACTGTTGAGGATAGCTCCTGCGCACATGGGGCACGGTTCAAGCGTCACGTAAAGCGTGCAGCCGTCCAAACGCCAGTTATCGAGCGTGCTTGCAGCCGTGCCTATCGCAATGATTTCTGCATGAGCAGTGGCGTCCTTGAGCTGTTCGACTTGATTGTAGCCCTTCCCTATCACGACTCCGTCTTTTACGATGACGCAACCGATGGGGATTTCTTTCATGTCAAAAGCAATCTGCGCCTGGCGAAGTGCCATACGCATGAAACGAACATCATCAGACGAGAAATTCGCACCGCCGTCTGTTACGTTGTTCATACTTACTTCAACCCTCTTCCGTAAGCGCAGTAGCTATCTTCTTGCATGTAGTCGCCGTCGTGGTAGTAAGCGGCACGGGCACGGCAACCGCCACAGCGGTCATTGAATTTGCACTTGCCACATGCTCCAGCATACGCCTTGGTGCGAAGCTTCTTGAACACGTCGGCATTCGCCCAGATTTCATCGAACGGCGTGTCGTGAACATCGCCCGCTTCTTCCATCATGTAAGCGCAAGGGCGAACCTTGCCGATCGGGCTTACGATACAGTAGTCAAGGCCCGCAAGGCAACCACGGCTGTAACGCGTCTTGATGTCGAGTTGGTCTGCAATGCGGAGGAACTGCGGAGCGCATGTGGGCTTCACTGGAATTCCGAGCGTGCGGCTCTTTTCCATAATCTTGCGGAGGAGGCCTTCGTATTCAGCAACGCGGAGCGCATGACCTTCGATTTCCTTGCCACGACCCACCGGAATGAGGAAGAAAATCTGGTGGTTCACTGCTCCAATTTCCTTGACCCAGTCCATGATGTCGAAGATTTCGTTCTGGTTCCAGTCCATGATAGTCGTGTGAATTTGGAACGGGAGGCCCGCCGCCTTGCAGTTTTCAATACCCATCAACGTGAGTTCAAACGCGTTCGGGAGACCGCGAAAATCGTTATGACGAGCCGGGTCAATGCTATCGACGCTGATACCCATTGCCATAGCCCCAGCATTCTTGAGCTTGAACGCGAGGTCGTGCGTGATAAGCGTTCCGTTCGTGCCAAAAACCGGGCGGAGTCCGCGTTCGCGGGCATGGGCCACAAGTTCCACGATATCCGGGCGTGTCATAGGTTCGCCACCGCTGAAAATCATAATCTTGAATCCGGCCTTGGCTATTTCGTCAATGAGCTTGATCGCTTCTGAAGTCGTGAGTTCGGCTGATTTATTTTCGCCAGCATCCTGATAGCAGTGTTTGCACGTCAAGTTACACTTATTCGTTGTCATCCAAGAGACGATCATGCCATAGACCTCATTCAAAATGTTTTATGCCACCAAAAAAGTATCAATAATAAATACTGTGTATGGCGATCCCCGAACAAGTCGGGGATGACATTGTAAATATAGAAAAAGCAAATATATCCTATTATACCCCTATATAATTACAATTACCATTCCAAAAAAGCTATCTTAGTCCTATATGACGAATAGAAGAAGAGTTGTTATTACTGGTATGGGCGCGGTGACCCCCGTAGGCAAGTCCGCCCCCGAACTTTGGGCATCCATCAAGCAAGGCAAGTGCGGCATCGGCCCCATCACATTGTTCGATGCAACGAACTGCCCGGTGAAAATCGCTGCAGAAGTCAAGGATTTTAAGCCCGAAGAACACGGCATCGACCCGAAGGAAGCCCGCCGCATGGCCCGCTTCACGCAATTCCTCGTCGCCGCCGCAAACGAAGCAGTCAAGGACGCAAGCCTCAGCCGAGAAATGCTCGCCGAGGACACCACAGGCATTGTCGCCGGTAACGGCCTTGCCGGCATGGACGTTGTCGAAGAAACTTATTGCAAGTATCTCGAAGGTGGCCGCCGTCGTGTTTCGCCGCTCGCCATGCCCGAACTCATTGCAAACGAAGCTTGCGCAAACGTTTCCATCGCCCTTGGCATCACGGGTTCAGCACACACCGTTTGTACCGCCTGTGCCTCCGGCACGGACGCCATCGGCGTTGCCCTTGACGCCGTCCGCTCGGGTCGACTGGACGTCTGCCTCGCCGGCGGTTCCGAAAGTGCCATCACGGACTACTCCATCAAGAGCTTTGCGGGCATGCACGCCCTTACCGACAAGTTCAACGACGCACCCGAAAAAGCATCCCGCCCCTTCGACAAAGACCGCAGTGGATTCGTGATGGGTGAAGCAGGTGCCATCCTCGTGCTCGAAGAACTCGAACACGCCAAGGCCCGCGGTGCAAAGATTTACGCCGAAGTCGCCGGTTACGGTTCTTCTGCCGACGCCTACCACATCACAAGTCCGCGCCCGGGTGGAGAAACCTGCGCCAAGGCAATGATCAAGGCTTTGAAAGACGCCGGCATCGCCCCGACCGACGTGGACTACTACAATGCCCACGGCACTTCGACGCACTTGAACGACCTCACCGAAACGCAGATGCTGAAAATTGCGCTCGGCGAACATGCCTACA
This sequence comes from Fibrobacter sp. UWB11, assembly GCF_900143015.1. Classification (NCBI taxonomy): domain Bacteria; kingdom Pseudomonadati; phylum Fibrobacterota; class Fibrobacteria; order Fibrobacterales; family Fibrobacteraceae; genus Fibrobacter; species Fibrobacter sp. UWB11. The sequence continues at coordinate 1,178,580 of NZ_FSRT01000001.1, read as the reverse complement.
AGATCAAGGTCTCTAGCACCAAGAGCATGACCGGCCACTGCGTCGGTGCGGCAGGCGTTATCGAAGCAATGATCAGTACGCTTGCTATTCGCGATTCGTTCTACCCCGCCACCATCAACCTCGACAACCCGGACGCAGAATGCGACCTCGACTACGTGCCGCACAAGGGCGTTGAAGGGAACATCGATGTTGCCGTATCGGCCTCGCTTGGCTTTGGCGGCCACAACGGCATTGTGGTGATAAAGAAGTACAACGTATAAATTCTTTTACAAAAGGATTTGCAACCGAGAATGGCGGACTTGAGCCGCCATTTTTTTGATTTTGAGCGAAAAGTGAACTATATTTATATAGATTATGCTAGATAGACGCCCAAAGTTTTTTGCAAGTTTAGTAACAGTACTGCTGATAGTTCTTATTAGCCTTGCTGTTTTTACGATACGTCAACTGGGCGTCTACGATTCCGTAATCAAGCTAAACCATGGTTGGACTCTCATTTACCATGGAGACACAACTCAAATACAATCCACCGAAACATACGTAATAAACGATAAAGTCGTCCGAGGGGACTCGCTCATTTTAAGAAGAACTCTTACTAACGAAATCCCCTACAATCCGGTACTTCGTTTTAAGACATACCAGTCTTTTGTTGAAGCGTATCGCGATGGACATAAAATCTATTCAAACAGTGAAAAGAATTACAAAGAACACAAGCTTGTCGGAAACGGAGTTCATTTTGTCTATCTAGGCATATCTTTAGTCAAAGGCAAAACATTAGAGTTAAAGTTTTACTTTTCAGAAGATGACATATGGAATGTACTCCCCTCATTTGAAATTCTTCCGTCAAACTATGCCTTTGGGGACTTTTATGCACGACATTCTATAGCATTGGTAATAGGCCTGTTCCTCGTGCTATTCGGCATATTGGCTCTGTTCCTCAGCGCAGGAATGATATTCTACAGAATGAAATTTTTCCAAATCATGATGATTGGATTTTTGTCTATATGTCTAGGAATATGGACTCTATGCTTCACAAAAGTATTCCAACTGTTCTCGTATAATTTAGCATTCAACACCAGCCTTGAATACTCGTGCCTTTACATTTCTCCGTTGCCCCTCTATTTGCTTTTGCTCCACATGCGTTACAAGCAGATTGGCAAGATCCTTTGGCGAGGCTTAATTATCGTTGCAAGTATCGACGTACTGATATTTGTAACGACATCCATTCTGAACTACACCGATATCGTACATTTCCCGCAATCATTATGGGTTTTCCACGCATACGTCATTTTATGCGTTGTTTACTTATTTGCCGCAGTAATTTCAAAGAAGAACCTTTTGGATACTCCGACTAAATTTTTAGCAGCAGGTATATTCACTTTCGGAGCATTTTCAATTCTCGAACTCATCCGTTTTAATGTGATGACACTCTTCCGTTTGGAACATACCATGCTCGGAATAACATGGCTCCCGCTCGGCACGCTCTCATTTATAATTCTACTTGTCATGAGTTATATCGTGTATACGTACCGTTTGATGTCAGCCAAAACAGAGAAAGACGTCTTGAAGGAAATTGCTTATAGAGATTCGCTGACAGGGATTTACAACCGCACCAAATGCCAGCAAATCTTTGATATTTTAGATTCGTCTACAGCGGATTTTGCAATAGTGAGTATCGACATGAACGGCCTTAAACTAGTCAATGACCGTTACGGTCACCACGAAGGCGACCAACTGATTAAGGCTTTCGCGATGTCATTCCACGATGCTTTTGCTGAAATCGGAACAAGCATCCGCATGGGTGGCGATGAATTTTTAGCCATCATACGCGTAGAACATATTGATGAAGTCGAAGTCGCTTTAGCAAAGATGAAGGTATTCCAAGAACGGAATAGCAAAAAATTGCTTACGCCTCTAGAAGCCGCCTATGGTGTAGCCTACAGGCATGAATTTTCGAACAGCACAAATACCAATTCCGAAAATACGGAACTTGCCGATTCAGAAAAAGTATATCAACTCGCAGATGAGCGCATGTACGCCATGAAGTCTGTGATGAAATCGACACTCGTAAGATAATGAAAAAATTTTACTTGACATACGCTTGTGGGAATAGGTATATTGGCATGCCGACTGTTGTGCAAAAGCAACAGCAAGTTGCCATTCCCGTATGAAAAAAGTAAAGAAACTCCTGCCCTGCATATTATTTACGCTCGTTGCTATCGCCACTTTGGCCTATGCCTATAGCAATATCGATAATTGCGCAATGCCAGAGACTCAGGGTGAGATTTCTTTCGGTATTCCGAAACAAGTAAAATTCAAGCGTCCGGTAAAGGAATACCAAATCAAGAGCATGCGCGTTCTCGAAATGGCGGCATCCGATGACACCAAGCCCGTAATCCTATACCTCCACGGCGGCGGTTACAGGCAAGGCTTTCAACTATTCCATTGGAAAATGCTAGCCGAACTATCAAAAGCAACTGGTTGCGGCTTGGTGATGCCCGACTACCCTCTTTTGCCGAACCATACCGCGTTAGAAGCTCACACGCTTGTGCTGGAACTCTACCGCGAATTGACAAAGCGCATTCCTGCAAGCCGCATCATTATCATGGGCGACAGCGCCGGCGGCGGATTTTCACTCGCGCTTTCTGAAGAAATCAACGAACAATCGCTCCCCTTGCCCCTGCATATCGTCTTGATTTCTCCCTGGGTCGATATCACAGGCGGTGATAAATCTATTGAAGAATATGATAACTGGCTTCATATCGACGAACTTCATCAATTTGGTCTATCTTGGGCAGACGGCATGGATGCGCACAATCCGATGGTTTCGCCGCTTTACGGCAACATGCAAGGGCTCCCGCCCACCGATATTTTCGTAGGAACCTGGGAAGTATTCTATCCCGACATCGTAAAATGCAACGAAAAACTCAAGGCTGAAGGCGTAAACGTCACCCTCCATGTCGGTGAAGAACTAGGGCACGTATACCCGCTCTACCCGGCGCCAGAAGGCGAACAAGCCCGCAGAACTATTGCAGAAATCGTCAACCGCAGCGCCGAAGAAACGCAATTGGTTTTGAGATATATAATGAGCCAGACATAGCTCCATTCCCTCCATATTTATAGGAAAAAGCGCGGAACGGACGCATTTGTGGATAAAAATTTATATCTTTCCATTGAGCATGTTCCCGTTTGTCGGCAGTTGTGCCAGACCGGGGCTATACCGCAAAGGAGCGATGTATGTTCGAAAAGCTTGTTAAATCATGGGTGAAGTTTTCTATCTGCAGTGCAGTTTTGTTTTTCCTTTACCACCTTTTCATTACGCAAAAGCTAGAAGAAGAAGCCTCCACCAACTCCAAGGAACAGGAGTAATTTATGGAACAGAATAAAGATATTGCCGATATCCAGGCAGCCGAAGCAACTTCTCAAAAGAAAAAGAAGTACATCCTTTGCTATCACAGTTTTAGTGTAAATAATTTCAAAAAGGCTTCCGTCCAAATTCGAAAGCTTGCCGAAGCGGCAGGCGCGCCCATCAGTATCGCGGTGATTCCCGCATTTGGTGCAGCTCCGGAATCCGAAGCCGAGCAATTCCGTGAAGAACTCGAAAAGTTCGTGAAAGAAGGCTACGAGATTATGCTCCATGGCGCTCGTCATCGAGCCGATCTTTCGTTAAAGCGTAGCATTTCGGGCAAACTGGCCCTTTTGGTTTCGAACAACGAAGCGGAATTCGCTGGTATCGATGAACGTTTTACGCAGGCACTCCTCAAGCGCAGTCTCGCCTTGTGGAAGGCTCATGGCATGGGCAAACCGTCCGGCTTTATCCCGCCTATCTGGTTCGGGAACAAGTACCTCAAGGAACAGGCTCTTGCAATTTTCGACTACTACGAAGATTTCCACGGCATTTACCAAAAGGTAAAGGGAAACATCAAGAAAACTAACTCAAGTACGCTCAGTTTCTCGATTTTGCCCACTCCGCTCCTCAAAATTGCGCAGACTTACGCCTGCCTCAAGATGCTCTTACCAGGTGGAGTCCACCGCCTTGTTTTCCACGACAAGGACTTTAGGACGATTGGTGAAAAACGCATTTTGAATATGGTTCGTTACATATCCACCATGCGTGAAAAAATCATGTACAAGGACCTGTAATCACTTAAAGCGCAATTATGATTTTAAATAAGTTTTTATCTAAGATCGATTACAAGTCTTACGAAGACTTGTACAAGAATTTTAAGATAACTATTCCGAACAATTTCAACTTCGCTTACGATGTTGTCGACGAATACGCCAAGACCGAGCCCAAGCGCGAAGCTCTTGTGTGGTGCGATGACAATGACGAAAGCCATATTTTTACGTTCAAGGACTTATCGCTAGCCTCCCAGCGCACTGCGAATTTTCTTGTAGAACAGGGAATCAAGAAAGGCGACCGCGTGATGCTTATTTTGCGCCGCCGCTATGAATTCTGGTTCTTTTTGCTCGCACTGCACCGCATTGGCGCTATTGCGATCCCGGCAACAAACATGCTCGCTGCCGAAGACTTGGAATACCGCTTTAACGCGGCAAAAGTCAAGATGGTGGTGACGTATGACGATTCTGCTTTACAGAAAGAAGTCGACAAGGCAAAGTCCAAATGCGAGTCTGTTGAAAAGCTCGTGACAGTCGGCCAAACCGCCCGCCAAAACTGGATTAGCTTTTATGACGACTACGAAATTTATCCCGCCTCTTTCGAACGCCCGACTGGCGAAGACGCAACACACAATGATGATATCATGATTGTGTACTTCACGAGTGGCACCAGTTCGAACCCGAAGATGGTCGCACACACGTACACCTACCCACTCGGTCATATTGTAACCGCCAAGTATTGGCAGCATGTAGTTGACGGAGGCCGCCACCTGACCGTTGCAGAAACTGGTTGGGCAAAGGCTCTCTGGGGCAAGATTTACGGACAATGGCTTGCCGGTAGTGCCGTATTCACTTACGACATGACCGTATTCATTCCAGGAAAATTGCTCGAAAAAATGGCAGAATACAAGGTGACAACGTTCTGCGCTCCACCAACCGTTTACCGCTACATTTTGCAGCACGGGATAAGCAAGTACGATCTTTCGAGTTTGCAATACTGCACGACCGCAGGCGAAGCTTTGAACTTGGATATTTACAACAAGTTCTACGAACAGACAGGCATCCGCTTGCAAGAAGGCTACGGACAGACCGAGCTTACGCTCACCACAGGTAACTTTGGCTTTAGCGAACCGCATCCGGGTTCAATGGGTAAGCCATCTCCGGGCTACCGCATGGAAATTGTTAACGCCGAAGGGAAACCTTGCGAAGTCGATGAAGTCGGCGAACTAATCATCAAAATTGACCAGGGTAAACCATTTGGCATGTTTGGTGGTTACTACAACGATCCTGAACGTACTGAAAAAGTATTCGAAGGTGGAGTGTACCACACTGGCGATACAGCTACCCGCGATAAAGATGGTTTCTTCTGGTTCGTAGGCCGTACCGATGACCTTATCAAGAGTTCTGGCTACCGCATTAGCCCATTCGAAGTGGAAGAAGTGCTGCATAAGCACCCGGCCGTTTTGGAAGTGGCTGTAACAGGTGTCGAGGACAAGTCTCGCGGCCAAGCGGTAAAAGCTACAGTCGTTTTGCAGAAGGGCTACGAAGCCTCCAAGGAACTGGCCAAGGAAATCCAGCTCTTTGCAAAGAACATTGCCGCAAGCTACAAGAGCCCGCGCATTATTGACTTTGTGACGGAACTGCCAAAAACGATTAGCGGAAAGATTCGCCGTGCGACCATCCGCGACAAGGACGCAGCCGAGAATGAGACTGCTCCAGATGAAGCGAATGCGGAAAACGCAGTGAACGGAACGTCTGAAGAAAAATAACTGGATCCTTCGGCAATGCCTCAGGATGACGGTATAGCGGATAATGCCGCAAAAAAACGGCACTGTAGAAAAATAATTGAAAACCACCCCGTCACTGACGGGCGAGCAATAAAAAATCCGGCTTCTTAAGAAGTCGGATTTTTTTTCAAATTTACTTGTTATCAGCGCAGTATTTGTTGGCCATGTCAAGCAGCTGTTCCTTGCCCACCTTTACATCAAATTCCTTGGGTTCAAGGGAGCTTAATGCACCGCCATAAGTCATGGAATAACCGTTTTCAGTCTGCGTGAAAGTAACGGAGCCACCTTTCGTTGTGGCTGTAGCCGAGTTTTCGGTACTAGAAACCGTACAATCGCTGGCATCAGTAACAACCGACGAGGCTTTAGAAGCGGCGGCGCAAGCAGAGAGAAGGACCGCACTTCCAATAGCAGCAAGAATCATGATTTTTTTCATTTTTATTCTCCATCTTGTTGATTATGATACCAATAATATATAACATAATTCAATCAAGATAAATAATAAAAATTTAACAATCCAGAACTACAACGCCTTGAGCACTTTGCGTGCGGCTTCAATCGTACGGTCGATGTCAGATTCGCTGTGTGCTGCACTCACGAAAATGGCCTCGAACTGACTTGGTGCCAAGTAAATGCCTTCGTCAAGCATTCCAAGGAAATAGCGACGGAAAAGTTCCAAGTCTGATTTTTGCACGTCGGCAAAGCATGTGACCGGACCTTCGGTAAAGAAGATGCAGCCCATAGAACCGACCTGGTTTGTCGCAAGCGGAATTTCTGCAGACTTTGCGGCATCTTGGAGACCGGCAATCAAGCGTTTCGTCATTGCTTCGGCATGCACATAGTATTCAGGGTGTGCATTGAGTTCACGCATCGTCGTTAGCCCTGCCGCCATCGCCACCGGATTGCCCGAGAGCGTGCCTGCCTGGTAAATTCCTCCGAGCGGGGCAATCTGTTGCATCACATCCAAGCGGCCGCCATAAGCGCCCACCGGCATGCCACCGCCGATGATTTTTCCGAACGTCGTCAAATCCGGCTTAATGCCATAGAGACCTTGTGCGCAATGGATGCCGACACGGAAACCGGTCATGACTTCATCGACAATGAGCAAAGCGCCATGTTTTTTAGTCTCTTCAGAAAGCGTCTGCAAGAACTCCGGCTTCGCAGGGACAACGCCCATGTTGCCCGCTACCGGTTCAACAATCACGCCTGCAATTTCGTCGCCAATCTTGTCGAAAAGGTCCTTAACGCCAGCCACATCGTTGTACTGGAGCGTGAGCGTGTACTTTGCCAAATCCGCAGGCACACCCTTGCTGCTCGGCTTGCCCGTCGTGAGCATGCCCGAGCCAGCCTTGATAAGCAAGCTATCGCTATGGCCGTGATAACAGCCTTCAAACTTGACAATCTTATCGCGACCGGTAAAACCGCGAGCCGCACGGATAGCACTCATCGTTGCTTCGGTCCCGCTGTTCACCATACGAATCATCTCGACGCTCGGAACAAGCGACATCACAAGCTTTGCAAGTTCCGATTCCAAGCCGCACGGAGCACCAAAACTTAATCCGTTTTTTGCCGTTTCCGCAACCGCATTAATCACAGCATCGTGCGCATGCCCCAAAAGCATCGGGCCCCAGCTACCCACGTAATCGATATAATCGTTTCCATCGACATCGTAGATGTGACTCCCCTTCGCACGGGCAATAAACGGAGGCGTAGCCCCCACGTTACCATAAGCACGTACAGGGCTGTTCACGCCACCCGGCATAAGCGTTTTCGCTTCAGCAAACAACTTTTCGCTTAAAGAATGATTCATAAAAATTCCTTAATGAGTTACTAGTTACTAGTTAATAGTTACTAGTAAAAAGCACAGCTAGTAACCAGTAACTCAAAAATTATTCTTTCACAATATGCACCACACGCTGCGGGAACGGGATAGAAATGCCGACCTCGTCAAAGCGTTCCTTCACAGCCTTCATGTACTTGCAGCGCATGTCCCAGTAGTTTGCAGTCTTGACCCAAACTCTCATATTGACACAAACCGCGCTATCATCAAGCGACGAAACATAAAAAGATGGTTCCGGCATTTTTAGCACTTCAGAATCAGATTCTACAAGTTGCTTCATTTCGGCCATAGCCTTTTCTGCCGAGTCCGCGTAATCAATACCAAATGCCAAATCCAAACGGCGAACCGGATTACGGCTAAAATTGATAATGGGAGCGCCCCACAGCATACTATTCGGAGCAGAAACGTAAAGACCATCCAACGAAATGAGAATCGTATTGAAAAGTCCCACGCCAACGATTTTGCCCTTCAAAGAACCACATTCGATATAATCCGAAGCGCGGAACGGATGGAGGAAAAGCAATAGAATCCCCGAAGCGATGTTGCCAAGCGTATCCTTCAAAGCAAGGCCAATGGCAAGAGAAGCAGCACCAATCACAGTCACGATTCCAGCGGTATTCACACCGAGAATATGCAGAATCATGAGCAAACCGACAATGTACAGCGCATAAGAAAAAAGCGAATAAAGTAGCGGTTTTACCGATTCATCTGCACCTTTCTTAATAGCGAAATTAAGAATAAGTTTGATAATCGCCAAGATAATGGCGATAACGACAAGCACGGTCGCAATTTCAATGATGTTCTGAGCAATAGCATTCGTGACACCGACATTTTTCAAGAACGATTCGAATTCTTTCATGATAAAGTTCCTTTTTTAAAGAATGTTCTTTTCCATAATTTCCTTGGCGTGGTACGTGATAATAATGTCAGCACCGGCGCGCTTGAATGCAATCATGTTTTCGCGGATAATCGCATTTTCGTCAATCCAGCCCATCTTTGCAGCCGCCTTAACCATGGAATATTCACCGCTTACGTTATACACAGCGACCGGTACATTGCTGATTTCTGCGGTCTGGCGGAGCACATCAAGGAACGCAAGGCCCGGTTTTACCATCACGATATCGGCACCTTCTTCCAAATCAAGCTCCACTTCATGCAAGGCTTCGCGGCCATTGCGTACATCCATCTGGTAAGATTTGCGGTTGCCAAAGTGCGGAGCAGAATCAGCAGCATCGCGGAACGGTCCGTAGAAAGCACTTGCAAACTTTGCGCTGTACGCCATAATCGGAGTGTTCGAGAATCCGTTTGCATCCAACATTTCACGAATGGCAGCCACTCGGCCATCCATCATATCGCTCGGAGCGACCATATCGGCACCCGCTTCAGCATGGGAAAGAGCCGTCTTTGCCAAAAGTTCAAGCGACGGATCGTTATCCACATCGCCATCCTTGATGATGCCGCAATGACCATGGCTCATGTATTCGCAAAGGCACACATCCGTAATAACATACAAACTCGGAAATTTCGCCTTGATGGAGCGCACAGCACGCTGCACAATACCATTCTTATCGTAAGCAGAAGTCGCCATCTCGTCCTTGTGATTCGGAATTCCAAACAGCAAAATGGACTTGATGCCAAGCGCCACGCAGCTTTCAAGTTCCTTCAGGATTTCGTCAATCGAAAAGCGGAACTGGTCGGGCATGGACGGGATTTCTTCTTTCACCCCCTCCCCTTCAACCACGAACATCGGGTAAACGAGGGCATCGGGATTCACAGCAGTTTCAGCAACCATGTTGCGGATAACTTCATTTTTACGTAAGCGACGAGGACGAATAATCATAATTTAGTAGTCGGTAGGAAGTTAAATGTAGTCAATAATTTGAACAATCCTAATTATAGTAAATAACGGGGGTATTCATCCATGCATAAAAAAAATCCGGTCACAGAGACCAGATTTTTCGAATCTAACACAAAAAAGCTGTTTGCATTAAAGAGCGTCAGGATTCATTTCTGCGCAAGAGAAATGAGCGGCCGCATCATCATAGAAATATTCAACCTGATTCTGCACATTGCAAGCAAGCTTTGCCGGAGCACAACCAGTACCAATTGTATAAGCGGTTTTATCCAAATCGCTTATCGGGCCGCACTTCGCCATGAACGATTCCACGGCAGCATCATCGGCGGCAATAGCATAGCAATAATGCTGTTGCATGCCTGCAATAGTCATGACTTTGTCACAAGAAACAACACTCTTATTATCAAGCTGTGTGGTATTTCCCGAGCCTCCCGCATTAGAAGAAGAATCATCACCACAAGCAGTAAGTGAAAGAACGGCGCCGAAAGCGGCAACAACCATAAGTTTATTCATATATACTCCTTATTTATAAAGTTGTATATATAAGTACAAAATATCACAAATAAAAAAGAACAGATTTCAAATAAATTTTTATTTACTTTTAAAATTTTGTTCCATCTTTTCCAGACCTTCGCGCCATTCCGTTTGGATTTTATGCTTGAGTTGTTTAGCAAGCGAAGGAGCGTATCCCTGCGTAGATACAGTCACTACGATATTTTCGCCAAAATTCATTCGTGCAGGCACTATAAAATCACCACTGCGGTAATCGCAAGCATTGTTCACCAAGATGCGGCGTGCATGGGCATCGTTGTTGACAATCGCATTTACAGCCGGCTTATCTGTGCAAATAAACACCATAAAGACACCGCATAAATCCAACGATTCATATTCGCGTTCTTTAAGCGAAAGCTGCGGTTTATCTTCTGCAAGAGTCTTAAATTCAGACAAGAACTGCGGTGCAACTACAGTAATGCGAGCACCTGTTGGCATAAGCGTTTTGACTTTACGAAGCGCAATAGATCCACCACCCACAACGAGAACGTTACGTCCTTCAAGATTAAGTTCGATGGAGAAAAGTGAATGATTTTGCGAGAAGGTAGATTGTTTTGCTTCGTTCGCGATGACTTGTTCGCTTTCGTTCTGCGCAGTGCGAAGGCCTGAAACCACCATACTCGAGAATTCTTTCCAATCACCAAGGCAAGGCAAAAGCGTTATTGGGATCTGCGGAAATTCCGCCTGAAGTTTTGCCACCACTCGCGGCACATCATTCTTTGTATGTTGACCGTTCAGCAAAAGATACGGCAAAAGGGTCACTGATTCCACATCTTCGCGCAAAATGGTACGCAAGTCGTTTTCTAAATCTAAAAGACTTGTGCTAGCGACACGCGTACCCGGCAAATCATGATGCAATCGGTCGAGGATTTCTTCAAATCCTTTGTACGCACCCGGCAAAATGCAATGATGAGCGATGATAAGAATGGCTTTCATTATGCGTTCTTCCCCATCGTGTAATACTCCACGATTTTTTTGACGAGTGAATCCATCGTCGTTTCGTCGGATGTGATAGTTTCAAAGCCATGCTTGCGGGCAGAAGCTTCTGTCATGCGACCAATGCAAAAGGAGATGCAAGATGCTTTTTTAACAACGTCATCCTGAGAGAGCTTTTCGAACGAAGGATCCAGAGAATCACTGAATTCTTCACTTCGTTCAGAATGACGCGTTTTTTCATTTGAAATCATCTTAACGAAATTCTCGACAGCACTGGTGCTGGCAAAGACAACTGCATCGGCGGATTCAACGGCTTCGCGTTTCCATTCCGGAAGTTCTGCAACCGGGAGCGTTTCGTAAACGACCCAACGAGTTGCTTTCGGCAAGAGTTTGAGCAAAGTATCGTCTGCGAGATTGCCTTGCAAAAGAAGGATGCGGAATTCGTCGTGAACCACATTTTGCAACAACAGGCCCAAACCTTCACCGGTGTGGTCTTCAGGAACGTAATCGCAACGGATGCCGTATTCAAGCAACTTCTTTTCGGTGATTTTCCCAACACTTGCAATTTTTTTGCCGGCAAGCACGCGCACATCGTAACCCGCCGCGAACAACTGCTTAAAGAAACTTTCTACGCCATTCGTACTTGTGAACGCGAGAATGTCAAAATTTTTGAGGTCTTCGAATTCGACAGGCTCAACAACCTTATTTTCAGAAGAATTGGAGATGCCGGAACGGAGTCCGGCATGACAACAAGGGAAAACATCCCGTGTTTCAATCATCGGAGTTTCGATGACTTCAGCACCGAGAGCAGTAAGGCGTGAAGTAATTCCGCTAGATTGTTTTGCGGCACGCGTTACAACCAAGCGCTTACCCGAAAGTGGCCAATTCTTTTTCCAAGCCAGAGTCTTGCCAAGTTCAACAACTCCACCCATAATCGTAATTGCGGGTGCCGTCACTTGTTCACGTACAATGGTCTCTCCCGCAGTTTCAAGCGTCGCCATCACAGTACGCTGGAACGGAGTAGTTCCTTTTTCAATAAATGCAAGCGGAGTCTTCGGGTCTTTACCGCACTCAATTAAACGACGGGCAATATAATCCATATTGGCAATACCCATCAAAAAAATAAGTGTTCCCTGGCACTTTGCGAGATTTTCAAAATCCAACGAGAGATTGCATTGGATTCTATCGCCTTCGGCTCCAGAATGATAGTCACCCTGGAGTGCAGCGATAGGGGGCACGTCGGATTTTTCTTTTTCATGTCCTGTGATAATATGGAAACTTGTTGCAATTCCGCGATGGCTCACGGGGATACCCGCATACGCCGGAACAGCAATTGCAGAAGTCACGCCCGGCACAACTTCAAATTCAACGCCTGCAGCCACGAGCTCCAAAGCTTCTTCGCCACCACGACCAAACACGAACGGGTCACCGCCCTTGAGTCGAGCTATGGTAGCCCGCGGCATTTCACAAGCAAACTTCACCAATAGTTTGTTAATTTCGGACTGTTTTACTTTATGGTGCGTCGGCATTTTGCCCACATCAACCATCTTAGCCTTGCTATTACACATTCCAAGAATTGCAGGTGAAACAAGACGGTCGTAAACGACGACATCAGCCTTTTCCAAAATTGCATGGGCACGTAGAGTCAAGAGTCCCGGATCGCCAGGGCCAGCACCAATCAAATAAACTTTGCCAAAATCATTCAATTTTTCCATCGAAACCAAATTTAGAAAAAGTTCGGCACTAAAATTTTGCCTATATTTTTGAGCATGAATAGTTCTAGAGCAAAGCTTCGCGACGAAGTCTATACACAGATGATGTGTGCACAGGCTCGTCTTTCCAAAGATCAGAATACCCAAATGGGCGCAGTTCTCGTCAGCGCAGATGGACGCGTCATCAGCACAGGTTACAATGGTGCTCCTGCAGGATTTGACGACGAGACCGTTCCGTACACCCGCGAAAAACAACTCCTCGCCTACGACCTTTTGGACGCCGACACGGGTGACCTCATCAGCCATCACGAATTCGAAGCGAACAAGTATCCGTTCATGGTCCACGCCGAAATCAACGCTCTCCATTACGCACGCGGCAAGGTTCCACCGGGATCAAAGCTCTACGTGATTGGCTTCCCTTGCGAACGCTGTTCTCTAGACATCAGCCTTTCCGGTGTTGCCGAAGTGTTCGTGACCAAGGATGATTACGACCCCAAGTCCACGCTGAACAACAGCCGCGATACAGCCTACTACATGTTCGCTCAAGCAGGAATCGTCGTGACGCTTTGCGGCAAACGCATTCGCCCAATTGTTTCGAAGCCTGAAAAGAAATAATTTAGAGATTGCCACATCGCTCCGCGACTCGCAATGACGAAAATTTGACTAAACAAAGTTAATCCCGCACATTCCAAATGTACGGGATTTTTTTAGCGATACAAGATGGCGATTCCCGAACGGAGTCGGGAATGACAATGCAAATCACAATTGCTTTTGGATTTTTTGAGCAAGTTCAATGCCCAAATTCTTAGCTTGCAGAACGCAATCCGCAGAGTTCAAATCGATACATCCGGAGACTTCAGCACGGAGGAGTTTTTCCGACTTTTCGTCCCAGTATATACCGCGAATTTTCAAAGACTGCGCAATTCTATCAGCATTCTTTTCGCAAGAACCATCGTTAACAAATTCCGCAAAACTTGCGACCGGGAATTGGCAACCAGCATTGAGCGCCTTCAAATAAGCCATTTCCGCAGAGGCAATGCAGAATGTAGCAACATCGTTCGCACGAGCGAGAATTTGCGAAAGGTCCGCATGACCGGGGCCGCGCGACTCTTGAGGGTTTTCATCATTCAAAGTTTCAATCGCTAAAATCCCCTGACCACTAGCGGGGAGCACTTGTTCGGTGCTAAAATATTCCGTCACTTGGTCTGCAAGCCCCATACGCTTGAGCCCAGCGGCCGCAAGTACAACGCCATCGAGTTCTGCAAGTTTACCAATACGCGTCTGGATGTTTCCACGAATCGACACATATTCAATATCCGGACGAAGCGCTTTCAGCTGAACAATACGGCGAATACTACCCGTTCCAACGCGAGTGCCAGCAGGCAAATCCATAAAACGAGTACCTTCAGCGCCACCGCGCGAAAGGAAAGCATCACGTGGGTCTTCACGCTTCAAAACAGCAGCAAGCTTGAACTGCGGCAATACCTCGGCAGGCATATCCTTCAAACTGTGAATCGCAATATCCGCACGACCTTCAAGAAGCGCAACTTCCAATTCCTTGATGAACACGCCCTTGCCGCCAAAACTAGCAAGAGACTTGTCCAAACGGCGGTCGCCTTCGGTTGTCATGGAAACAAGTTCGTAAGGCACACCGATAGCATCAGCAGCCATCGTTGTCTGGGCCAAAGCCAAAGCACTTTTGCGAGTCGCTACACGAAGTTTCATCACGCCCCCTAATTACATTCGCGAAGACATTTCAAATACGTCAGCACATCTTCGGCCGAATTCGAATCTTTTACCTTGTACAAATAATCATTTGCCATCTTTTTAGCAAAGCGCTCGTACATCATCTGGATGCGTTTTTTGTCCGCATCAGACACTTCCGGAAGCGAACGCAGCAACTTTTCGGATTCTTCATTCGCGGTAGACACCATCTTTTCTGCAAAGACGTGAATATCCTTTGCAATATCGTCCATGCGATACCACTGCATGAATTCTTCGATACCTTGTTGCAAAATTTTTTGCGCCGCTTCGAGTTCAATCATTCGCAGTCTGCGGTTTTCAGATACAATTTGTTCCAAGTCATCAACGCAAACATATTGCACACCGGGCAAATCACCAATCGAGGCTTCCGCATTGCGCGGGTTCGCGAGGTCTACAACAAGTCGCTTTGAAGGGGCTGTCACGGCAGCCGAAACTTCTCTCTCAGGATGACACAATGCAATAGCTTTTTCAAATTCATCCATCGTGATAATTGGTTCTTGGCTTGCGCTGCAAAGAATCAACACATCACTCTTACCCACAACGCTGTAGCGGTCTTCAAAGCGGACGGGAGTCAATACATCACCGAACTTTTCCGCATTGGCAAAAGTCTTGCTACTTGCAAAAATCTTCGTCGTATTCTCTTGCACGTACTTGAGCATAAGCGAACCCATTTCGCCAAGCCCGACAATATAAACCGTACGATTTTCCAAATCATCAAAAGTCTTTTGCACCTGCTTC
This sequence comes from Fibrobacter sp. UWB11, assembly GCF_900143015.1. Taxonomy (NCBI): domain Bacteria; kingdom Pseudomonadati; phylum Fibrobacterota; class Fibrobacteria; order Fibrobacterales; family Fibrobacteraceae; genus Fibrobacter; species Fibrobacter sp. UWB11. The sequence continues at coordinate 1,163,283 of NZ_FSRT01000001.1, read as the reverse complement.
ATCGCCAAAAAAGGAATGTTGCAGCTGAGCTTGCTCAAGTTCGTCTCAGTCTTGATACGCTTTGTCGTGTGAATAGCGCTTTGGAAAAGCTTGTTCAAACTGTTGCCCGTCGCCTTGAGCTGGAGCGCGGTTTCATAAGCACGGTCAATCTGGTGCAAAATTTGGTCTTCGCCCATGGCCACGGAATCAAGCCCCGCACACACGTTCATTACATGATGAACAACATCCTCGCCCGCCTTCGTATAGAAGAACTTTGCAAAATCATCATAGCTCTGGTGTGCTAGACTGCAAACATAGCGAACCAATTCGGCGGTATCCATATCGCGGTCGCTTGCGACGTAAACTTCAGTGCGGTTACAAGTGGCAAGAATCAAAAGTTCGTCAAACGGAGAGTGACTCAACGCCTCGGTCTTGACGTCCATCGGGATATAAAACTTTTCGCGAATCGCGATTTCAGCCACCTTGTGGCTCATTCCGGCCATGTAAATCTTGCGCATGTTCCCAAAGATAGAAAAATTACACTCCACCAATCGCAATATAGGGTATTTCGCCTCGACTCATGCTCTTTCTTAATTGAAAAATGCTTTTTCTTTCAAAAAAAATATTATATATAAATTTATAGAAACTGAATTATTTAGCTAGGATATTCAAGAGCATGATAAAAAGATTTTTCTTCAGCGCTATTATTTCGTTAGTTTTCGCATCGCAGGCCAACGCTTGGGATATGGGTACATATGTCGAAAACGCTCAAGCCGGAGAAGGGATAACCGACACAAATTCTGTCTGGAAAAACAACCAGAGTAAAGCAAACGAAGCCGACAGCAGCATGGCTTTGACAAAAGCGAATGCAAAACAAAATGAAATTAAAATCAAGCATCATGCAATCACATTTTCTTACGGCATTTATGCGCTGACTGATTTATTCGGTGCTAATAGAGCCGTTACTTCTTCGATTTTTTCATTGGGCAAACACATTGACGACACCGCACTATTGGGTGCATTCTCACTAGATTATGGTTATAAATTCGATGAATATTTCGAAACAGGTCTTGTATTCAACTTTGCGCACCCCACAAAAAGCATTTATACATACTCTTTCATGCCCAAATTTAGAGTGAATCTCAATGGTCAAGGATTTGTCCGGCCCTTTTTTGAAATTGATGCTGGATTCATGATTATTAAAGATGACTTTCTCAACAATAGTGACGAAGCAGAAACTCGTTCATCATTTATGTTCAATGTAACATTTGCCGGACTTGAAATCGGACGTTACGTCCCAATCACTCTCGGATTGCTTTCTTTGGGCCAGCGAGGATTATTTTACGTCGGGCTCGGTTTTCACTTTTAACAGCAAACTAAGCAAAAAACTTGAAGCTCGTCTTCTTGAGTTCCTTGAGGGAATGGAGGACAACATATTCGGGATTGCCTAGCAGAGCCGCAGATTCCTTAATGTAGCCATCCAATTCTTCTGGAGTCTGAGCGTGCATCATAGCATATACGTTATACGGAAATCCTTCAAAAGTCGGACGTTCGTAACAATGTGAAATAAAATGCTTTTTTGCAAGATCAAGAATTTTACTGGATTCTTCCAACCTTCGGTTGTCAGAATGACGTAAGGCTGGATTGTCTGAATGACGAGAGTCCGCAAACGGTTCCTCATTTAATCTAAAACATACCATCGCATTGCAGGGGAATCCTGCATCTTGATGCCGTAGAATAGCACCAAAACGACGCATACGTTTGGCCTCAATATCTTTGCGAAGTTCATCGCATGAAACGCCCCAATCCTTGAACGGAGTGAGCGTATGCGGAATGTCGTCACAAGCCGTGCGAATACGGGACTTGTCAACTTCAGTTAACACACCCGCAGTGGATTGCCGCGCCAGCCTCCCACGCTGTCGCTCGGAGCAGGTGTGGCTTGCAATGACGTTCTTTGTAGCATCATCATTTTTTTTGCAATCACAGTCTACTGGAGCTTTAGCCCCCATCACCGTATTGATTTTGTACTTCTTTGTAGCGGTGAGAACATGAACATCGCGCAGTTCTGTTACGGCACAAATTTTATCCACAATCGTCAAAATTTCAGATTCATTTTCAGCAATGACAGTAAACCATACATTGTATTTGTGACTGCGGATGTAATTATGCGTAATCGCGTGCTCATCATTTACAGCCGCCGCGAATTTTTCCATTGCAGTCTGCTCATGTGGTTCCACCGAAAAATCTTTTTCCGATGCAGGCACCATCCCTGCGCACAAACGAGATATAAAGCCAAGTTTCTTGGAATCGTAAACGCCACCGATACGGCGAATCACGCCTGAAGCACGCATTTTCTCAACTTCATCAAAAACTTCTTGTTCTGAAACGTTCAACATTTCCGCAAGCGCTTTATACGGGCGTTCCACCAACGGAAAGCCGTCTTGAATAATCGCGAGAAGTTTTTGGCACAACATTTGCGACACTTAACGAAGAACGTTACAGTCCAATTTCTTCATCCGTCAAATAGCAAGCAGGGTCTTCTGCCCAGAAGTCGCCTGTCACAGCCTCAGCACGCGTACGGAAATTGCCATTGCACAAATTCAAGAAAGCGCACTTCGGACAACGTCCCTTTAAAAGAGGCTTACGGTCCTTGAGCCCCGCCATAATCGGGTTCGACAAGTCCGTCCAAATATCGCCAAAGCTACGTTCGCGCACATTCCCGAGCGTAATGTATTGCGTAAACTGGTCCGGATGCACGTTACCAATGCTATCGATATTGCCAAACGCCATGCCACTGCGGTTACCGCCATTGCGCTTAATCAAATCCAAAATCTTTTCAGCACGTTCTGGATTTTCACGCTTCATGCGCTGGTACAGATAAACGGCATCGGCATGGTTATCGACCGTCAAGATTTCCTTGTTGATCCCGCGTTTCTTAAAGTCAAGCGTACGATCAATAATCAAGTCCATCACCTTGCGGCTCTCTTCATGAGTTAAGTCGTTTGCAACCATCGCACTTCCACGACCGCTATAGACAAGGTGATAGAAACAAACTCTGTCTATGTTCTCTGCTTCCAGCAAATCAAAAATGGCGTTCAAGTCTTGAAAATTGTACTTCGTAATCGTAAAGCGGAGGCCCACCTTCTGACCCGTTGCCACACAGTTGCGAATACCGCGCAATGCGAGCTGGTATGCGCCCGGCTTACCGCGGAACTTGTCATGAGTTTCTTCGCAGCCATCCAAGCTGATGCCCACATAGCCCACACCCATTGCCTTAAGTTTCTGCGCCACATCCGGCGTGATGCAAGTGCCGTTCGTCGAAATCGTCGGACGAATACCCTTGCTTGCTGCGTAGTTTGCAAGTTCAAAAAAGTCCGGACGCAAAAGCGGTTCGCCACCACTGAACAACAGCACCGGCACATTAAATTCGGCGAGCTGATCAATAAGCTTGATTCCCTCTTCGTGCGAAAGCTCGTTCTGGTACTTAATCGCCTCAGAACGCGCATAACAGTGAACGCACTTCAAATTACAAGTCTTCGTGCAATTCCAAACTACCACGGGACCGCGCCCCGCCCCCACGCCATTCTTCGCAGCATGCGCATGAGGTTCGTAACGAAGAGAATCCCCAAAATTCGGGGTGTCCATCAAAAGCTTAGTGATACTGATCATGGGCCCAAATCTAGAAAATTTTCTCTATATCAGAAGTACACTCCATAGTTCGGTCGCGTTTTCATATTGCGGCCTTTGACATCATACTTCGGGGCATATTTTTTCTTCAACGGTGTCGGGTCAATCGTCTTGCGAATTCCGCTTCTCGGACCACCAACACCATCCCTACCATTTACATTGAGCAAAACCTTATCATAATATTCATTGGCGAAATAGAAATTAGCGAGATATAAATTCTGCACTTCTGGATAAATTTGTTGGTAAGGCTTATTTTCAATCAACCCATAAAAAGCTTTATAGTTATCGTTATAGAAGAAATTACAGCTCATATACAAGCCACTGATGGAATGTCCGTTTCCATAGATGATTCCTGCAAAAATATTTTCATAGTTCATCGGATGCCAATCAACATAATCTTTATTCATGTTTTCGTTCACAACGATATCGTTCATGATTTTGATACAGGATTTTATAGGCGGTTTTTCGCTTAATTCATTGTTTGCAATTTCGTCAAAATAGAACAGTTCATGAACATTCGTTACAAGATAACAGCCGTCAGCATCTGTTGCTGGTTTTTGAGGTGCATAAATCCATACAGCTTTCAAATTAAATTCATCGTCTTTCGAATTGACATAAATGGAACGATCAAAGTCACCTAATTTATCCAAATTACCACCATTGGGGCCTATCCAGCCACGAAAAAGGAATCCTTCACGAGTCGGACTTTTAAGCAAAATACTTTCTCCGCTCATTGCTGTTTCCGGATTTTTCGCATCACCCATTGTGCCGCCGTCCAAGTTGTAAATAATCTTGATTTCTCGGGCACTCCATTTGGCATAAAGAACAATATCTTCGGTGTTACCCGTGGGCAATTCCGTTACCTTAGTTGTAAAGGAAGAATCCGAGTACCAGCCAACGAAAGTTTTCCCGTTTTTAGTGGGTTCTTTCAGCACGAACGTTGCAGAATCCGCATAACGGTAAGTCGGATTGCCTTTCTGTGCAGAATGATAAGCATTATAATAAGAACCATCGTTCACGTAAGTGATAGAATACCCGCTTTTCCACTTGGCAAAAATTTTATTATTTCCTTTATCTGTAGATTCAATTTTTTCTAATGGAGTTACAAAGTTTGAATCAGCAAACCAGCCTTCAAAAACATCGCCATTTTTTGACGCAGGCTTCAGCAATACTTCTTGTTTTGGCTTGTAGTAGCTTGGATTTGCAGAGTCATTGACGCCACCGGCCAAATCATACGCAATGTCGTAATACACACCGTTCAGCTTTGGACAAGCGTCCTTCCCGACATCTTGCGTCCAGATGGGGTAACTGGAACCATTCACGAGTTTTTCAAGAACGGTTCCATCGGAAAAAGCTGAGGCAGAAGCCGCACTCGCTTCAAATTCGTCATTAGTATAGGAATCAAGGTAAAAGGTATTTTCAGCCACAACTTTCCAGTCTGGAAAATCTTGACACTGAGTCAGACCTTTTTGGCTAATTGCCGAAAAAATCTCCTTTGCCTCAGCGGTTCCTACAAAGAAGGTATTTTTGAAAACGGAGAAATCAGTCCCGCCCACAAGGCCACCTCCGCGATACCCCACCAAACGTCCAGCAAAATAAGCATTTTCTACAGTTACCGCATTATGATTATTATCATAAGTGTTGGCTGCACGAGGGGCTTTGCTTATCGGAGTTTCAAGAGTAACATCTATACAATAGTCTTGTTGAACACGGGCATAACCGACAAGACCACCGACATAGCTCCCCCTGCTATCCAAAGTAGCCGTACTATAAACATTCTTCAGTGAAGTTCCAAAGCCTAGCGTATTAGCAATAAAAGAACCGACATAACCATTGCCAGCAAAATAAGAATCAACGATTCCCAAATTTTGAATTACATTGTTATAACCTCGCCCGGCTTGACCAACAAGGCCAATATTGCCATACAAGCCCGAGATAGTGTGGCCGTTCCCTTCGATCGTGCCCACAAAATTTTTAAAAGGTTTCCACCAATAATGAGTTCCCTCGTTCGGGGAACCGTCTGCTGCCAAGAGATTCTTGTTGACGACAATATCATTCTCAATGGAAACGCAGATTTGATGATTTTTATTTAATAGACTATCGGCAATCTTCACAGCACCGTAAAGTTCTGCGGCATCGTGAACCAGCATACATCCCGATTCATTCAGTTGCGGGATTTTCGCCTTCACTCCCCAGCGAGCATAAAGCGACAACCGTCCATTTTGGGTGCGGCTGACAGAAATAGCTGCATCAGCACGAGTAACAGCGTTATTATCGTAAGGAGATGAATTAAAATACCAGCCCAGAAACTCGGCACCATCCTTGGTGGGCGGGAAAAAATTAATTGAAGGGGCGTCCGAGCGATCGCTATATTTATACAAATAGGAAGATAAGTTTTCAGGATTATTCGTTCCTCCCTGCAAATCGTAATCAATATAAATCGTATCCCTAACTGCAACTACGGCAAAAGCATTTCCCGCGATAAGCAAGCAAATAAAAGCATAAAATGACTTCAACATATTTTCTCCCTAATATATAGCAATCATCCACTCGCTCATCAATATACATATAAATCCAACCTAGAGCAGGATTTATCCATGCTTTTTTAGACACGTTTTTCAAAATTAAAGATAGCGCGATTAATATGCTACAACAAAGGTATTATATGCTACAATATGATTTTATCCCGCATTTTCTTGCAGCATTTTCACTTGTTCATCAGCCCATTCTTCGAAGGTATCGTCTGCAATGTTAGATTTAACATCTTTCATCAAGTGGATATAAAAATGCAAATTATGAATGGCCGCAAGCGTCCAGCCAAGCGGTTCCTTTTCCTTGAAAAGATGACGCAAATATGCACGACTATAATTACGGCAGCAATAGCAATTGCAATTCGGATCAAGCGGCAAATCGTGCTGATGCGCAAATTTAGCGCCCTTGTATCGCAGCACGCCTTGGTGTGTATAAACTAAACCATCCTGAGCGTTTTTCGCAGGCAAAATGCAATCGCACATGTCCACGCCTCGCTTTACAAGTTCAATCAAATTCCACGGAGTCCCCACACCCATTACATAGCGGGCGCGATCTTCGGGCAATAAGTTTGTACAAAAGTCGGCAATTTCATACATCGTCTCGACAGGCTCGCCCACCGAAAGCCCACCCATCGCATAACCGTCTGGCTTAATTTCCTTGAGCGCTTCGATGGACTTCTGGCGCAATTCCTTGTGCATACCGCCTTGGACAATTCCAAAGAAATACTGCGGATAGCCGTGAATCGGAGGATTTTTCTCTAGCCATTCCTTTGCTTCGCGCGTCCACTTAAGCGTGAGCGCAAGCGACTTTTCGGCCTCCTCGACCGTACTCGGGTACGGAGTACATTCATCAAAAGCCATGATGATATCCGCACCGATTTCGCGTTGTGCATTCATCACACTTGCAGGAGTGAACAAATGACGTGAGCCGTCCAACAAACTTTTAAACTGGACGCCCTCTTCGGTAATCTTGCGGAACAGCTTTAAACTCCACACCTGAAATCCGCCGCTGTCCGTGAGCATCGGACGGTTCCAGCTCATGAACTTTTGCACGCCCCCCGCTTCGGCAATCAGTTTTGTGCCCGGTCGCAAGTAAAGGTGGTACGTATTCGCCAAGATGATTTCTGCATCAAGTTCGCGGATGTCGCGGCTCGTGAGCCCCTTGACCGTAGCCGCAGTCCCTACAGGCATAAACACGGGCGTCGTCACGTCTCCGTGCGCCGTATGGATAACACCAAGGCGAGCCTTGCTGCGGCCGCTTGTTTTTAAAAGTTCAAAAGGGTTTTCGTTCACGAAACCAAAAATACAAATCTTCTTTAATTGCTATGGATCCTTCGTCTTCGAACCTAATGGTTCTCCGCTCAGGATGACGGCAACCGTTACGATTTTTCGAGTTTAGGCTTTCGGTTTCGCGGGGTCAAATGGCGCATTGCGCTTTTTCCCGTATGCGTGGGCAAAACCTTCTGGCTTGCAGAAAGGGTTTGCTCAATTTTGTTTTCGCCAAGAGGACGGAACTGTCCCGTTAAGAGATTGTGGTCGATAGCCATAGGAGCTCCTAATGTTTTTGATGGTGATATAACTAATATAATATATTTTCAATTTTTTCCTTGGACACACCTCACAGATAAGGCAAATTTCTCGTATGTTTCATCAAAAGATGCGCTAGAACGTCCATTTTCGAACATCACACTACGAGCGTTGCTCCCCCGGACCTCGTCTCGGGTCCAAAAATAAGCATAATTTTCAAAAAAGCTAAAATACTCCATAAAATGATATCCGCCCTGGATTTCCGAGATAAAGCCACGCGATTTTAGAGAATCCGCTGCATATTCAGGGCCGCCCACCGCCGCAAACAAGCTATCGAAATCTGCCTTGGACGGAAGTTCCCAGCCATCTGGGCAAGCATTCATCGCCACATCCCATTCGTAGAGCCGCCCCTGTTTTTCACAGAAATCTTCACTATTATTAAAACAACCGGACCAACCGCGAACAGTATCAACAACTATCTCCAAATTTTCTTGATAATTGAGATTTTCAGCCATCCACACTCGCCCACCAATATCCAAAAGCTTGTATGTTTGCTGGTCACGAGAATCGGTAAAAAAATTTGCTCGAAATTCCGCACTGGACGGAGTCGAATCAGAACAGGCTAAAAAGCCAACGGCAAGCAAAGCGAAACAGCAAATCCATATTTTATCAATCATAAATTTAAAATAAGTATTTTAATAGAATTATTTCATTCCCGCAATAAAAACTATGCTTTATTTTTCTAGTAGCCAAAAACACATAACTAATAACAATTTTCTATATTTTAGCGTGGATTGACGATTTGGTAATCAAACCGCCACGGTTAATAACGAGGCACTCGATGGATTTGAAAATACTCCCTCAGCCAGACGATGTTACGTGCGGACCCACTAGCCTACACGCTGTTTATTCTTATCTTGGCTATAATATTCCCCTTAAAAAACTCATTTCCGAAATTGAATTTTTGGAAGAAGGCGGCACGCTAGGTGTATTCCTGGGTATAGACGCCCTCAAACGCGGATTCAAGGCTACAATTTATTCTTACAATTTAAAGATTTTTGACCCGACGTGGAGCAAGCTCAAGATGCCCGAACTCCGCGAAAAACTGGTCGCCTTGCACAAGGCAAAACATGCACCTAAGCTTAAAAAAGCAATTGACGCCTATATTAGATTTATCGACTTGGGCGGAACAGTCGCTACGGCAGACCTTCGCGCTAGCATGTTCGAAGGCTATTTCAAGCGCGGCATCCCTGTTCTTTGCGGCTTAAGCGCCACCTACCTTTATCGTTCCCCTCGCGAATACACCAACGATAACGACCAATCAGTTTTTGACGACATTCATGGCGAACCGATGGGCCATTTTGTGGTGCTTTACGGGCTTGACGAAAAAAAGCAATTCATGGTCGCAGACCCTGATTGTACAAACCCGATGGCAAACGGTCCTTACTATAAAGTGGACAAATTCCGTCTGATTCACAGCATTCTGTTGGGTGTCATGACTTATGACGGAAATATTCTTGTTGTGGAGAAAAAATAATGAAAGCACCGGCACTGATGATTACCTGCGAACATGCGAGCAACGCTGTGCCGGATTTCGTCCTGCGCGCTCTCCGCGATTCAAAGATTCCCGATGAAGTTCTCGCCTCTCACCGCGGTTACGACATCGGTGCGTACAACATATTTTCAAATCTTGTAAAACGGCTAAAACCGGACTTTCACTGTTCAAGCCGTTTTTCGCGCCTGGTGGTCGACATGAACCGCAGTTCGACAAGCAAGTCGTTCTATTCGGAATATACAGCAAGTTTACCAAGCGCAGTCAAAGAGTACATGTTTACTCTTTGGAAAAAATACCGTGAGAAAATCGAAAACTTTGTTTCCGGAATAATTTCCGCAAGAGAGCGAAAAATCGAAAAAGAAGCCCCTCTCAAAGTCATCCACTTGGGGATTCACAGTTTCACCCCGGTCTTGAACGACGTAGAGCGAGATGCCGACGTGGGAATTCTTTATGACCCCGCACGCCCCACCGAAGCAAAAATTGCAACGGCACTCATCAAGAGCATTCACGAACGTGCACCGTGGCTCAAAATCCGCAAGAACTACCCCTATTTGGGTAAATCCGACGGTCTCACCACAACGCTAAGGCAAAAGTTTGGCCCAAGCTACGCCGGACTGGAAATTGAAATTAACCAGAAATTGCTGAGCAAATAATAAATAGCGCATCCCCGAGCTGTGTCCGGGGTGACTATGCTAATATTTCCGCATTTTTTCAAAAATTGGTTGTCCGTTTTGGGTAATCTTATTTAATTTTATGCGTGGATTTTTGCCCTTCTTGCGTGTATCGCACGCCGAAGGTGTATATGATCAGATTTTTTACGAAAAAACCTAAAAACGGAGATATCCATGGCAAAAAAGATGATTGCGTGTGACGGTAACGAAGCCACCGCTAGCGTAGCGTTTGCTGTTAGCGAAGTTGCGGCTATTTACCCGATTACACCGTCTAGTCCTATGGCTGAGCACGCCGACAACTGGAGTGCTGCAGGCAAGAAGAATATTTGGGGACAGGTTCCCCGCGTGTTTGAAATGCAGTCCGAAGGTGGCGCTGCCGGTACCGTTCACGGTGCTCTGCAGGCCGGTGCTTTGACCACGACCTTCACCGCATCTCAGGGTCTTCTCTTGATGATCCCGAACATGTACAAGATTGCAGGCGAACTGACCCCCACGGTCTTCCACGTCACTGCACGTGCTCTTGCTATGCAGGGCCTTTCCATTTTCGGTGACCACTCCGACGTGATGGCTTGCCGCCAGACGGGTTTTGCGATGCTCGCCTCCAGCTGCGTACAGGAATGCCAGGACCTCGCTCTCGTGGCCCACGCTTCTACTCTCGAAAGCCGCGTTCCGTTCATGCACTTCTTCGACGGTTTCCGTACCTCTCACGAAGTGATGAAGATCGAAGCTCTCGAAGACGGCGTTATCCGTAACGTCATCGACGAAAAGTATGTGAAGGCTTGCCGCGAACGCTGCCTCACACCGGACCGCCCGACTATGCGCGGTACCGCCCAAAACCCGGACGTTTACTTCCAGGGCCGTGAAACGGTGAACCCGTTCTACGCCAAGGTTCCGGAAATTGTCCAGAAGTATATGGACAAGGTTGCAAGCTACACTGGCCGTCAGTACCACATCGTGGACTACGTCGGTGCTGCTGATGCAGAACGCGTCATTATTTCTATGGGTTCTTCGACCTGCACCATCGGTGACACCGTCAAGTACCTCAATTCCAAGGGCGAAAAGGTCGGTCTCGTGAACATCCGCCTCTATCGTCCGTTCCCGATGGAAGCTGTCGTTGCCGCTCTCCCGAAGACTGTCAAGAAGATTGCCGTCCTCGACCGCTGCAAGGAACCGGGTTCCGCAGGCGAACCGCTCTTCCAGGATGCCCTTACCGCTATTTCCGAAGCTGTGATGGCTGGCAAGATGGCTATGCCGAAGATGATCGGTGGCCGCTACGGTCTTTCCTCCAAGGAATTCACCCCGGCTATGGTCAAGGCCATCTTCGACGAACTCTCCAAGGCAGAACCGAAGGCTCGCTTCACAGTCGGTATCAACGACGACGTTTGCCACACGAGCCTCACCATCGATCCGAACTTCAAGCTCGAAAGCGACTTCTTCCAGGCCATGTTCTTCGGTCTCGGCTCTGACGGTACTGTCGGAGCCAACAAGAACTCCATCAAGATTATCGGTAACGAAACCGACAACTACGCTCAGGGCTACTTCGTTTACGACTCCAAGAAGTCCGGCTCCATGACCACCTCTCACCTCCGCTTTGGTAAGAGCATCATCGACGCCCCGTACCTCATTGGCGAAAACGAAGCTGACTTTGTTGCTTGCCACCATACTCCGCATCTCGAATCCATCGACATGCTCAAGTATGCCAAGGTCGGTGCAACGTTCCTCGTGAACACCCCGCACTCCGCCGACACCGTTTGGGATACCTTCCCGCGTCCGGTGCAGGAAGCCATCATCAAGAAGCACCTCAAGGTGTTCGTCATTGACGCTTACGCCGTTGCCGCAAAGACCGGCATGGGCCGCCGCATCAACACTGTGATGCAGACCTGCTTCTTCTCCAAGCTCGGTAACGTTCTCGATGCAGAAACTGCTATCAAGTACATCAAGAAGTACGCCGAAAAGACCTACGCCAAGAAGGGTATGGAAGTCGTCCAGAAGAACTGGGACGCTATCGACGCCTCTCTTGCCAACCTCTTCGAAGTCAAGGTTCCGTCTGCTGTCACCAGCACAAAGGAATTCCGCGCTCCGATCCACGGCAACGCTCCGAAGTTCGTGAACGAAGTCACCGCAGAAATCATCAAGGGCAACGGCGAACTCCTCCCCGTCTCCAAGATGCCTTGCGACGGCGTGTTCCCGACCGGTACCACCAAGTACGAAAAGCGCGACCTCGCCCTCAACATCCCGTCCTGGAATCCGGACGCTTGCGTGCAGTGCGGCAAGTGCGCTATGGTCTGCCCGCATGCAGCCATCCGCGTGAAGGTCGTTGACGAATCCGCCGTGAAGAACGCTCCGGAAGGCTTCAAGTACACTCCGGCCAAGGGCTTCAAGCTCGAAGGTTCCGAAAAGCCGGTGTTCGCTATTTCCGTGTCCAGCTACGACTGTACGGGTTGCGGCGTTTGTACGCAGGCCTGTATCGGTAAGGACAAGACCGACGAGACCAAGAAGGCCATCAACATGGTGCCGCAGGAACCCATCAAGGTCCAGGAAGGCAAGTGCTGGGACTTCTTCGTCGACCTCCCGGAATTCGACCGCACCAAGGTCAACAAGAACCTCGTCAAGCAGGCCATGCTCCTCGAACCGTTGTTCGAATTCTCCGGCTCCTGCGCAGGCTGCGGCGAAACCGCTTATGTGCGTCTCGTTTCCCAGTTGTTCGGTGACCGCATGGTTGTCGCCAACGCTACGGGTTGCTCCTCCATTTACGGTGGTAACCTCCCGACCACTCCGTGGGCAAAGAACAAGGAAGGCCGCGGTCCGGCATGGGCCAACAGCTTGTTCGAGGACAACGCTGAATTCGGTCTCGGTATGCGCCTCGCTATCACGAAGCATGCCAAGCAGGCTTTGAGCCTCCTCGAAGCCGTGAACGTTCCTGCTGAACTCAAGGAAAAGCTCACGACCCAGAAGCAGGACGACGAAGCCGGCATCAAGGCCCAGCGTGAAAACGTTGCCGCCCTGAAGGCCGCCCTCGCCGGTGCTACCGACGATGCATCCGTCAGCCTCCGCGACGAATTCGCCGACTACCTCGTGAAGAAGTCCGTGTGGATCTTCGGTGGTGACGGTTGGGCATACGACATCGGTTACGGTGGTCTCGACCACGTGATGGCCACGGGCGAAAACGTGAACATCTGCGTCCTCGATACCGAAGTGTACTCCAACACCGGTGGACAGGCTTCCAAGGCCACGAACCGTGGCGCTGTCGCCCTCTTCGCTGCCGCTGGTAAGCGCGCTGGCAAGAAGGACCTCGGCCTTATCGCCATGAGCTACAAGAACGTTTACGTGGGCCGTATCGCCCTCGGTGCAAACGACGCTCAGGCACTCAAGGTTCTTCAGGAAGCAGAAGCACACAATGGTCCGTCTCTGATCATCTGCTACTGCCCCTGCATCAACCACGGTTTCGATCTCAACAGCCAGCTTCAGCACCAGAAGATGGCCGTGGATTCCGGTTACTGGACTCTGCTCCGCTACAACCCGGCTCTCGCCGCCGAAGGAAAGGCTCCGCTTATCCTCGACTCCAAGAAGCCGACGATTCCGGTTGCAGAATACATCTACACCGAAAACCGCTACAAGCAGCTCACCCGTAACAATCCGGAAGTGGCCAAGAAGCTCGCCGACGACCTCCAGAAGGAAGTGGACGCCCGCTATGCCTTCTATGATGCCATGAGCAAGGATACCGAAGGGTTGATCAGCCTGTAAGGATGCCATTCCCGGCTTGACCGGGAAACTCCCTTTACAAAAAAGGCTCCCGTTCGAAAGAACGGGGCCTTTTGCTTTAGAAGCGGGCGTCCACCGCCAAGCAGAGGAGGCTACTCTTAAGTAGCCTTCGTAGCGCGGAGCATTCAACTCCATCAAAAGTTCCTATATGCGATAGTTGAATGCGGAGTCTCATACCGACGCACGCTTCGCATTCTATGACGTGATGTCCAAGGACACTGAAGGCCCGATCAGCCTGTAATCGGTTGACGATTAATTAAAACGCCCCGTCACGATGAGTAGCGTTTTTTTTTATTGATTCGTCTTTCCGTTAATCATATAAAGCATTATCGCGCAGATCATCGGCATCACGTACCCGATGTACGATGACACTCCAGGCTTAGAAACCAGCAAATTATAGAGCCCATGGACCGTCACGGAAAGCGACAACACACCAGCAATCCCTGCAAGCGAAAAAGCCTTGTAAGTTTTCAGCAGTTGCATTCCCTTAGCTAGCGCCACCAAAGTCACGATATGCATCACACCGACAGCAGCACCGCGCACGAGCACATTCGCCAGTTGCGGAGCACCCGATGACAAAATAAAGCAGCAATTCTCAAACGTTGCAAAACCTGCACCGATACCAACAGCACACAACTGGATTTCATCATCTGACGGATTAGACACATAAACGCAAAACAGCATCGATAAAAGCTTCATGCATTCCTCTATCATCGGAGAAAGAAAAATAGAGGTATCTTCAGCCGAGAAATCTGATAACACTTGAACATACCCAGAAATATACGCCGAAACAATGCAAACGATCATCCCCACAAGGAACGAGGCCGTCAAACGTCGTGCACTCCCCTTAGTGAAAAGCAAAGTAATCGCAAGCGGCACAGCAATGCAAATCAGAACATTTTCAGCATAAATCATCCATTAGTTCCCTTTTCATCGACGTAAACATTATTGGCAATACAATTATATTCACTCCAAAAGCCAAATTGTAATAAGGCAAGGGGCTCAAAAACATTGCAAGTTCCGTCCACAAAAAAAATGTCGAAGTAACAAAAAAATCCTTGCATCGAAAGCTCTTAACCCCAAGCCAAACCATCAAAGTAAACATCACCACAAAACACACCACATTTACAAATTCGTACAAAAACCCTTTCTCACATAGCAACGGGATTTGCAAAATCAAAACAGAAATACTCATCACAGCAGCGAGCAGCAGTTCCTTTCGAGCCAATACGCCCCTACTCCGCATTCCACGAATCAAAACCCATAAGAAATAGATATAGGGAATTCCGAATAAAATATCCTGAAGCCATTCCCCAGACCACGCAATCCATAACGCAATATTTGCACCAATAAACAGAAATGCGAAAACGATTTCACCAAGAATCCTTTTCTTGTCTTTCAGCAAAGATTCGAGCCCCGCCGACAAAAGTAGAATCATGGCGCACTCCCCTATTTCATTAGACGCAATCGGCATGCGCGTATCTGGTTTTAAAACATCATACGCGATCCAGTACAAATTACTCAAAAGAAAACTAACCATCGCCAACAGAAAAAAGAACGGAAGAAATTCATTTTTCCCGCTCTTCATCAATTGGACAGTTCTAACAATAACAACAACTAAAATAACAGATTGAAAAATGGTCATGATGACATCAAGCAGAGTCAATCCGCTCATTTTCACCCTTCTCCCGCCAAATGCGAATTATTCATCCGTTCGTACGCAATACGCAAAGCCTCTTTTCCTCGCGCTAGAATATTGTACGTCTGCTTTATGCTTTTCTTTATTATTCGGCTAATCTGTTCCGGCTTCATATTCTCGAAATACAAGAGGAATAACGCATTCCTATAATCAGCATCAATGGACTTCATCGCTCGATACACTTGTGAATCCGTCTCATTTTTCAATAGCATCCCCACTGGATGAAAACTAGCATCTGCCTCTACATTGTTCAAAAAATCGTTCGCAGAAGAAACAAATTTGACCTTACGTTTCCGTAAATAAAGCAACGCTTGATTTTTAGCAACCGCAAAGAGCCAAGTTTTAAACGACGCATCCTTATTTTCTTTATAGCGAGCCGTACCAGAAGCCAAAATTGCAAAAGTGTCCATCATCAATTCTTCGGCAACATCTGCATTTTGAACATATCCATACAAAAACAAGATTAAACCATCCCTATACTTTTCAAAAAGGACTTCAAGAGCATCTTGAGCATCGTCGTTTAAAAAACGGATAAACAATTGTCCATCAACATCGGGCATCACACACCTTTCCCATTATGACAACATTTTTGTAACAAAATGTAATTATTTAAATAAACTCATCAATATTGTAAACAAAATTTTAAAACAAAGTAGTGAGTAAAATTAAACATTCCTACAATTAATAAGTAGTAAAACCAGGAGTTTCTCTCGTGGTGTTTTAGAGTTTAAACTACACCTCAAAAAAAAGCGCTCAGGATCCTATCGTCCTGGGCGTTTTACGTTACTTGCTTATTTTTATTTACAATAAAATATTGAGTAAAAAAACTAAATTATGCAATTAAGTAGCATATAAAATATAAGCCATTAAGGAGGAAACTTGAAATACACAAAAGAAGACGCTCTTAAAGAAATAAGGCGACGAGCTGGAATAATCCGACAAAAACGAGAAAGAAGAACTACAAAGATCCTGACGACAACAGCATGCCTTACTTTAGTCGCTCTTTTTGCTGTAATAAGCGTATTTTCTGGTTCGAAGGTTTATGCAACGCCATCCGTGTACGGAGCATTTATTCTTTCTACAGAAACCGGCGGATTCATACTTGCCGCAGTTCTAGGATTTGTATTGGGAGTTGTGATAACGCTTTTAGTCAAGCATTCAAAAAAGAAAAACTCAAATAAAAAACAATCTGATTTGTAATTTACAAAAGTTCATTTTTTCAATTATGCAACGGAACCGTTTGATAAAATATCAAACGGTGTTTTTTTACAGAAAAATTTTCATTGGAGATTTTATAAAAGTTTCATAATGTAAATAAATTTTTATTGATAAAATAATGAGTAAAAATACACATTCTTGCATTTAATAAATCGAAGGGATAAAGATCCCAATAAACTCATAAATTAAACAAAAACACAAGGAGAAAACAAAATGATGGAACGAGTAATTGCAGGCGGATGGAATATCAATGTTCTCGTTAAAGATTGGCCAGAAGAAGTTAGTGCAGCAGAAGAACAGTTAAACAAACTCATTGGCGCATCTTATAAAGTATTCGCTTATCTTGGTCAGCAGGTTGTTAAAGGCATGAATCATGCCGTTCTCGCAGAACAAATCATTGCAAGTGCAGCCGGAGACAAGAATGTCGTTCTCGTCATTTTCAACGTTTGGGAAGACAAAGTCACGATTACAACAATCGAGCGTATACTCGAAGGTCGTGAGATTCCTGGCGGCATCGTTGTAGACCCAACTACCGATATTCCGGAAGAAGTTATGGTAGATTTCAACAAGGTCATCAGCGGATTTGTAGGTTCCGATGTCAAGCCTTTCGCCTACCTCGGAGGTCAAGTCGTTTCTGGCATTAACCATTTCCTTGCCGCAGAAGTAAAACCGGTTACTCCGTATGCAAGCGCAAAGATTTCTTTGGTTACTGTTAACGCCAAATGCAGATCCATCAATTTTGCAAACATTCTTTAATGTAATAACCGAATAGTCAAAAACAATTAATTCAAGGAGATAAATAATGGATCAGATCAAATCAATCGCACTTCTTAACAAAGGAGCCTACGTTGCTCGAATTGAAGTCAAATGGCAGCATCCTGTTACAGGACAAAAAGGTACGTACGCAGATGGACACGATATTTGCGTAACGGAAGAACGTACCGTTGTCTTGACCCAGACAAACATTCCTGAGGGTGCTCACGTTTATCTGCATGTCGATGTCGTCGCAGGAAGAGACTTGGAAGCCGATGAAGTATTCGAATTCAGCGCAAACGCAAACAAGACTGCAAAATACAGATGCACAGGCACTACGCTTTTCGACCATTTGTATTTTGACGGTCTAGTCTAATTTCCAAAATTAGAACAACTCTAAGCGAGGCGATTTTACATAAATCGCCTTTTTTGTATTTTCTACCCATTTAAGTTTGCTTTTTTTAACAAAAAATCATTTTTCAGAATTTTTTTTGCAAAAAAAATGGTATTTTATAGGCGGTTATTATTAAATCGAATTTACAGAGGAATTTCATGAGCTGGTCATACTCTAGAGAGCACCAAAAGAATATCCTTTGCATGATCATGGCTGGAGGGCAAGGGAGCCGCCTGCAGCCCCTCACCCGCGACCGTGCAAAGCCTGCAGTCCACTTCGGTGGAACCTACCGCATCATCGACTTCGTTCTCAACAATTTCATTAACTCCGGCATTTTCAAGATCAAAGTTTTGACGCAGTTCAAGAGTGATTCCTTGAACAAGCATATTTCTGCAGCTTGGAACTTGAACGCAAGCCTTGACCAATATGTGGACCTTGTTCCGGCACAGATGCGTACCGGCGATGAATGGTACCGCGGCACTGCCGACGCTATTTTCCAGAACATCAACTTGATTACCGATGAACGCCCGGACCTCGTTGCAATTTTCGGTGGCGACCACATTTACAAGATGGACATCAACCAAATGATTGATTTCCACCTTTCCCGCGCAGCACTCCTCACGATTGCCGCCATTCCGGTTCCGGTCGAAGAAGCCCGCGAATTCGGTATTATCGAAGTAGATGCCGACAACCGCATGGTCGGTTTCGAAGAAAAGCCGAAGGAACCGAAGCAGATGCCGAGCCGTCCGGGTTGGTGCCTCGCCAGCATGGGTAACTACCTTTTCACGAGCAAGTTCCTCGTTCGTGAACTTTTGAAGGGCGCAAGTTCTGGCGCAACGGACTTTGGCAAGCACATCATTCCGCGCTTGTACAAGGAATATCCGGTTTACGTTTACGACTTCAACACGAACATTGTTCGCGGAGAACAGGCTTCTACCAAGGGCTACTGGCGCGATGTGGGTACTCTCGATGCCTTCTTCGAAGCAAACATGGACCTTTGCTCCGAGAATCCTCCGTTCGACCTGTACAACAACTACTGGCCGATCCGTACGTTCAACTGGAACCAGCCGCCTGCACGTTTCTTCGCTGGCGACAACAACGCCCATCAGGGTGCTGCCGTAGATTCCATCGTTTCGGCAGGTTGCATTATCGGTGGCGGTACGGTCGTAAAGAGCATTCTTTCGCCGGGCGTGACCATCCAGAAGGATGCTTTGGTCGAAGAATCCATCCTCTTCCCGAACGTGACGATTGGTCCGGGTGCAAAGGTGCGCCGCGCTATCGTTGAAAAGGGCTTGCATATTCCAGCCGGCTTCCAGATTGGTTATGACCTGGAACGCGACAAGCAGCTTTTCCACGTGACCGAATCCGGCATTGTCGTCCTCGCCAAGGATACTATAATCAAGGCGTAAGAGGCAAGCGCAGCGCCTAGCCAAGAGTCGCACCTCAGCGACATCCTGAACCCAGCAAGGGTGAAGGATCCAGTTAAGTCTCGAGTGCCCGCCATAGCGCGGGCATTTCCTTTTTACGTCGAAAATCCTATACTTCGACTAGGCTTTATAAAACCCTCCCCAAAAGCGCTATAAATTTCTAAATTTGCTCGCATGAACGAAGAACAAAGCGCAAAATTTTCTCAGAAGTTACAAGACATTGCTAAAGCTCCCAAATATCGTGGAGCCATTTTCCAGATTGAAGCCGATGAAAAAGGTCTCGCCCTCGTCGATGTGAAAGAAGCGAGCCTTAAGGTCTACTTGATGATTGACCCAGAATGTGACAAAATTTTGGAAACGAGATTTTTCACATACGGCGGTCCGCTCTTTACGGCCCTCGCCGATTCGTTCTGCCGCAAGATTCAAATGGCAACAGTCGATGACGCTTGCAAAATTACCGCCGAAAGCCTCGAAGAAGAATTGCGCGATACGCCGGACGTACGAGCCATCCCGGAAGATGCTGTAGAAATCAAGCAGATGAACCACCTCATCGCGAAGGTTTTAGAGGTCTACCCCGAAAAGAAGGCCACCGCCATTATCGTTCGCGAAAAAATGGAACGCATCAAGTACCGCACGCAGACCGCAGAAGGCCGTGCCGAAGCCGATGCCGAATGGAACGCGCTCACCAAGGCTCAAAAGATCGAAAAGATTGAAGCATGGCTCCACCAGACCGTCCGCGGAACACTCCAGGGCGACGGCGGTGACATCCAAATTCTCGACCTTACCGATGACAATCGCCTGCAAATCCGCTACCAGGGCGCATGTGCCGGTTGCGGTAGCGCTATGGGCGGAACACTCTTCTACATCGAAGACGAACTCAAGAACAACGTTTACTACAACATAATCGTCGAACCGGAAGATCCGCTTGCAAACCTCCCGCAAAATCCAGACTTGCCGGGATTAGATGACAATAATCCGCCCGCAAGCATGTACTAAATTACCGTATTTACGATTTTAAAGAACTTTGATAAATTAGATACAAGAGTCCGTAAAAGCGGACTCTTTTTACTATTAAGCAAATTTTTCATCAACAAAATTTGTATTTTCCATACAAATATTTAAGGAGAAATTGACATGAAGAAAATTCTATCCATTATTTTGTTGACTATTACATTCTCCTTCGCGATTAAATGCACGGATGCTTTGCTAAAAATAGCGCCTGCAATATATTACTTGAACCATAACTACATAATAGTTCAAGAAAATTATCTTGACATATTTAGAGAAGACACTTCATATAGGGAAGTCTATATTCATTGGGACGGCACTATCTCCAATCACAAATTTGATTGGTATGAAAACACACGCTTCATTCTTAGATCCCAAAAAGAAGATCCTCCCTACTCACTAAAAACAAATGCTTTGGACGAAGGCGAATCCATTAATTATACCGAGAATAATTCTGCAGGGCACTTGGTATACAACAGATTTAATACTCTAGAAGATAAAATTGCAAAAAAGCCCTCTCCTTACTTTTCTTCTGATATAGCCTTTACAGGAGACACCCTCATTCTAGCTCGGCATAGATTGACTGATGACAAAACCTTTATTAATAAGCTGTTCCTAAAAAATGACTCTCTTTTCTATTTAACAACCAGCTTTTACGGAGCTTCACAAGATACAGTTGTCGAACAAGAGACTTCGGATTTTATTTACACAAACGATTCAGAAAACGAGGGACGTTGTATCGAATTTAAATACAACAAGGATTCTATTAAATTTGTCCTAAATAACGATCCAGAAATCCTACATATCAAAACCTTTACCCAGCATGGTGATTCAATCATATTCGCCAAAGAATATCCCTCCGATTTTAATTCAAAAACTGAATACGTTTTTCTACCCATAGAAAAGGTTCTGGAGAAAGGCGGAACCATAGCAATAAAAAAGAAGAACTTTTCACAGTTCCCCACAGCACGTAAAAATCACTATTACGATTTAAAAGGCCGTACCTATTCAAAACAGATTCCGTATAGGGTGTTTTTCTAAAATCAAAGGCACAAGAACAATCTCCTTCGGCTATTTTTCTATATTTTTTTCGGAAAAATTCACAAAGGAAACGATATGTCCGAAGAATTGAATCTTAAGTTTGTTGATCCCGTGCCGATGCGCTACGGTGAAAACTCCCACCAGTCTGCAGTGTTCTACCGCGACCCGACCTGCACCGAAGCAAACCTCGCTTCTGCAAAGCAGCTCTGGGGTAAGGAACTTTCTTACAACAACATCGTCGATGCTGACGCAGCCCTCGAAATGGCTCGCGAATTCAGCGATGGCAACGCTGTTGTGATCGTGAAGCACATGAACCCGTGCGGACTTGCTACGGGTGAAACGCTCCGCGAAGCTTTGGAAGCCGCTTGGGCTGGTGACCCGGTGTCCGCTTTCGGTTCTGTGATTGCCGTGACTCGCAAGGTCGACCTTAAGACAGCCGAATTCCTCAAGGGCAAGTTCGTTGAAATTTTGCTCGCTCCGGCTTTCGATGACGACGCTCTCGAATTCCTCAAGAACAAGTCTAAGGACATCCGTCTCCTCGAAGTTGGCGAAATCAAGAAGGCAACCGCCTGCAAGGTTTACAAGCACGTAATCGGCGGTATGCTCGTCCAAGACCGCGACATCGGCACTTGGGAAAAGTTCGAATGTGTCACGAAGGCTCAGTTCCCGAAGAACAAGGAAGACCTCGCCCGCTTCACTTGGCTCGTCACCAAGCATACAAAGTCTAACGCTATCGTGATGTGCTACGAATACAAGCCGGGTTATTTCCAGGTGATGGGTCTTGGCCCGGGTCAGCCGAACCGCATCGACTCGAACCTCCGTCTCTGCCAGCCGCGCGTCCGCGACAACGTTGCCCGCCTCCCGGAAGCAAAGGAATTCTTCGACGAAAACGGCAAGCTCGTGAACGAAACTGGCCTCAAGGCTCTCGAAAAGAAGGTCTTCGGCGAAGTCGTTATGGGTTCTGACGCATTCTTCCCGTTCCCGGACAACGTCGAAGCCGCACATGATGCTGGCGTTCGCTACATTGTTCAGCCGGGTGGTTCCAAGAAGGACGACCTCTCCATCGAATCTGCAGACAAGTTCGGCATTGCGATGGTGTTCACCGGAATGCGCCACTTCCGCCACTAATTTACTATAAGGTAAGAATGATTCCAGTTTCTCAAAAAGAAACAAACCAAAGAGAGAAGGACCTCTACTACGCGGTCCTCTCTTTCTTGAAGTCTGTACGCAAAGCCGGTAAGACAACCGCCAAGGAATGGAACGAATACCGCTCCAAGTTGACGGGTATTGCCCCCTCGCCCGAAATGAGCAAGGCAACCGACATGTGGACAATGGACAACTTGGATCAATTCCAGCCGGACAAGACGCAACTCCCTCCGTTGAATGACATGGAATCCGTTGCAAGAGTATCGCCCGAGTTTTTGTCACAGTTGTTGGAGGCTTTGTACTACGGCATGCTGAACTTGACTCAGGCGAACCTGATTTCAGATGAAATTCAAGACGCGGATCCGGAATGTGTAAGTACGGCATCCCTTGAAGAATTGTTGGTCAAGCTCTGGATCGGAAACGCGAAGAGCTATAGAAAAATTGTTGTAAATTAAATGAACGAACGAGTACGTGTTATTGGTGGCGGTCTTGCTGGCTGCGAAGCGGCTTTACAATTGGCGAGCCGCGGTTTTCAAGTAGATTTGTACGAAATGCGCCCCAACAGGCAGACGCCCGCTCACAGGGACGGACACCTCGCTCAACTCGTCTGTTCTAACAGTTTCAAGGCCTTAGGCATTACAAGCGCCCACGGCCTTTTAAAAGCGGAACTCACGATGCTCGGAAGTTTCCTCTTGGAATGTGCGCGAGAAGCGGCAGTCCCTGCAGGTGATTCCCTCACCGTGAACCGCGATATTTTTAGCGAACTTGTCGAAAAAAAGATTGCCGAATTCCCGAATATCACGCTCCATCGTGAAGAAGTGACAAGTCTCGAAGGCGATTGCCCGACGCTTGTTGCAGCAGGCCCTTTGGCAAGCGACGCTCTCGCCGATGATATTTTCAAGCGTCTCGGCAGCAACCGTCTGCACTTTTTCGATGCCATTGCACCCGTTGTCGAAACAGACAGCATCGACTTTGACCACGCCTTCTACCGCAATCGTTGGGAAAAAGGCGAAACAGCCGACTTTATCAACTGCCCGCTCGACAAGGAAACTTATACAGAATTTGTGCGCAAGCTCTGCGAAGCCGAAGCTACAGAACCACGTCCGTTCGAAAAGAAGGAACTTTTTGAAGGTTGCCTCCCGGTCGAAGAGATGGCGCGTCGTGGCTACGAAACGTTACGCCACGGGCCCATGCGCCCGATAGGGCTTGGGCTTGGAAACAACGGCCATTTGTGGTATGCCGTGATCCAGCTCCGTGCCGAAAACAAGCAAAAGACGTTGTTCAACATGGTCGGTTTCCAAACGCGCCTCAAGTGGGGCACGCAAAAGGAAATCTTTACCATGGTGCCGGCACTGCGCAATGCAAAATTTGCACGTCTCGGCTGCATGCACCGTAACACGTTTATCGAATCGCCCAAGTTCCTCGATAAAACGCTCCGCCTGCGCCCAGAACTCGAATGCGCGAAGGGCATTCCGCCCACATGGTTTGCAGGGCAAATTACCGGTTCCGAAGGCTATACTGAAGCTGTTGCCACAGGTTGGTACGCCGCTTGGAACATGGCCCAAACGATTTTGCATGGACACGCTGATCCGCTCCCAGAAGAGAGCTGCATTGGCGCACTCATGAACCGCCTTGTCGAAGAAAACGAGGACTTCCAGCCGATGAATTTCAACTTCGGTCTCCTTCCCCATCAAGACGGTCTCAAGAAAAAGAACAAAAAAGAAATCCTCGCCGGGAACGCAGAACGCGCCGTTCGAGAATGGATTGCAGCCCGTAACATGGCATAAAATATGCGTGACGAGATCAAACAAGCGATTTTGCAGCAAGAGCTGAAAGACGGGGAAATGCTCCCGTCTGTACGCAAGCTGATGAAAACGTTTGGAGTCTCGTCGGGAACTATCCAGGGCGTACTCAAGCAACTTTCCGAAGAAGGTCTCATTTACAGTATCCGTGGCAAGGGATTTTTCTGGGGCAAGGCTCCGGACGCCAATGATCTTGCGCAAATGCTTTCGAAAACGGTCCATCGCGAAACCGTGCTCGAACGCCTTGAACGCGAATTTTCGACGGACTGGGAAAAAGGATTCCTTGACCCGAACAAGAATTTACCGCTTGCGAAGGAACTCTCCGACCGATACAACGTCTCGCAAACGATTCTCCGCAAATTTTTGATTCATAAAGTCAATCAGGGGATTCTCGTTCGCAGAGGTCGCTTGTACGCATTCGCCTCCCCGCTCAAGACCAAGACGACAAAGAACTTTAGCGAGATTCTGTTCGTCACTCGATGCAATTCGTGGGGCGGTTTTACGGCCGAAAGCGAACGTGAACTCGACTTTTTGCGTCTCGTTTACCAGACCGCCGGTGAACAACATTTCAAGCTCATTCTGCTGGGCATCAACGAAGAAAGCGGCAAGCTCATTGACCGCAGTGGAAAAGTCTGCCGTCTGACAGATTATCCGAATGCAATCGGTGCAGTGCTATCGACACTCTTGGTGCAGAATCCGCACGCGCTTTTGCAGCTCTTTTACGGTGTGAAATACCCCGTATCCGTTTGGTGGGAACACCCGTTGCAGAATATTCCGAGCCGTTTTTTGACGAAAAGCAACTGGGCATTTTTCAACTCGACATTCGGAGAAATTCCGGGATTGCAGGTGGGCAAATACCTTTTGCAAAAAGGCTTCAAAAAGGTCTGCTATTTTTCGCCCTACCACAACAGTTCTTGGTCCAAGGATCGCTTGACAGGCCTCATGAATTCAGGGCTAGAAGTCATTGCATTTACTGATGACGAATACGCAAGCCCGTGGGATTACAAGGAAATTGCAAGACACGAAGTCTCGAGATTTTCCGTCGAATCATACGCACGTAATCTCGTGAAGAAAAAGCTTTTGCAATTCGCCAAGAACGTTCCTATCGATTGCGATTGCTGGGTTTGCGTGAACGATGAAGTCGCAGGACTCTTTTACGAAATTAGCGATGATGGCGATTGCACATTGCCAGGCGACAAGACCGACCCGAACGTACTCGGATTCGACAACTCCGCCGAGAGCTATTTATTGCGCATTGCATCGTATGATTTCAACACCAGCGCACTCATCAAGCAGATTTTCTACTACATCGAAAATCCCGATGGATTCGGGAATAAAAAACGCCTGCACCAGATTCTGGGGCAGGTCATTGAAAAGTAAGTCGGTAGAGAGTAGTTTAACCCCTACCCATCTGTATAGACAATCAAGATTGGCTTGGGGTACTTTTTCGAAAGATTCGTCAAGACGGAATCCTTATCGTTCAAGATTTGAATTTCAATATTCATCGGGGAATCAAAATCGGCTTCAGGAGGAAGGAGCTTGCTTCGAATGGCCCATCCTTTTCGATGAACACCTTTACGTTCGTCATACCACGAGCAATAATTTACCCGATTATAACCCTCATGTTCATCGGCAATATATTCCTTGCCACCCATCGTCAATTTAAACGCAATAGAGGCCTCCAGAATGATGGGAAATTCATCTAGCGAGTCTACGTTATCAAAACACAAAGATGTCCCCCACCATGTTTGGCCGTCGGATCGGGCGCTCCAGAATGAAGGCTTTTCAGGCTTTTCGACGACGAACGATTGCGGTTCTGAGCTTGTCACATCAAGTTCAAAATTGCCAAGCACCTTGAACGAGCCGGACGCGCGTTCCAATGATTTTATTTGATTGGAGGTGCAACCGGCAATCACAAGGAATACGAACAACAAAAGAATCTTTTGCATAAATACCTGCTAGATCGATTTTAAAGTTCTTATTATAAAATAATCTTTTTAATCGTTTAGTATGCAAAAAAGCGAGCCATAAGCCCGCTTTTTCCGCTTAAAAGTTTCACGCCTCGGAACAGAGTCCAGGGGTCGATTACACGTTCTTGTTAACGATAA
Source organism: Fibrobacter sp. UWB11 (assembly GCF_900143015.1). Taxonomy (NCBI): domain Bacteria; kingdom Pseudomonadati; phylum Fibrobacterota; class Fibrobacteria; order Fibrobacterales; family Fibrobacteraceae; genus Fibrobacter; species Fibrobacter sp. UWB11. The sequence goes on along the minus strand of NZ_FSRT01000001.1, from coordinate 1,136,975 downwards.
TCGTCTTCGCTTCGAATGTTTCGCGGTCAATCCACTTGACCATCAAGGAAACCTTGTTATCAGCGTTGAGTGCGTCCCAGTAAGCCTTGAGCGTTTCTTCAGCAGTGTTGAAAATCGGCATGAGCTTCGGGAAACCGTTGAAAGACGGAATCGGCTTGCCATCCGTTTCGTACGTGCTGATGAAGTGGCCTAGACCCGGGAGAGCCTTTTCGAATTCAAACGTCATACGTTCGCAGCCAGCGTCTTCGCTATTGTTGCGGCTCTTGAGGATGGAGAGCTTATAGATTGCCGGTTCAGCATTCTTGTAGTGGATGCCGGAAATACGCGGCGTGAAGTTCGGAGCATCGTCTTCGTACTGGCGAGTGCGGAGAGCGCTTTCGAACGTGCCACCGAGTTTAATGGCGTTGTAAATCGTGTCCGTCTGGTCGCCGTTCGTGATGATCTGCACGTCCTTCGTATGGCGAGCCGGATAGTAAATGATGAGGTGCGGGTCCGTGAGCTTGGATTCGTCGAAAGCCTTGGTTTTCATAAAACCAGTATCGGCTTCGATTTCAAACACACGGTTGCGGCTGTTCACGCTGCGACCCATGATCCAGTAAACCTGCACGTAGGACTTGCCATCGGCGCTTGTGCCAAGCACAATGCCACGACCCGGATACGGGTTCTTGGAGAGGTCGTTGAAATTCTGTTTTGCTTCTTCTGTGTAGTTCATAATTAGTTTTTTAGGTTGTAGGTTTTAGGTTATAGGTTTTAAGTTACTGGTTTCGAAAAAGAATTACGCTCATTGTGCGTTTGTTTTGTGCAGCGAAACTGCGATTCTTTGCCTAATACCTAACACCTAATACCTATCTACCTTTTGGGATTGTAATTGTTCATCAGGACCATCGCGAGGGCAACGCAGAACATGATTACGCTACCCACAACCACCTGCTGTTTGTGGTCGTATTCGCGCTTGACGTAAGTCGGATTTTCTTCGTTGAGTTCCTGCAAAGTCGGGCCTTTAGCAAGAGTCGAGGAATCTACGCCATAGACCTTTTCCTTTTGCTCTTCGGTCATGTTCAACGTGCTGACGTAAGAACTATCCGAGCGGTCCATCTTTGCAGAGGCTGAGGTCGGGAACGCGAGAAAGAGCGCGAACAAAACCACGAGCAACAAACTGCCGTGGATTGCCACGCCCCCACTTCGACTACGCTCAGTGACCTTGGGCTCGCAATGACGCTTTCTCGAATTCGAAAAAAACACTCTTTCGTCTCTCGTCTAAACTAGCCTTCCTTAGCGAGTTTGTCGAGAATCTGGTTTACGAGACCCGGGTTAGCTTTGCCACCGGACTTGCGCATGGTCATGCCCACGAGGAAGCCCTTGAGTGCAACCTTACCAGCCTTGAATTCAGCGAACTGAGCTGCGTTGGCAGCGCAGACTTCGCGGACAACGGCTTCGATAGCGGCTGTGTCGGTGACCTGCACAAGGCCCTTTTCCTTCACAATCGTTTCCGGATCCTTGCCCGTTTCGAACATCTCGGCAAACACGGTCTTTGCAATCTTACCGTTGATGGTGTTGTCGGCAATGAGGTTCACGAGAGCGCAAAGCTGTTCCGGCTTGATCTTGAGAGCGGAGAGACCGCCTTCAAGGTCCTTCATCTTGGCGAGGAGTTCCGTGATGACCCAGTTAGCAAGCACCTTGCCGTTCTTGCAGTTCTTGGCGGCGGTGTCGTACCATTCGCTCACATCGCGGTCTTCAGTCAGCACCTGGGCATCGTATTCCGAAACACCGAAGTCCTTCATGAAGCGTTCGCGGCGGGCATCCGGCAGTTCCGGAAGCGTGCGGCGAATTTCATCAACAAATGCCGGATCGGTCACGAGACGGACCATGTCCGGTTCCGGGAAGTACTTGTAGTCGTGAGCGTCTTCCTTGGAGCGGATCACAATCGTCTTGTCGGCGTTGGGATCATAACGCTTGGTGCACTGTTCGACTTCCTTGCCTGCATCGAGCGTCGAGGCCTGGAGGTTCATTTCGCAGTAGAGAGCCTTTTCGAGGTTCGTGAAGCTGTTCAAGTTCTTGATTTCAGCGCGGATGCCGAACGGAGCGTCTTCGGACGGACGCAAAGAAATGTTACCGTCGCAGCGCATGTTGCCGTTTTCCATGTTGGCGTTAGAAACGCGCGTGTATTCGAGCGTCTGCTTGATCTTCTTTAGCACGAGCACGGCTTCTTCGGGGCTACGGATATCCGGTTCGGTCACGATTTCGCAAAGCGGCGTGCCGCAGCGGTTTGCATCAAAATGGCTCTGGGACGGGCTCATGTCGTGGATGAGCTTACCGGCGTCTTCTTCCATGTGGATTCGGGTAATGCCCACGCGCTTCTTGGTGCCGTCGGCCTTCACAATTTCGAGCCAGCCATTCTTGCAAATCGGATGGTCATACACCGGAAGTCCACCCGTCTGCGTAATCTGGTAACCCTTCGGAAGGTCCGGGTAGAAGTAGTTCTTACGAGTCCACATGGCGTTCAAATCGATTTCGCAGTTGAGAGCGAGGCCCAAGCGAATGGCGTATTCCACAGCCTTCTTGTTCGGCACCGGCATAGCACCCGGCATACCGAGGCAAACAGGGCAAACGTGCTTGTTCGGGCTTGTGTTCACTTCAATTTCGCAGCCACAGAACATCTTTGTCTTAGTGGCGAGCTGGCAATGGATTTCGAGACCAATAACAGGACAGTAATTAGACATGTTAAACTCCAATAAATTTTACGCGGAAAAGATAGAAAAAGTAGGAAGTAGGAAGCAGGAAATAGAAAGTAATTAGACGCTTTTGGCGACCGCTACAGTAAATATGCTACACCGAAAATCCATTTTTTTCGCTTCATAGCCTTGTACGCTATTGAAATTAGAGTGTAGCAAAAATCCAACTTAAATTGGTTTTTCACACTAAAAATTTGTAAATTAGGACAAACTCACTTATAAGATCGAGAAAAATGAAATTCACTAAATTTTTTACATTTATTTGCGTAGCAAGTTTTCTTATCGGTTGTGCGTCCGCTCCACCTAAGCCACAATCCGACTACAAGCTCATTCCCGGTGGTGAAATTATCGGAAAGGCAAACAACTATCGTCCAGCAAACATCAAGTACCAAAAAGTCCCCGACAACGTCCAATACGTTTTGGCAAGTGATGAAAAAGTCATCGAAGCTTACAACAAACTTAAAGCAGACCTTGCAACGGACGACGCAATATTCCAATTCAAAAAAACTTTATATATAAAGCCCGGCGCTTGGGCAAGAATTGACGAAATTCACCAGACAGGCGCGTTTAATAAACGGACTCGCACCTATGACGCGACTATACAAAGCGAGAAATTCAAGTTACGCTACGCCGTCCCCAAAACGGCAAAATCGAGAATGGGCGCATGGAATATTATCAAGCGAGATATCCGCTACCCGGCTTTTTACAGTGCCGAAGCAGGCAGCCCAGAAGCAAATGCACTCAGCGAAATCAGCATCCGCTCCATAAACCCAGAAGAAATGACTACAATTTTTTGGTTTAACCCATTTAAGATTGTCGAACCCACGTTTGTTGTCAACGACAAATATCTTATTGAATTTGACGAGGACGGCAACATAGATATGATAGACTACATTCCCTACTATCTACAATACCAAGACAGAGTCAAAGCGGGGCTCGAAGATTACGAGCAAAAGAAAAAAGAATACGAACAAAAAAAGCTAGAATACGAACGGGCTCAGCAAAAATAATTGCTCTAACTTAAATTTCATCGAGCGTAACGACGAGCGCGTCCGTTGCATCACGGAAATTCACACATTCCGTGAGGATACAATCGGCACCGTTCACAAACGCAGTTGCAAGGCGCAAAGCCTCCCCTTCCGTGAGTTTATGATTTGTGCGGGACGCAGCCGCAAAAAGTTCCGCCGCCTTAAGTGAAACGTCAGCATTCACTTCGCAAAGGCGCACGTTCGCAGACTTCTCGAAAAATTCGCGGTACTGCCGAGCAAGTACGCCATCGTTTGCACCGTACGCCTTCTTGCAAATTTCAAACAAAGTCACAGAAGAAACCAAGACCTGCACGTTATTCTCGTAAACGCCGTCCAGTACGTCTGAAACAATCGGATAATAATCCGGATGCATCTGGAGGAGTCGTACCAGTGGCCCCGAATCCAAAAACAAAATGCGACTCTGCTCAATCGATTTAATCATAATCTTCTGCAACAATTCTGCGGGCTTGGGCGAAGCCCACTCTTAATCATCTTCTTTGACGGGTTCGTAAATTTCCATATAAGCGGCATCGTGACGTTGACCGGAACGCATCATCTTGAAACGCCCCGCTCTCGGATAAAAATACCAATTCATCCACTCACCGCTCATGTCAGTGCGCTTGGTTTTGAGAGCAATCGGTTTTTCACCATTGTAAAAATCGCGTTTGTGCGGAATCACGCGTTCCATAGCGCGATAAGTATGCACAGAATTCCCCGCACGGCGTTCTACAGTCCCATGTCCATCCTTGCTCCACGTAATGTTCACGATGCCATGTTCATCCGTCTGCGGTTCACAGGTATCATAGCCACTCGAGCACCACAAGTATTTGGGGAAAGAAAAGCTGTATGAATCCAAATTAAACGTTTCGACAATTCGATTGTTTCCGCGGAACGTCGGATAATTGCCAGCAAGTGTATAACCACCGACATTGTAATCTTCACAACCACGCTGGGCCACGCGGACAACTCGGTTAAACACGTCTACACCAACAGCACAGCCTTCTTCCTTATAAACGAAGCGGGCATGACCATTAATATTTTTCTTTTCGAGGTTTCCCATCTCAATTTCGGCAACATCGTCATCCTTGCCATTCTGCACGATGATGTTAAAACGATTTGCATTGCTCGGAGAACTCTTCAACACAACACGTCCTGTTTCAGAAACGTATTCGCCGCTCAAGTCCGCATATTCCTGCATAAAGCGATCCAGTTCCGAACGCTTTACCCAAACGTCACCAAACTTGCAGTTCACCGGAACATAACGAGGCGGAGCCTTCGGTTCCACTTCTTCGTACGTTACAACACGTTGTTTCTTGGTGACCGTTTGCATTTTTCCGTTTGCACCACGAACTTTTTCTTGCACGTCCACAAAACTTTCGTGTTCAATACGGTCTTTCGGAATCGGGAGTTCCTTGATAGCATCCGAAGACGTAAGGTAACCGAGCGACCGCCTTTCGTCTATTTCACCATTAATTTTCTTATAGACATCCAATTTCATTTGGGCGAACGCGCTCGCCGTAAATAGAACCAACATCACCAACAAGATTTTTTTCAAAACAACCACCTCTTTTGGATATTTAAATTAGATTAATGGGGACATTATATGTAGTAAAAAAAAGATTATGTTAATTTTACTAACATTTAAATGAGTATTTAAACATGAGTTTAACATCAAGGAGATCTCAAATGAAGAAAATGTTTCTTGCTAGTTGCTTACTTGCAGCATCCGTTTTTGCCGCTCCATCGGCAGAAGATGTAAAGGCAGCAACCGAAAAGCCGGCTGTAGAAGCTAAGGCTGCAGTAACTAAGGCTAAGGCCGTCACAGCCAAGAAGAAGGCTAAAGTCGAAAAGGCCAAGGCCGATGCTACTCAGGCTGTCGAAGCAACAAAGGCAGACGCCGCAGCCAAGACTAAGGAAGCAGCAAAGGCTCCGGAAGCCGCTAAGGCCGCTGTTGCAGACGCAAAGACAACTGCAACTGACGCAAAAGCAGCTGCTGTAGACGCCAAAGCCGCAGCAACCGCCGATGCAAAGGCTGCCGCAACCAAGGCTCAAGAAACCGTCAAGGCTACAGAAGCTAAGGCAGAAGCCACTAAGGCCGAAGCTACCGCCGCAGTCGAAGCTAAGGCAGCAGAACCTGTTATTCCGGCAATCGCACCGACTGAAGCTCCGAAGGCAGAACCCGCTCCGGTCGCCGAAGTCAAGGCTCCGGTCGCACCAGCCCCCGTTGTAGAACCGGCACCTGTAGCAGCTCCGGTTGCTGAAGCTCCGGCAGCAGAAGTTGCAGCCGCTGAACCGGCAACCACAGAAAACCGTAAGAAAAAGAAGATGATCGAAAATGCGGTCTTCACCGTTAACGAAATCAACTTCGACATCAACGCAGACTTTGAACTCGAAGCAGGCAAGGTATTCTGGACATCTGAAGACGATGACAATTCCAACAACCTCGAAAAATGGAGCGGCCAAGCTAACTTCGCAATCCTCGCCGAAACAGAAGACTTCAAGGGCAAGCTTGCTCTCGCCTTCTACCCCGGTGATTTGAAGACCGATAGCGACAATCACAACTTGGGCTCTGCAGAAGACTACTTCTCTCTCGACGAAGCCTGGGCTTACCAGAGCAAGGGTCGTTTCAGCTTCAAGCTCGGTCGTTGGGACAACACGGACAAGAATGGTGACTACTTCGGTGGCTACATCGATGGTTACATGAACGGCTTCCTCTCCACACAGGATCCGGAAAACCAGTTTGAATTCGGATTTGCTCCGAACGAAAACATTGACATCGCCCTTTCCTTCATCAGCAAGGCAACTTATCTGAACAAGGGTGACCTCCGCCTCGTGTTCAACTTCCACGATCTCCCGAGCCTCGAAATGTTCGATATCCAGCTCGGCTACCGCAGCAACATTTTCGACAAGGTTCACGATAGCGACATCGACATTATCCACAATGCTTCTTTGAAGGTCCGCGCACCGATTATCCCGGACTTCCTCACTGTATTCGGTGAAGTCGCCCTCATGGATATGTCTAACGACCTCGTTGCCCCGCTCACGGGTGGTGTCGAATTGAACTTCAAGACGGTCGACCGCGTTATTCTCGAAGCTGAATTCGTTCACAACCGTCATAACCACAGCGACTTTATCGGCAGTAAGACAAAGCATGTCAAGGATGTTCTCGGAGCACTTTATCTTGAAAAGGCTCTCACGGACCGCTTCTCGCTCTCCGCTGGCTTCCACAGCTACGGTGCATCTAAAGACTATATGCTCTCTGGCAACTTGATTGGTAGAATAAACTAAGGAGACCACTCGGCTCTTGAGCGATACAAGACTCCGTCTTCGCCTCGCTCTCACAACCGCCCCAGTTTAATAACTGGGGCTTTGTTGTTCACAAAAAAAGCTTAAATATTTTTAACTAAAAAAAATCCTGCGAGTTCATCGCAGGATTTTTTTTGCAATTACAGTTTACTGTCTACAGCCGACAAACAACTGCGGCAAAGCCACTAGAAGCCCTTGCGTTCCAAGTCGAGCAAAAGCGCCTGGAGAGATTCTTCGACCGAAGCACGGAAGCTATTCGATCCAAGGCTGCAACTTGCAACGACTTCGTTACCGGAAGAAATTCGAATGACATCAAAGCCATTTTCGGATGTAAAGCAGACAGTCAAACCTTTATTCAGAGCTTTTTCGAGTAAATCGCGCATAGCGACTCCTTTAATGAGATGTTCAAAAAACTTGGGTTGGCGCACCAACAAACTTAAACTAGGCTTTTTTGCACCAAAAAACAAGCAAATAATTTTGAAATTCGCTTATTTCTTTGTATTTTATGAATGTAGGGGGATTTTATGTTCGATTTTCACATTCATTTAGCACGACTACCCCATCCAAAACAGTTGACGCAACTGCTTTGTAATAAGAATTATGACTTTATTGCGATTGCATGCGAACCATGGGAATGGGAAGAAGTCGCCCAGCTTAAAAAGGAATTTTCAACAGAAATCAAACCTTTTAAGGCGGCTTACGGCATCCACCCAATGATAGCGACGCAAGCAAACGACGAAATGTTTGCAAAATTGCAAAAACAACTACAAGAAGACGAACATGCCATGGTCGGCGAAGCGGGTATCGACAAGCGATATCCGGGCTACGACGATGGTACCCAAGACAAGATTTTCTTAAAGCAAGCCAAACTAGCCCTAGAACTCAAACGGGATTTGCAAATTCATTGTGTCGGGGACTATATGCGGGTACTAAATTTTTTGATAGATGCAGGCTTTCCGCAAGACATTTCACAAGGTCACGAAGTGGGTGATTTACACGTGCTGCCGCGAATTCAAGAAGCACCACGCCCCATATTCCACCGTTTTGGCGGGGATGCTAATTTTGTAAAAAAAGCCCTACCCTACGGTTCGCTCTTTTCGTTGCACGAAGACAGCTTCCGCAAAAAAACAACTGCGGCAGCCATTCCGCATATACCGCAAGAACGCGTGTTCTTTGAAACCGATGCCGATGAATCTTTCTTGGACCCCGATGAACTCGTCGAAGGTCTCGAAAACCGACTTGAATCAGTGCGTCTCGCCTACGCCAAGTGCCGTGAGTAACGGGTCTGCGGACCGTATAGTCGCCGCTTGCACTTGAATATTTGCGAACGCCCGGAACACTTCGAGCGTTTTTTTCGCCATTTCCACAGGAGTCCCGCGCCCGACTTCGAACACAGCCTGTAACGGAGACATTCCCAAGTAACGCATATTGCAAGTGCAAAGGCTGCTGATTTCGCCAAGCACGCGCGGGTCCGGCGACGGCGTTTCTGCAAATGTCGCCACAATAACGCCCTTGCGGAGCGCAAGTCCCTGAATACGCAAACGACCTGCCAAAAGTCCAAGTTCGGTGACGAGCAAAAGCATCTTTGCCGGTGTCGGCACAGGGCCAAAACGGTCCTGCAATTCGCTTTCGATGTTCTGCACATCCGCCTGCGACGTGATTCGAGCAATGCGTTGGTACAACGAAATTCTCGTGAGGCCATCTTCCACGTAATCTTCGGGAAGGTAAGCATCCACACCGATTTCCACACGCGGTTGTATTGGCTTTTCGAGAGCGCCGCCGCGAAGCATTTCAACCGCTTCGCGCACCAAGCGCACATACGTTTCAAAGCCGACTTCGGCAATAAAGCCATGTTGTTCCTGACCGAGCAAGTTGCCCGCCCCACGAATTTCAAGGTCGCGCATAGCAAGCTGATAACCACTGCCGAGATCAGTAAACTGCTCCAAAGCCTTGAGGCGTCGCATGGATTCCTGCGAGATTTCACCACGTTGCGGAATGACGAGGAACGCCTTGGCCAAGACGCTACTGCGGCCCACACGGCCACGCATCTGGTAAAGCTGGCTAATGCCAAAGTGGTGCGCGTTCATGATGATAATCGTGTTCGCGTTCGGAACATCCAAGCCAGATTCAATAATGCTTGTACTCACAAGAATATCGAACTTGCGCGAAAGGAAGGCATCCATCACACGTTCAAGTTCGTGGTCTTCCATCTGGCCGTGAGCCACAGCGACCTTCGCTTCGGGAGCCATTGCTTCGATATCTTCGGCAAGCTTTGTAATCGTCTGCACACGATCGTTCACCACGAACACCTGACCGCCACGAGCGAGTTCATCGAGAATCGCATTTTTCAAAACTTCGTCATCGCGCTGCATCAGCTTCGTTTCGACCGGCAAGCGGTTAATGGGCGGCGTATTAATAAGCGAAATGTCGCGAACGCCCGTCATGCTCAAATGCAGCGAGCGCGGAATCGGCGTTGCACTCATGCTGAGCGTATCGACGGCAAGGCGAAGCTGGCGCAATTTTTCTTTTTGCTTCACGCCGAACTTTTGCTCTTCATCAATAATCAAAAGTCCGAGGTCTTTGAACTCACCCTTATTCGACAAAAGCGCATGCGTTCCAATCACAATGTTCACGGAACCGTCTGCAATTTGCTTGAAAATTTCCTTCTTTTCCTTCGCGCTCTTGTAGCGGTTCATCAAGGCGATGTTGACCGGATAAGCGGCAAAGCGTTCGCAAAAGTTTTCGTAATGCTGTGCCGCAAGAATCGTCGTCGGCACGAGAATTGCAACCTGCTTGTTCGAAGCAACGCACTTGAACGCTGCACGCATCGCAACTTCGGTCTTTCCAAAGCCCACGTCACCGCAAATCAAGCGGTCCATCGGGCGGCGGCTTTCCATATCGCGTTTGATGTCAGCCGTGGCACGGAGCTGGTCTGGCGTCGGATCGTATTCGAACGAATCCTCAAATTCCTTTTGCATGTTACCATCGGGCGGGAAACCGAAACCTTCGACGAGTTCGCGTTTCGCATAAAGTTCCACAAGGTCACGCGCAATCTTGATGACCTTTTCCTTGACGCGTTTCTTGATGTTTTCCCAAGTCTTGCTGCCAAGGCGGTCGAGCTTCGTTTCAACATCGTCCGAGCGGTCGAGACGTTCAATCTTCTGCAAGTCCGATACAGGGAACTTCAAGCGGTCGCCGCCATCGTATTCGAGCAACGCGCAGTCGACCATACCGCCGTTGACTTCCACGCGGACAAGGCCCAAGTAGCGGCCAATGCCGTGGTCTTCATGCGCCACAAGGTCTCCGCGATTGAGCGATTCCACCATCAACGCATTCGTCACCGATCCCGCAATCTTATGCTTGCGCGCCTTATTCGCATGACGGTTTAGAATTCTTGATTCCGTGAGGAATGCGACATTATCGTCTTCGAGCCAAAAGCCTTCACTCAAATTGCCGATAAAATAATCTTCGACCGGCAGACCGTCAAAAATTTCACGCAAGCGGTTCACGCCGCCAAGCGTCTGCGCCATCACATAAACGCGACCACCCTTATCATAAAATTCTTCAATTTCTTTGGCAACCGCGTCCGTACCATTCGACGTAAAGTCCTGAGCACGCATGTGCATTTCGTGCCAATTGCCATCATCGACTTTGACACGCGTCATATCGAGCGACGCACGACCTACGAACAAACGAGAAAGTTCACCTATTTTGAACCAAATATCCGCAGGGGCTGCAATTCCTGCATCAGTCACGCGAGCTTCATCATAAGCGCCTCGGAACGCACCATACATCTTCGAAGCAGTTTCCGAAAGCAACGAAAGTTCTTCAAAGACAAGCGATGCACGCGGCATGTAATCCAAGAGACTTGCCACCAAACGCTGGTGATTCGGACGATGCCACCAAAGCGATTCTGCAGAACATTCCTCACCCGCCATCACCGATTCCGGCACTGTAAATTCGCCCATCGGGAAGAACTCGATATGCGTCATCTGCTCCAGCGAGCGCTGCGAGAAAATATCAAAAGCGCGAATGGACTCAATCTCGTCGCCGTAAAATTCAATACGAATCGGATGCGGATACAAAAGACAGTTCACATCGACAATGCAACCGCGAATCGAAAACTCGCCCACGCCGCTCACCATCGGCTGTTCCGTAAAACCGTGATCAAGAAACCACGGGCGCAAAGACGAAGGCTCTAGCTGATCACCGACACGGAGCGTACGCACCTGACGCATGATTTCGCCCGGTTCCGGGAGTTTCATCAAGAATGCATCAAGCGGGCAAACGACAACGAAAGGCTTTTCTGTATGCGAAACATCGCGGAAGAACTTCAAGCGTTCTTCAAGCACGCCCTCAAACGGCACCTTGATTTCGTAAGGTTTCAAGCCGAGTGATGGGAAAAAGCGAACAAATTCCTCGCCCACCATGCTTTCGAGATTCTCGACCCAGACTTCGGCACTGCGGTAATCTTTCGCAATCACTAGAATGTTCTGCGGACTTTTCAAGAAGCGGTTCGCGACCATCATCGAAGCTAGCGGAACCGACGCGCCATTGACGTGAATGGCCTCGTTATCAGCATTTTCAAAAAGCGAAATCGCAGGGAACGAATTTTCTTGAAGGAATTCCGAAATGGTAAGCATAGAGGGAAATGTAGAAAAAAATTTATCCGCCCCATTACTCCATTTTTTGTATTTTGCGGTTGTGATTATTAACGATTGGGTTTTGGAATGAAAAAGAAGTTTATTGTCATTTTCGGACTGATTTGTTTAGCCATATTGTTGTTCTTCGTTTTTAAAAACGAGTGCGAGAAAACCCAGATCATGTACCAAATTTTGGAGTTAAACGGAGATACAACAGTCTGGGATCCTGCCGACTGCACCATTCGCGATTCTTCGTTTTCGTGCAGTAAAGAGATCATATATAATTTTCCTGATATAGAAAAAAGGCATAGAACCCAAAAGCAAAAATCAGATACAGCGCTTCAAAAAAAACAAAAAGTCATTTACAAAAATTTAAATTTCGGTAAAAACGCCATCGTCAATTACATTCCAATAGCCGACATTCCTGCATTCGACCGAAACAATGTCGCACATTTTTTTTCTTATATATCAGGAAGCCCCTGTTCCAAGCTTTTAACATTCCATTCAAATTATAAAATTGAGGCTATTGGACTTCCTGATTATTTTAAATGGGATGAAGACGATCGTAAAAAATGGATGTCTATTAGCAAAGACACTACGGGACAAAATGTTTGTGAAAGTCATTCATTAAGATCTCCCTCTATACACCCACCACTATTACGATACATAAAATCCAGACATTTTTTACCCGAACAAGAAAAAAATTACGAATACCAACTAATTAATACATCAATCCTATATAGAGACACAACTTTTTTATGGAAACTTGTCTATAAAGACCAGTACGGTCGCGGCGACACGCTAAATATCACGACAAAATTCGAAGTAAGCCAAAACTACACTCCCACAAAGTGTTACGATTCCGCAATTGAACGATTTTCAACAAAAGCTTCCCTATTTTATCGCATTCTTGATTTTAGAGGAGACACTACAATTTGGCATCCTTCTGATTGTAAAATTTTCGGTGATCGTTTTTCATGCGTTCGTAGATTATCAGCACCCAAGGGCGAACAATGCAATAATCCTTATCACAAAGAGAATTCATCGAAAGCAACTTATAAAGATCTGAACTTTGGAAAAAATGCTATCACAAATTACATTCCTGTAGCAAACATTCCCGAATTCAATCGCGACTCTGTAGTAAAACTCTTTTCTATTTTGCCAAGCACATCCTGTTCTGCATTGCTGACATTCAAATCCAATTACAGTATAGAACCCATCGGGCTACCTAAAGATTTCGAATGGCGAAGAGACTTTCCGAAAGCAGTCGTTAAAGATATTTCTAAAAAGAAAAAAATGTGCGCCCTTGAATATCGGAGTGTGTCTAATCGTCCCGTTCCCTACAAACAATACCGTAACGTCATTTTCGAAGAATTGCCCGAAAAAGCCCGTGTTTACAACTATCAGCTTTTCAATAAATCGCTTCATTCTTACAAGGACTCAACCATTACATGGAAACTTGTTTATAAAGACCAATATGGTCGCGGCGACACGCTGGATATAACAACGAAATTCGAATAAACGCTACCAAATGTGGAAGCCTACACCGAGATAGAACTTATGCTTAGAATGTTTTTCATTATCGTCAGCTTTTCTATCTTTTTCGCCATATTTAAACACATACTTTGCTTTGATAGATAAATAGCTCCCAATTGGAACTTCACGCCCCAATTCAGAAATCCACGGTCTAAATTCAAATTGCATGCCAGCCATCAAAGGATTTGATCCCCCAACAAACGAAACTATCTTGAAAAACCTATTTTCAAAGACATCGACACCTAGCAAGAAATTCCAACCATCATATATAAAATCATCATCCCGCCCATAATTAGCCGTTAAAATAAAACGCTTAATTTGAAGAACAACATTCCATTCATAACTACCATTTAACGGACTAATAAAAAACTCTCCACCAATGCCACCTGTATAGAAAAATTCATAATAATAATGCCGCTTTTTCAAATCACTTTCACGGTCATCTTTTTTTAGCTCCACTTGCTTCATAATCCAAGGATTAAATTCTGATTCAGGATATTTATTTTTAAATGCAATCAGTTTCTCTATCAATGAATCAAAAACATGAGAATCATTAAAATCTTCTTTGGTATAACTCCCACCATCAAAACGTGCTTGTTGAAAAGAATCTCTATTAGGCGGACGACCTGCGTAATAATCACTACGTTTAGAAATATGGTTGAATCTTGTATTTTTCAGGATGATCTTCAATAAATTGGTAAAATCCTTATATTCTTGCGTAGTCGCTCCATCTGATATTCGGTCTAGCTGTTTTTGAAAGTCTGCTTCTGTTGTCAAATGTATTGTTCTATTAGCATAAGCAATCAATTCATCATCAAAAGCAGAATATGGGGCCCTATTACTACAGACACCGGATTCATTGTCATAACTTTCATTAATATAACGGAAATGTTCCCTTACTAGCGTGACTAAAGCAGAATCATACTGATTCATCATAAGATAAATCTGCAACAGTTCATAATTGTCCAAAGCACGTTCGCCATAACCAGAATTTTTCAGTACAGAAACATATCGGAAAACTTCACTCGAATCCTGAGCCTGCAAGGACGACAATAAAGAATCTCTAACATTTGCCAAAGTCTGTTTTTCAGGAGAATCGGTAAAAGCGGGTAACAGACGAATGTTACAGTCATTTGCAAAAACAACAACATTCAACAGCAAAACAAATAAAAGACAATTTCGCATACGCATATAAAATAAGATACATTTTTTTTCGTAAAAAACAGCGTTTTTAGGGACTTAACGGCCGTAACACCCTCTTTTTAGATGTTTTATTTTAACCTTTTCCCCGCCTCACTTTACAATTCTTGAAATATTGAGCTATCTTTATATCGTCAAAAAGCAAAGAGGTTTTTGGCACGCACGACGCAACTTCACCATGAAGACGCCACACGTGCAAACATTATGAAAAAAATAATTGTCGTGAACACGCCAAAGAATTGGAAGTTTCACATTCCCGAAGCCGAAATTGTCTCGGCAAAAGACTACCTTACTAATCCAGAATTTACAACACAAAAAAACGTTCGCGTTTTCAACTTGTGCAAGGACTACAGCTACCAGAGCAAGGGCTATTATGTAAGCTTGCTTGCCGAAGCGCGCGGTCACAAGGTCATCCCGAACGTCAAGAATATCCGCGATTTCAAGGCCCCGGCAGTCGTGAAAATCATCAGCGATGAAATCGATGAACTGATCCAGAAGAGCCTGCACAAGCTGACGGGCACGGAATTCGTGCTTTCCATTTACTTTGGGCAAAACGTCAGTGCGCAATACCTAGAACTTTCGCAGGCACTTTACCGCGTTTTCCAGGCTCCGCTCCTGCGTGCAAAATTTGTCTTCAAGCAAAAATGGTTCATCCAGTCTATCCGCCCGATTAGCGTTGACGAAATTCCTGAAACGCACAAAGAAATGGTGGACCAGTTTGCCATTGAATATTTCCAGAAAGACCGCTATGTCTCCCCCAAGACGGAAGACTACGTGTATGATCTCGGCATTTTAACGAATCCCGAAGAAGTGGAACCGCCGAGCAACAAAGAAGCCATCCAGCTGTTCATTGAAGCCGCGCAAGATACGGGTTTCCGCGTGGAAATGATTACCAAGACGGACTACCACCGTGTCGGTGAATTTGATGCCATCTTCATTCGCGAAACGACAAACGTCAACCACCACACTTACGCATTTGCACGTCGCGCCCAAAGCGAAGGCATAGCCGTCATCGACGATCCCGACAGTATTTTACGTTGTTCCAACAAAGTTTATTTGCAAGAACTGATGACAGTCGGCAAGATTCCCTCCCCGAAGACGATTATTGCCCACAGCGAAAACCGCCACACGCTCGCCAAAGAAATCGGATTTCCGATGGTCATCAAGACGCCTGATTCCAGCTTCAGCATGGGCGTCAAGAAGGCGAACAACAAGGAAGAACTTGAAAAAATTCTCGACACGATGTTCGAGCACAGCGACTTGCTCATCGCACAGGAATTTACACCCACAGAATTTGACTGGAGAATCGGCATTCTCGACGGAAAGCCGCTCTTTGCCTGTAAATACTACATGGCAAAGGACCACTGGCAGATTTATAACTGGGATAGCAAGGACAAAAACGCTGTTTGTGGCAAATGGGATTGCCTCCCGATTGAAAGCGTCCCGCACGGCATCGTGAAAACGGCCCTCCGCGTAGCAAGCCTTATCGGTAACGGGCTTTACGGCGTGGACCTCAAGGAAATCAACGGCCACCCGGTCGTAATCGAAGTGAATGACAACCCGAGTATCGACCACGGTATCGAAGACCAAGTTGGCAAAAAGAAAATTTATCTCGCCATCATGAGGAGCCTGCGCCACCGCATCGAAGACCGCCAAAATGCAGCACAACAGAAAGTACTCCAACACGAAAGGGATATGTTTTTATAGGGGGCAATCATGAGCAATTACAAACTTTGGGAACGCTTCGGCGTCGAAATGGAATTCATGATTGTCGATCGCGACACGCTCAATGTGCTGCCTCGCGCCGATGTCCCGCTCGGAAAAGATAAAGACGGCAATCAGCTTTCGGACATTGAATACGATGACATCGGACTTTCCAACGAACTTGTAAGCCATGTGCTAGAATTCAAGTGCGCTCATCCCAAGTCCACATTTGACGGACTTGGCAAGCGATTCTTTCATGAGATTCGCCGTGCAAACAAGAAGCTCGAAAAAATCAACGCGATGCTTTTGCCAAGCGCCTGCCATCCGTTCATGGACCCGGCTGAAATGCAGCTTTGGCCGTACGATTGTCTCGACATTTACCAGACTTACGACCGCATTTTCAACTGCAAAGGTCACGGCTGGGCAAACTTGCAAAGCACACACCTGAACCTTTCTTTTGATGGCGACGAAGAATTTGGCGAGCTTCACGCAGCGATTCGCTTGCTGTTGCCGCTAATCCCCGCCATTGCCGCCAGCAGCCCGTATCTCGACGGCAAATACACTGGCTATCGCGATGCCCGCATCGAAGTTTATCGCCACAATCAGGACAAAGTTCCTGAAATCACGGGCCAAGTCATCCCGGAACAAGCTTACAGCTACGATGAATACAATAAGCAGATTTTCGACAAGGTAAAGAAAGCTATCGCCCCGTACGATACCGAACACTTGCTGAATCATTTCTTCTTGAACAGCCGTGGTGCTATCGCCCGCTTTGATCGTGGAGCCATTGAAATACGCCTCGTCGATATTCAAGAATGCCCGAATGCCGACATCGCCATCGTTGAACTTGAAATCGCAACACTCAAGGCCATTGTGAACGGCAAATTCGCGGCATCTCGCGAAAACGCATCCGCCGCAAATTCCGTGCCGCACACGCTCAAGGAATACCGCGATTTCTTGCGCAACTTCGACACGACACGCCTTGCAGAACTCCTCACCAAAACCACGAAGGACGCAGAAAACGCCCAAATCGATTGGCAAGAATACCTCTCCGTATTTGGCATGGATTTCGCGACCACCCCCGCATCCACCCCGGTTACCGCCGGCGATATTTGGAAGCACATCTACAGCGTCGTGAAAAACAATCTCACCGAAGTCTCGCAGAGTTTCATGGAAAAAATGCTCGAACGCGGAACGCTCTCCAGCGCCCTCTACAAAGCGCTCGGCGACTCCCCCGCCCACGAAGCATTTGTCACGGAATACAAAAAATTAGCCGATTGCCTTGCACACAACCGGCTCTATGGAATTAACGAGTAAAATCGCTTACAATCCCAAGTCTTTTTTAGCTACCTGGAAATTCATTTCCAGGTATTTTAAATTTGCATCTTCGGCCATCAAATGCTCAAAATCGAGAATCGGGAACAATACATACGGCTTGACGCGAGTATCCACCGCCGCCAATTTCTCCGGAGTATCTGCACCAAAGTAATGCTTTGCAAATACATCCCAGCACTTGCGCATAGATTCAGCATTCATGTAATGCGTCGCCAAAAGAAAATCATCCGGCAAATAATGGCAGAAATAATAATAGCACCCCAAATCATAAAGCGGGTTGCCGCAAGCAAATTCACCCAAATCGATAAAGTACGCACCATTGTCATTGACTATTAAGTTGCCCGTCTGCATATCGCCATGGACGCAACGAGAAACCTTTGGCGTTTCCTTGATGAGTTTACGCGCAAATTCCTTGACGTTCTCAGGGAACATCTTGGATTGTTCGAGCAATCGCGAATACTTTTCCTCCGCATCTTGGAACGTGCCAGGAATGCACGACGTAGAATGCAACTTTTTGCAATGCTCTGCAAAAACCTTGATGTATTCCTCAAGATGTTCTGGATTTTCGCCCACGCATTTCGAAATCGAACGCTTCCCCACGATGCGTTCGTAAATCAGCCCCAAACGACCGTCCTGTTCGACAATATCGCCCACATGCGGCGTCGGGATTCCAAGTGAAACCACTTTCCGGCAAATATCCTGCTCGCGAAGCAATTCCTCCTTCGTCGAGCAAAAACCCGGAAAACCCAATTTCAGCATCCATTTGCCATCCGGACTGTTGTAGTTCTCGGAATTGTGACGATTGCTGAACATCGTCCATTGTGATAAGTCAATTTTCTCCATAAGCATAAAATAACCTTTTAGGGAAAAAAAAGAACAAAAAAAACGTACCTTAGCCTATTTATCCCATATTTCTCAAAAGGCTTTTAACGTGAACAAAATCACACCGTGATATAATTCACACAGAAAATATCGCCATACTAAATATATTTGAAGCAACAAAAGGAAAAAGGAGGGTATATGGAGACAAATAGTCGCAGCAACGAAGGCGATGATTACATTCCGCCATTCAAACCGTAAACTACTTATCTACCTACAGTGCAAAAAAAACGAGCCCGCAAGGACTCGTTTTTTGCAATATATTCGCGCCAATTTAATGTCATTCCCCTAACGGGGGTGATTTGTTCGCCTCGGATATAGAAACATGCAAGCATGTTTCTGCATCGCTCGGCTCCGTTGTCATTCCCGCCTTGAGCGGGAATCACCAATTTCATTCCGAGAAGGAGATGCCCTGTCGGAGCAGGGCATGACAAGTTAAACTTTCAATTCGCCAGCATCAATGGAATCCCATGCTGGGATTGCTTCGATAGCCGGGCGGACTTCTTCGGTCACGAACTTCACAACCTGACCAGGAGCGCGACCCACAAACTTGCGGAGGTCGAGAATTTCCTTGAGCTTTTCTTCGGTGATGCCGAGCTTCTGGAACTTTTCGTTCTTGAGAACGCGTTCGAGCAAATCATTATCCTTGCCCTGTTCCTTCACGACCTTGCCTGCTTCCATGGACATCACACGGATTTCTTCGTGGAGTTCCTGACGGTCGCCACCATTCTTCACGCCTTCCATGATGATGTTTTCGGTAGCCATGAACGGAAGTTCTGCCATGATGCGCTTTTCGATAACCTTCGGATAAACGACGAGACCGTTCGTGACGTTTTCGGCGATGATGAGCATGGCATCCATGGCAAGGAATGCTTCAGGAATTGCCAAGCGCTTGTTTGCACTGTCATCGAGCGTACGTTCGAACCACTGCGTTGCCTGCGTGAAGGCGGTGCTGTTGACCTGAGCCATCACAAAACGAGCGAGGGAGCAAATGCGTTCGCTGCGCATCGGGTTACGCTTGTAAGCCATGGCAGAGGAACCAATCTGAGTCTTTTCGAACGGTTCTTCGACTTCCTTCACGCCCTGCATAAGGCGCATGTCGGTAGCGAACTTGTGCAAACTCTGAGCGATGGAGCTGAGCACCTGGTTCACGCGGTTGTCCCACTTACGAGTGTAAGTCTGACCGGTGATGGTGAGCACGCGCTTGAAGCCAGCCTTGGCGGTCACGCGGCGGTCGAGTTCCATAATCTTTTCTTCGTCGCCGTTGAACAGGTCCATGAAGCTAGCCTGCGTACCGGTCGTACCCTTCACGCCGCGGAACGGAAGCACTTCAATGAGGAAGTTCAATTCTTCGAGGTCGATGAGCATGTCCTGGAGCCAGAGGCAAGCGCGCTTACCGACGGTCGTGAGCTGGGCAGCCTGGAAGTGTGTTGCACCGAGCTGAGCCATGTCCTTGTATTCCATAGCAAACTTGGAAAGCTTGTCCATCACGCGGCAAAGACGCTTGCGCACGAGAATCATGGCCTGCTGCATCTGGATAAGGTCGGTGTTGTCCCCCACGAATGCAGACGTTGCACCGAGGTGGATAATGCCCTTAGCCTTCGGGCACTGCACGCCGTAAGCATAGACGTGGCTCATCACGTCGTGGCGGCGGCGCTTTTCTTCTTCTTCGGCGACTTCAAAGTTGATGTCCTTTTCGTGGGCCTTCAGTTCGTCCACCTGCTCCTGCGTAATCGGGAGGCCGAGTTCCATTTCGGATTCGGCGAGGTAAATCCACAGCTTGCGCCAAGTCTGGAACTTGTACTGCGGGCTGAAGATGAAACTCATTTCCTTGCTAGCATAACGCTTGATAAGCGGGCTTTCGAATTGATCACGCATGATTCTATCCTTTTTTAAGTTTTACAACGCCAAATGTAGAAAAACTGATTTGCAACGAGCTACCAAACATGCATGCCCACGCCAAGAAAAAAGCCATTATGGAATTCTTTCTTCTTTGCTCCATCTTCCGTTTTTACTTTTCCATACATAGCCATGTACCTGAATTTAAAGGAGATGTATTCTCCAATCCCATTTGCGCTACAGGGGAATATCCACGGACGATATTCAAACTGGACCCCGGCAACAAAGGGATTTTTCCCACCCACAAAAGGAACCACCTTAAACCGTTTGGTTTCAAAAACATCCACCCCAACAGTCGCTAAAAAAGTTCCTCCATAATGATCAATCCCGCCAAGTAGAAAATCAAAGGCAACGCGCCCAAATTGAATCGGCACACCAACCAACATCGAACGAATAGAACCCCATGCTTCAATGCCAATACCACCGGTATATAACCGCTCATTATAATAGTTCGAACGATGCACAAAAGATTTGCGCTGAGAAGTCCGCCATTCCAATAACTTTTGAATCCAAGGAATAAATTCAGATTCTGGATAATCGCTCTTGAATTTTTCCAATTGCAAAATAACTGAATCAAGACGAGTCGTATCTAAATTGCATTCTAAATACCCACCAATAACTCGAACATACATCCCGGATTTCCGATTCGTGTAAGCATCCACCTTACCGCAATCATCATCTCGATTGCAACCATAATAATGAGTCGCACTAAACTTACTGTTTAGAGAGTATTCAGGAACTACATCCTTTATAATTAGCGCTAAATCACGATTTTCACGAGAAACAATGTTTTTTATTGCACGATCAAAAAGAGATTTAACTTTATTTGAATCGGCTTTGAAAGTTTTATCAATAAGAAAGTTATAGTTCCCGTTTAAATGCGCCAACAAGGAATCGCTAACATACGAATAACGGACTTCTTCCAATGCGGTACTGTAAATTCGCCCCCACATCACCATGGCAGAATCAAATTGATCCGTCATCAAATAAATTTCCATCAGTTCCAAATCATCCAACGCAAATTCAGGAACCGGAGACATAGCCCTTAACGAAGCGGCTGCTTCAAGAGCGCTATTGTTATCGCCTTTTTTGAGCGACTGATACACTAAATTTCTTCCCGCAACAATCGAATCCAGCTTTGCCGGAGAAACGGACACGGTATCATTCACACTAGACGGAGCAGCGCCAGCAAAGCAAAGCGAGCAAAACGCCAAAAACAAGATTCGAGCAAACAAATTCATAACAAAAAAAAGGAAATCCAAAGCAACCTAAGCAAAATAAAAAAAAACTTTGCCTAAATGATGCTCTAAGATTTCCAATCAAAATAATTTAACGAATAACGCGCTACATTTCTTCGGCAAACTCATTCATCGGCTTGCGTAATTCATGGCGCGGCGAAGGAACACCGTTCACAGGATCAGCATAGCCAACGTCCAAAAGACATGCCAGCTTGATATTTTCGGGGAATCCAAATTCATGTTCAATGTGAGCAGCGCTGAATCCGCGAGCCCAAAGCGTTGCAAGCCCGAGATCGGTAGCCTGCATCATCATCGAAGTGGCAACAATACTCGAGTCCATGATACCACTCTTGAAATCATCCATGTAGGTTGTCGGAGAATAGACTTTGGTATCGTCATAGCAAACCATAATTACAACGGGGGCATTATAGGCCATACGCGTAACACCGCGAATTTTCTTAAGAGCTTCAGGTGATTCAAGCACCTTCACTATCACCGGTTGGCCATTCACGGCAGTCGGTGCAATTCGCCCAGCCTCAAGCACCATCATAAGTTTCTCGGGTTCCACAGCACGTTCGGCAAAAGCACGGCAACTAAAACGATTTTTGGCAAGTTCAATAAAAGACATAAATACCTCCGGTTTTATAGCAATAATATAAGCAAATTGAGTTACTAGTTAATAGTCATTAGTTATTAGAGATGCAAAAAAGACACGTTTATATGACATTGCCGCGAACTTCGTGTTCGCAAAGACTCCCCATCTATCGTCTATTTTCTATATTTGTAGCCATGAAAAATTTTTACGTCACCACTCCGATTTATTATGTCAATGATGCCCCGCATATCGGGCATTCTTACACCACCGTACTCGCAGATATCCTCACGCGCTTCCACAAGATTATCGGCTACCAGACATTCTTTTTGACCGGCACGGACGAACACGGCCAGAAGGTGCAACGCGCTGCCGCCAAGCGTGGCGTGACTCCGCAGGAACATGTAGACGAATACTACCACCGCTTCGAAGACCTTTGGAAAAAGATGGGAATCAGCAATGATTTCTTCATCCGCACCACGATGCCGGAACACAAGGCTTACGTGCAGGAATGTCTGCAGAAGCTCTGGGACAAGGGTGAAATTTACTCCAAGGAATACGAAGGTTGGTACTCCGTCGGCGAAGAACGCTTCTTCAGCGAAGACGAACTCGACGAAAACAAGTGCGACCCCATCAGCCACCGCCCGGTGGAATGGCTCAAGGAAAAGAACTACTTCTTCAAGATGGGTTCTTACCAGCAAAAGTTAATTGACTTCCTGGAAAGCCACAAGGACTGGATTGTGCCGGACTACCGCTGGAACGAAATCCGCGGGTTCCTTCGCCAGCCGCTGAACGACCTTTGCATCAGCCGTCCGAAGATCCGCCTCAGCTGGGGCATTCCGCTGCCGTTCGACCCGGACTACGTGACGTATGTTTGGTTCGATGCTCTCCTCAACTACGTAAGCGCCTCGACCGCCTTCCACAAGACTTATGCCGACGGCACGCCGATTTGGCCTGCCACCTACCACCTCATCGGCAAGGACATTTTGACAACCCATAGCGTCTATTGGCCGACCATGCTCATGGCGCTCGACATTCCGCTTCCGCAGCACATCCTCGCCCACGGCTGGTGGCTCGTGAACGGTGGCGAAAAGATGAGTAAGTCCGCAGGTAACGTCGTGAATCCGATGGACTACATGGAAAAGTACGGCATTGATGCTTTCCGCTACTTCCTCGCTCGCGAAATGGTCGTCGGTCAAGACGCCAACTTCACGCACGAAGGCTTTGTCCGCCGCATCAACAGCGACCTCGCTAACGACCTCGGCAACGTCTTGAACCGTGTACACCGTTTGGTTCTCACGAACTTCGAAGGCAAGCTCCCGGCTCCGACCGCACTCGATGATGCCGCCAATGAAGTCATCACCATCGCAAACCGCGTCCGCACGAACGTGATGGAATGGATTCCGCAAGTCAAGCTTTCTCAGGTCGTCGAAGAAATCATGACGCTTGTCCGCAGCGTGAACCGCTACCTCGAAATCAAGGCTCCGTGGAAGCTCGCCAAGGATCCGAACGCCAAGGACGAACTCGCCACCGTGCTTTATGTTTCTGCTGAAGCCGTGCGCCTTTCTTTGAGCATGCTCTGGCCGGTCATCCCGGGCAAGAGCGAAGAAGGTCTCGCCATGATTGGCAGCAAGTTCACCGACCAGAACGACCTCGTATGGGGCATTCTCAAGGGTGGCGAACAGTTCGGTGAAGGCAAGCCGCTCTTCCCGCGTATCGAAGAAGATGTCAAGAAGCAGCCGCAACAGCAGGCCAAGCCGAAGCAGAACAAGCCGCTCATGGCAGCTGACGTTCCGGCAGCAATGGACCTCCGCGTGGCACAGATTGTCGAAGTTGCCGACCATCCGGATGCAAATAGTTTGTACGTTCTCAAGGTTGACGCAGGCGAAGGCGAACCGCGTACCATCTGCAGTGGCCTCAAGAGCAGCTACAAGGCCGAAGAACTCAAGGATCGCAAGATTCTCTTGTTCGCAAACCTTAAGCCGAACGCTCTCCGTGGCATCATGAGCCAGGGTATGCTCTTTGCGGGTGACCTCGAACCGGAAACGCACAAGTGCAGACTCGTGAGCGTCCCTGCCGACGCCAAGCCGGGTGACCGCGCCTTGTTCAAGGGTGTAGCTCCGAGCGAACCACGCGAACTCAAGGTGAAGGACTTCGAAAAGATTGCCCTCACTGCAAAGGGTGGCGCAGTGTTCTGCGGCGAAATCGCTCTCGAAGTGAACGGCAAGGCTGTGACCTGCGACGTCGCTGACGGTAATGGAATACACTAAAAAGACCGCTCGGCTCACAGAGCAACTAATGTTAAATGCCCTGCTTTAGCAGGGCTTTTTTCTATTATCCAATTTAACAGGATCCTTCACATTCGTTCAGGATGACGAGAAGGAGAAAAGCCTCAAATAAAGAATCATTTATTTTTGTATATTGAACAGCATGAAAGAATTCATTCAAAAAATCAAGAAAAACACCCTCGCCTACCTCAAGTCCTTAAATTGGATTGTCCTGCTCGGCATTGCAGCATTTAGCATCGCTCTTGCCATCATCAACAACATTCGAGTCGAAGATTCCAAGTCCGTCGATTGGATTGGCTCTCAAGAAATTCTCGAAAAACCGGCAAACATTTTGTAAGGAGCGACCATGATTGCATGTTTTGAAAAAGCTAATCTCAAGCGAACGATTATTGCAGGCGTTCTCCTTCTCATAGCCACATTCCTTGTCGCAGTCGGTGTTGCAGAAATCAGCTTCCCCGAAACCATCCTTACATTCACCGATCAAGATTGGCTCCTCGATATTTGGCCAAAGGCTTACCGCTACAACATCCATGTAGGCGTTGGTGCAGTCGCTATCGCATGCGCTTTGATAGTCCCCGCTCTCAAGATTCAAAAAGACTTTTCCACACGCGCACTCGAAACGCTCTGCCGCATAGGCATTGGCGGCATGTTCATCTTTGCCTCCATCTTCAAAATCCAGGACCCACACCAGTTTGCAACGCTCGTAGCGCAGTATCAATTCTTCTCGGCACTGCACTTGGACTTCGTGAACAATTTCTTTTCGCTTGTATATCCGCAATTTGAATTCTGGTTTGGCCTTGCAATGATTGTATCGCCATTTGTGAAGGAATCGGCATTCGCCATTTTCTGGATGTTTGTAAGCTTCATTATCGCACTTGCCTGGGCCTTGTGGAACGATCTCGGCATCACGTGCGGTTGCTTTGAACTTCAAGACGGCAACGCCCACGATAAAGCAGAAGCTTGGACAAGCCTCATCCGCGACCTGATTCTCATTTGGCCGACCCTCTGGCTTGCATTCCGCAAAAACAAGAGCATCATCGGTATTTGGAAAAAAGACAATAAGGAAGCCTAGTCATGCAAACGTGGCAAAAATCGGCAATCGCCCTTAGCCTTATCTTCGGGTCAACTCTTGATAGCTGGGCAAGCCCGACACATTCGGTCGATATGCCACGTCACATCACATTTGCAGACTCCTCGCACGAAAAAGAGCTTACCATCAACGCGCAGCTCTTGGATTCCGTTGTTGTAACGAATCTTTCGAAAGCAAAAACGCATTATGACAATTCCACGTCCATACGCCTTTTTGCCAATGGAAAATTCACGGAAGCCTTCCACTTCGATGCACGCGTTAAAGTCAATACGGACTATACAAACCGCTACATCAACTTTAACTACTACAACCCAGACGAAGGCCTCCCCTACAACAAGCAAAGCGAAAAAAAACGTACATGGGATTTGTTCGGAGCAAACGTAAGTTACAGTCTTAAGCCCGTAGAACTCCTCGCTGGATTTGACTACCTCGAATGGGGCCCCGCCCGCCGTAATCATGTGATTCTGCGAGGCGAACGCAACATCTACCGTCCATGGCAAGACAGTTCTAGTCGCATTCCCGATGCAGCCCCCACACCGTACTTCGGTTACCAATTTACACTTGGGCCGATTGAATATACGCAGTACGCCGCCAAAATCTACGAAAAGAAAAACTTCGGCAAATATTTCCATGCCCATCGCCTCAACTTGAATCTTCCCAAAGACATTCAGTTCGGCATTTCCGAAACCTCGCTTTACGGCACAACAATCGAAGCGGCAGGTTCCAATCCAAACCCCGACAGCGATAGTACGGGCCGCGAATTCGAATGGGCCTACGTCATTCCGTTCATTCCCTACGTTTTCCAGGAACACTTGCAGGGCGACCAAGACAATATCTCGCTTGCATTTGACTTGAGCGTCAAGACGTTACCGAATTGGGAATTCTACGCAGAACTCTTGTGGGACGACATGAAATCCCCGACAAGCATGTTCGATGATTCCTGGTGGGGCAACAAATGGGCAACAACACTTGGCGTTGCCCGCGACAATATCGTTATCGGCCCCGCAAATCTAGGCTGGATGTTCGAATACACACGAATTGAGCCTTGGGTCTATACGCACCACAAAGGACGCGGCTACACTTATGCAAGCTACGCCCAAAGCCTCGGTAGCGACCTCGGCCCGAACAGCCAAGAAATCCACACCGAAGTCAGCGCCACCTACGATTTCCTCAAGGCAACGCTCTTCTTTGGCGCTGTCGCCAAAGACACCGCCTTCGGCGGGCACATCAATGACCTCCATACGCCAGAAAGCGATATGGACAAGAAGTTCCTCAGCAAAAAAACAACCGTGCGTTACAAGGAACTCGGTTTTGATTTAGCAGCAACTCCATGGGACTGGTTCAGCTTCAGATGCAGCTACACCCGTTTCTTCGGAGACTATAAAGGCTACCGCACTTACGCCGTCGGTAGCCTCCAATGGTGATGTTTTTGTCATGCCCGCCTTGAGCGGGCATCTCCATCTTAAAACATTTTTTTCAACATTTCCTCGTCAGTTGCGGCGAGGACTTTTTCTTTCCACTCGGGATTCAACAGAAGCTTTGCCACATTTGCAATCGCAACCGTATGCGCCATTGCTGATTCCGCAGGTGAAAGGAGCACGCACATAAACTGCGCAAGTTCTTCATTACGAGTTTTAATTCCCGTAATGCCTTCTTTCGCAACGACAAAAGCCATTAGCGGCCCCTGCAAACCAGAAACGCGTGTATGCGGGAGCAACAGCCCCTGCCCCATATAAATGCCCTGAGCAACACGCTCCGAAAGGCCCTTCCAAGTCGACATGGCGTCAAACTTATAAGGACCATTCACAAGAGCGTCGTAAGCGTAACCCAGAGCTCGGTTGAATTCAACCGGCTGTGCGTAAATACGCGTATATATCGGAGCCATTACTGCAAGGCCCAATCCATGAACTTGAACACTTCAGGGTCAGTAGCCTTGGCAATCTGCTTGAATTCGCCAAACAGCACACGGAGCTGAGCCTTGCCCGGTTCAATGTACTGTTCGAACTTATCAATCTTCTTCACCTTCGAGAGGAAGCAATAAGCACCAAGAGCCTGCATCAAGCGCTGCAAGCTAGCATGCACAAAGCCTTCCCAAGCATCGTCCTTCGTATAAATTCGAGTTCCGCGATACAGGCCGCGCCAATATTCAAAGAAATCCTTGATCATCGGAAGCGGAAGGCTAACATACGGATCCCACAAGAGCGATGCGATATCATAGAACATGGAACCGCGGCGAGCACCTTGGAAATCAACGAAAG
Source organism: Fibrobacter sp. UWB11 (assembly GCF_900143015.1). NCBI lineage: Bacteria > Pseudomonadati > Fibrobacterota > Fibrobacteria > Fibrobacterales > Fibrobacteraceae > Fibrobacter > Fibrobacter sp. UWB11. The sequence continues at coordinate 1,109,247 of NZ_FSRT01000001.1, read as the reverse complement.
CCACTTCGGAATTCGGGCGAATCATGATATTCTGGCTCTGAAAATCGCGGTGCATCAAGACCTTCGTCTGAGCTTCAACAGAAACCGCCACCAACGAATAGAAGTTTCGCACCGACTCCGGAATCTCTTCGATTCCCTTGTAGAGCTTTAGATAATTTTCAGTAAAGTAATCAGTTTCCCACTTAAGAGCCGCAAAATCAAAGCGACGCAGCCAAATTTCAGTATGGTGGCTGAACAGCTGATGGCTTGCATTTTGCCACTGGATAAGTGCATCAATCACTTCCGGATACAAAATGCGGACACTCCCCGAAAGCACATTGCTCCCGTTCGGGTACGCTTCGTCCAAAAGGCTACGTTTGCCCAAATCTTCTTGCAATACTTGGCATGTCGCTTCATCGACACAATAAACGCGCGGAACCGGCAAACCATATTCCCTGAAAGTCTTGGAATATTCGACAAAATGCTTGAAATCGTCATTAACCTCGGCACTAACCTGCAAGACACTCTTACGTTCGCCATCGGCAATACGGAAATAACGCCTTCCAGAACCGGCACCGGCAATGGGAGTCACAGAAAAATTTTCAGTATAACCATGAGTCAAAAGGTACTCATGAATACTCGGAGAAATTTGAATAGAATCGTTTTGCATGCTTTTAATATACTTAAAGAAATATGAAAATGACAAATAAAATTAGTGATTTTGTGCGCCTTTTAACAACAAAAAAAGACTGCCGTTAAGCAGTCTTTTTGTTTTAGAACGTTCAAGTAGATTGCTTCGCTGTGCTCGCAATGACGTTGCCGTGCACTTCCTACAACCTACTCGTAACCAGGCTACGACACAAGCATCATCGAGAACACCATGACGAACAGCGCGACGGTTTCGCCCACGCCGAGCACCATGAGGTAGTTCACGAGACCCTTGCCTGTTTCGCCAAGAGCGTTGCAAGCGTCAGCAGCGGACTTGCCCACGTACCAAGCGCTAGCCATCATGCCGATGCCACCGAAGATGCCTACGCCAAGGTAAGCAGCCCAGTTGCCCGGAGCAGCCTGCGACTTGTTCAAGATGAACATCATCAGGAGCATGCCGTAAATCGTCTGCGCAATCGGAGCGCCCACGAAAATGAGCAGCGTAAATAGCGCGTTTTTACCCTTGAGATACGCCTTTTTCCAAGCTCCGATGGCCGCCATGCCGGCAGTCCCGCAGCCCAGCGCAGAACCCACGGCAGCAAGGCCAAGAGCCGCCACCGCACCGAGTTTTGCGAGCGTCAGAAATTGTGTTTGATCCATACGTGCTACCTCACTGGATTAATGAAGCACCATCATGGAGAACACGAGCACGAACAAAGCGACGGTTTCGACGATACCGAGAACCATCAAGTAGTTCACCATGCCCTTGCCGGTTTCACCGAGAGCATCGCAAGCCACAGCAGCAGACTTGCCCTGGTACCAAGCAGAAGCCATCATGCCGAGGCCACCGAAGATACCAGCACCGAGGCAACCGCCCCAGTTCGTAAAGTCACTTGCCTTTGCAGCATCCAAGATAAAGTTCATAAGAAGCATGCCGTAAATCGTCTGGGAAATCGGGGCACCAACGAACACGAGGAGTGTAAAGAGAGCAGACTTACCCTGAGCGTAAGCCTTCTTCCACATCGTGATAGCAGACATACCAGCCGTTCCGCAACCAAGGGCAGAGCCCATAGCCGCAATGCCAAGCGCAGCTGCAGCACCCATTTTAGCGAGAGTCACCATTGTATTCGGTTCCATTATATTATCCTCATTAAGTAGCGGGATTTAACCCTTGGTTTAATTTTTTTGCTTGGCGAAAGGAGTAAAGGCAAAGCCACTCCACTCAAGGCCAAGTCCATTTGAAAATTCGAGTGTGTTAAGACGTACGGCATGCACTGCAACGCCCATCACGGCAAGAGCAATGTTCAGACCATGAACGCCCAAAAGAACTAGAGCTGCACCGGCAACACCCACGGCAGAGCCAAACAGCGGCGAAAGCATGTCATTGAACGCTTCTGCGATTGCGGCACCAGACATACCCACAGCAAACAGACGGATATAGCTGATGACATCGGTGAAGCTGTTCACGATGTCGAGCACGAGCATCGGAATGCTGATGAAGTCCTGTTTGAGGCGGCTAGGCGGCACCGTAAAGAGCACGAGAAGCACGACTTCCACGATGAACATCGGGATGACGAACTTCGGCATGTCAATTCCAAGCACCATGTTGCATGCAAGGAAGAACATGACCCAAGCGCCCATGAGCCAGCCCACCTGCGCCATGAACGTCGAAGACTTGCGCTTGAGGCGCACAACGACATTCCACGCATGAGCGATACTCAAATGCACAACGGCAATGCAGAAGCAGAACAGCTGGATATGCTGCATCTGGGATGCCCCTGCCACCTTCGGCACAAAGCTAGCGGGCAAGAACGTAAACGTCTCGCAGAACTGTTTGTATGCTTCAAAGCGCGTCGGATCCGTCGGAGCAGAGCTGCGAATCCAGTAAAGCACATTGCGCACGCCTTCCGGTAAAAAGTTATAGTTAGCGATATCGAGGTAGTAGCTCCACCCTGCAAGTTCCGGAGTCAGTCCGAGGAAGTTTGCATTGATGGCGCCCCAGATGATAGTCGCCCAGCTCATCAAATACACAAAGTGGAATCCGGCACTACTTGCCTTCGGCATTTTCGTGCGAGCAAAAATAGCAATACCGAGGAACAACAGGCCGTACGCCATATCGCCCACAATCATCGCAAAGAAAATGCTAAAGAAGCAGAGGAACACAGAGCTCACGTCAACTTCATTGTAGCCAGGCGCAATGCCAATGATGTCATAGAGGCACTGCATCGGGCGCGAAAGCTTGTTGTAGCCGAGAAGTGTCGGGATGTTGTCTTCGTCCGTCGGGTCTTCAACGCGGATGCCCCAGCCGTTCGCCTTTGCGGCGGCCTTGATTTCGGCAATACGCGGCTCCGGGCAGAACCCTTGGAGGGCTGCGATTTCCTTATTCTGGAGCATGCTTGCAGAAGCTTCAACGAGATTGTAACGGTCCGTCACTTCCAAAAGGCGCGATTCAAGTTCGTCCTTCACAGAAGCAAGCTGAGCAAAACGTTCATCGACAGCCGAAATCGTCGTCTTAGCTTCTTCTTCAATCTGTCGATATTCTTCGAGAGACTTGAGAGGCATCGCAATTTCGGTAAACGAACCCGTCACCTTGGCAGGTGCATCGCCCTTATTGATTACTGCAATATATGAGCCATTCTCATCCTTGGCAAAGACATGCTTGTAAGCACATTCGCCATCGACTTCAAAAGGATCTTTCGAAGTATCAGCAAGATAGAGGCGCACAAAAATGCCCTTTTCAGCAAGTTCCTTCACGGTTCTTGGATCAAGGTTTTCAAATGCACCGAGCTTTGCAAGTTCTTCTCCGGCCTGTTCCAGCTGAATTTCGGCATTTTTCTTTTCCGAAATAAGCGACTGGATTTCTTCGACAAGCGTTACACCACTTGCGCCTTTTTCCGCAGGCGTTACACCTTTACGGAGTTTGTCAGGAACAACTTCCATTGCCTTCTGCACGCGAGCTACAGCACCCTTCGCCCCGTTCACAGAAACACCAACAGCGTTCTGGAGCGGAGTCAAATGGATAATCTCCATTTCGCGCAGAGCCTTAAGAGTTTCTTCCTTATGGCTTGCAAGCGTAAGAATGGTCACCTTCTTCATAGGAGTAATCATGCGGCAACCTCCTTACTCTGGGCATCAAGCGCAAGCGCCTTAGCCGTAGCCTTGCCCTTGGCAAGCTTACTACGGGCCACACCGCTTGTCTGCTGGTCACCCAAGAAAATATTGATTTTACGGATGTTATCCTTAGACTCGGGAATCTTGACCTTTTCGAACAGGTTCACGCGCTGGCTTGTGGTACGGAGTTCCTTGGAAAGAAGTTCGTACTGTTTTTCGAGCACGCGGCGTTCCAAGCGCAAGGAAATGAGACCTTGCAAGCTACGGATACCATCGTCGAGCCACACCGGAGTCGTAAAGAAATCCGGAATGTTCACGTTGAACTCAACGCCGCTAAACGTCGGGATGCGCACACCGGCGATGTTACCTTCGCCCTGTTCGACGCTCTTCACCGAGAGATACTTATCCCACTCAATGGGTTCGGCAAAAAGCGAAATCCACGAAGCCATGCTCTTGCGGAGCTTATCCTCTTCTTCGCGTTTCGCCATCACCTTCTCCTGGAGCGTACGCATTTCCATCTGCAACTGTTGCTTCTTCAAAAGCAACGTCGGCAGATAGCGCTGGAAGCGCTTCAACGCGTCACGTTCCGCCTTGAGGGCGTTTTTAGTTAACTTGACCTTAGCCATATTACCACTTCTTCGGCCAGTATTCGTTGATCATCTTGGTCGGGATACCGGTTTCTTCAGGAGTGAAGCAGTCGGCAAGAATTTCCCAGCCAAGGTCCAAAGCCTTTTCTAGAGGGATGTTCACGGAAAGGTCCATCATTTCCTTTTCGAAGCGCACACCGTACTTCAAGAGTTTCTGGTCCCAGTTACTCATGTTGAAGCCCATGGACTGCTTTTCCAAGGTTTCCTTGTAGCTTGCGTACAACTGAATCATGGTGTTCATGATGGTACGATGGTCGCTACGAGTCTTACCGTTCACCTGCTGCTTCAAGCGGCTCAAAGAACCGAACGGTTCGATACGGCCCTTGCGCAAGTAGAACTGACCTTCGGTAATATAACCGGTGTTGTCCGGAACCGGGTGCGTCACGTCGTCGCCCGGCATGGTGGTCACAGCCAAAATCGTGATAGAACCAGCATCGCTAAAGTCCACAGCCTTTTCGTAACGGCTTGCGAGCTGAGAGTAAAGGTCGCCAGGATAACCACGGTTAGACGGAATCTGTTCCATCGTAATAGCGATTTCCTTCATGGCGTCGGCAAAGTTCGTCATGTCCGTGAGGAGCACAAGCACGTTCTTGCCTTCGGTTGCAAACTTTTCAGCAACAGCCAAAGATGCATCCGGAACGAGCAAGCATTCCACAATCGGGTCAGATGCGGTATGCATGAACATCACCGTACGGGAAAGAGCACCGTTCTTTTCGAGGTAATCCTTGAGGTAGAGGTAGTCATCGTGCTTGAGGCCCATGCCACCGAGAATAATCACGTCGACTTCAGCCTGCAAGGCGATACGTGCCAAAAGTTCGTTGTAGGGTTCACCTGCAATCGAGAAAATCGGGAGCTTCTGCGAAACCACGAGCGTGTTGAACACGTCAATCATCGGGATACCCGTACGCACCATCGTCTTCGGGATGATACGTCTTGCCGGGTTCACAGACGGGCCGCCAATCGTAATACGTTCGCCATCGACTTCCGGACCGTTATCACGCGGCTTTCCTGCACCGTTAAACACGCGGCCAAGCAAGGCTTCACTGTACGGAACCTTCATCGGTTCGCCAAGGAATCGCACTTCGGAATCAGTAGAAATACCACGAGCACCAGCGAACACCTGCAAGTCCACGAGGTCACCGTCGATGCGGATAACACGAGCAAGGGATGTACCGAAAGAACTTGTAACCTGAGCGAGTTCCTGGTTAGCAACGCCTTCGGCTCTCAAAGTAATCACAGAACCGGCAATGCGTTCAATACGATGGTAAGCAACATTATGCATTGAGAGAAACCTCCTTCACGGAAGCAAAGATACTGGATTCGAGATCCTTGAATTCCTGGCTGTCAAATGCCACGCGGTTCCAGTCCTTGGTAGCCTGCGTAAGCTTGAGGAAGAACGTACGAGCAACATCCTTTTCGGCAAATGTCATCGGAGTCTTAAGGATGGTATAAATTCTATCGAACACGTACTTCTGACGATCTGCAGAGCAAGCGGCGTCGATTTCATTATAAGCGTCCTGCTGCAGATAAACTGCATCCAAGTATTCGGATTTCAAATAAACAATAAAGTCTTCGATGGAAGTACCTTCTTCGCCCACAACCTTCATCATGTTGTTCACATCCACGCCGTTTGCGAGAATGGTGCGAGCTTCGGCCACTTTCTTCGAATCGATAATGCCTTCGTACTTAGACCAAGAATCAAGCGGATGGATAGCCGGGAAGCGGCGTTGGTCAGAACGTTCACGGCTAAGGCCGAGGAATGCGCCCACCACCTTAAGGGTTGCCTGGGTCACCGGTTCTTCGAAGTTACCACCTGCCGGAGAAACGGAACCGCAAATCGTTACAGAACCGGTCGAACCGTCCTTGAGACGGACAACGCCACCACGTTCGTAGAACGATGCAATCACAGATTCTAGGTAAGCCGGGAATGCTTCTTCGCCCGGAATTTCTTCCAAACGGCCACTCATTTCACGCAGAGCCTGAGCCCAACGAGAAGTAGAGTCAGCAAGCAAGAGCACGTTGAGGCCCATCTGACGGTAGTATTCAGCAAGCGTCACGCCGGTATAAACGGAAGCTTCACGAGCAGCCACCGGCATCGAAGAAGTATTACAAATGATAAGCGTACGTTCCATCAAGGACTTGCCCGTACGCGGGTCAATCAATTCCGGGAATTCGCGAAGGGTTTCCACCACTTCACCAGCACGTTCACCGCAAGCGGCCAAAATCACGATGTCCACGTCGGCATAACGGCTCATGAGCTGCTGGAGCACGGTCTTACCGGCACCGAATGGACCCGGCGTACAGAACGTACCGCCCTGCATCACAGGGAAGAACGTATCGATAATGCGCTGCTGCATGGTAAGCGGCTTGGACGGGCGGAGGCGTTCTTCATAAGCCTTGATAGGCATCTTCACCGGCCAGGTCTGCACCATCGTCACGTCAACAGATTCGCCCTTATCGTTTTTGAGCTTGGCAACCACATCTTCGACAACACGGTCACCAGCCGGAGTGATATAATCAACAGTCCACTTGCCAAGGAGCTTGAACGGCACCATGATGCGGTGTGCAAAAACACCTTCGGGAACCGTACCGATAGTATCACCGGCAACAACCACATCGCCCACTTTAGCGACTGGCGTAAAAGCCCACTTGGTATCGCGCGGGAGAGCCTTCAAGTACTTACCGCGCTGCAAGAAAAAGCCACATTCGTCAGCTAGCTTCGGCAGCGGGTTCTGAAGACCGTCAAACACTTGAGTGAGGAGGCCTGGGCCAAGTTCAACAGAAAGAAGTTCTCCGGTAAATTCGACTTCGTCGCCAGCCTTGAGGCCAGTCGTATCTTCGAATACCTGGAGTTCAGCGTAATCACCACGAATACGAATCACTTCGCTCTTGAGAGGAATGATTTCAGCCTTACCTTCATTGTTCTTCGAAACAAGCTTTGCATAAGCCACTTCGTTCTGGGAAACGGCGCTTTCGAACTTTACACGAATCAAGTTTCCGTTGACGCCGGTTATTTTTCCGATACTAGCCATTGAAAATGGACCTCCAATCATTCCTGCTTAAACGCAGGATCGTTAGCATTAATAACATTGATGACGGCTTTGTCGCCCGCAATTTCGTTCAAGCGAGCCCAACGCTCACAAATTCTAAGCTTGATAGCGTAGGCATAAACATGCTTGACTGTCCCCTCGCCCACACCGGCAAGGGAATCAACGAGCCAGAAACGGGCGCGGTCGATATCCTGTTCCTTTTCCATCGGACTGGCCTTCATGAACGCGTCCTGGATCATTTTTGCAAAGGTGACGTCATAACCAGAAAAAGAGCGTTCCGCAAAACGCACTTCAGGGCCCCACGCCTGAGCGCGGAGCCTTCCGGAAACGTTTCTCATCTGGGTTTCACGGGACTGATATTCCCGAACAAATTCATCATCGCACTCCTCGCCCGCTAAGAGAGCGTCGAGCGCTTCGAGTTCTGGGGCATCCAGCACACCTTCGCAACGGCCACGGAACTCGGCCATGCTAAGGGGCGGAACGTCGCCCAGTTCAAGCATCGGAAGCGATGCCATCAAATATGCTGGACTGCTCATTGGACCGCCTTATTTGCCCTGGGCGGCCTTGTTTACAATCTTAGAAAGTTGCGGTCTGAGCAAAGCAGAAAGGGATTCAGCCATTGCAGCTTCGGTGAATTCGTGGCTGACCTTGCCGCCATCGAGCTTAACGCGGAAGCCAAACTTGACGCCCTTATCGCTTTCGACCTTTACACCAGCCTTGAGCTGTTTTGCAAATTCACCCATGACAAAGCTAGAAAGAGCCTTGGCATCGGCTTCGGAAAAATCGATTTCGATATCGGAAGTGTAGCTCTTTGCCACCGTGAGAAGCATGTTCTTCACAGTCGATTCATCAAGAGATTTTTCAACTTGGAGATTGAGAAGATCAAGAATCATTTTTTCGAGATTCTTGCCTACCGAGAGGAGCAAATCGCGGGCGGACTGTTCCAAGGTACGTTCGCTACGTTCTGTAAATGCTTGAGCTTCCTTGTCGGCATTTTCGAGTTTAACTTTGGCTTCGTCTTCGGCGGCCCTGACAATTTCGGCGGCCTTGTCCTTTGCCTTAGAAATAATTTCATTTGCTGCGAGTTCTGCCTTTTCGACAGCATCCTTCTGGATGCGTTCCATAAGGGCTTGCAAATCTTCTGCCATTTAGTTCTCCAAATTGAGCAAAAACACCCCCAAATAGGGCATTTTCGTTAAACACAGAAAAGAATATACTAGCAAAAATTCGAAAAAGACAAGAAAATCGACAAAAAATTGCGAAAATATTGTTTACTTGCAAAATTGGAGGATAAAAAGACCAAAAGGAGCGACAAAAGGTGGAAAACGGCTCCAAAAAATGGAAAACGCTTTACAAAATTGGAAATAAAATCGTATCTTATATACTCCAAAAGGAATTTACATGCGCAAAGAAAAAAGCGAAGCAGAAAAGATTCAAGAAGCAAAAGAATGCTGCGAAAATTTCAAGAAAAACCCTGCTGGGCCCCTCATTTTATCCGTCATTTACATCGTAGCAATCGCCATTTTCATTAGGCCCGTATGGAACCACGTATACATCGATTTTCGTTTGATGAAAACTGCAGAAGCGGGCTTGTCTTCCATAATCGTAATATCCGCCATGTACCTGCTATTTAAGCAATGTTCCAATTTTTTCAAAGGAACCGAAGGCAAACACGACAAACAACATTTGCGCGCCACGGGCGTAACATTAGTCTGTGCCGGAATTATAGCCGCCATCATCTCAGGTTACACAACCGACAAATACGGCTGGATACAAGACGAGGCTTTGGCAGATCTTAACGTAAAAGAACTAAAGCAAGCTCCCATCAAATGCACGGGAGTAGACATCAATAGACACAATGGCAACGCGTATTACGGGATAGCCAAACTCTCGGACGGGACAACAAAGCCTACTGTAGTGTACTACTTGCGCGGGAAGTATCGCAGATACAGTGTTGAATATAAAATCGCAGCGAAGTTCATGTAAAGCGAAATTCAAACGTTATTCAATACTCAATATATTATTTGATGGTTGTTTTCCTATAAAAAATGCTATATTTTCGCCCGAAAAATTATCTTCAAGGATACAACCATGAAACGTACACATAACTGCGGCCAGCTTCGCAAGGAAGATGTTGGCCAGATCGTAACACTCGCCGGTTGGGTGGATCGCCGCCGTGACCATGGTGGTGTGATTTTCGTTGACCTCCGCGACAAGTATGGCAAGACCCAGATCGTTTTCAATCCGGATTACAATGCCGATGTTTTGAAGACTGCCGAACAGCTCCGTAACGAATACGTTATTTACGTGACTGGTAAGGTCTACGCCCGCGAAGAAGGCAACACGAACGAAAAGCTCGCTACGGGTGAAATCGAAGTCAAGGCTGACAAGCTCGAAATTTTGAACGCCGCCCTCACTTCTCCCTTGGCCATTAACGACCCGAACGAAGAATGCAAGGAAAACGACGACCTCCGCTTGCAGTACCGCTACCTGGACCTCCGCCGTCCGTGGATCCAGAAGAAGCTCCTCCTCAAGAGCCGCTTCCTCAAGGCCGTGTACGACTTCTTCTACGCCAACGGTTTTGAAAACATCGAAACCCCGTGCCTTTGCAAGTCCACTCCGGAAGGCGCACGTGACTACCTCGTGCCGTCCCGCGTGAACCCGGGCAAGTTCTACGCCCTTCCGCAGTCTCCGCAGCAGTACAAGCAGCTCTTGATGATTGCAGGCATGGACCGCTACTTCCAGATCGCCAAGTGCTTCCGCGACGAAGACCTCCGCGCTGACCGTCAGCCGGAATTCACGCAGATCGACGTTGAAATGTCCTTCGTCAACCAGGACGAAGTCATGGAAATGTTCGACAAGTTCGTGACTGAAGTTTTGGGCAAGGTTTGGAACTTCGAACCGCCGCGCCACATCCGCCGTATGAAGTGGGCAGAAGCTATGCTCAAGTACGGTTCCGATAAGCCGGACCTCCGCTTCGACCTCGAAATCCACGATGTGTCTGAAATCGGTGCAAAGTCCAACTTTGGCGTGTTCAAGAACTGCGTTGCCGCTGGTGGCAAGATCCGCGGTATCGCTGCTAAGGGTTGCGTTGACTTTACTCGTAAGCAGATCGACGAACTCACGGCTTACGTTGCCAAGTACGGTTCCAAGGGCCTCGTGTGGATGCGCGTCAAGGAAAATGACGAAGTTGAAACTCAGGTTGGCAAGTTCTTCACGACCGAACAACTTAACGAACTCCGCGACGCTGTTGGCGCTAAGTGCGGCGACATGATGTTCTTCATCGCAGGTCCGGAAAAGATTGCTGCTACGGCTATGGGTCAGCTCCGCTTGGAAGTCGCCCGTATCAAGGGTCTCCGCGATCCGAAGAAGCGTGAATTTGTGTGGATTACCGAATTCCCGATGTTCGAATACAGCGACACGGAAGGCCGTTACATGGCAATGCACCACCCGTTCACGAACCCGCTTCCGGAACACCTGGACATGATGCTCAGCGGCAACCTCAAGGATTGCAACGCCGAAGCTTATGACCTTGTTCTTAACGGCGTGGAAATCGGTGGTGGTTCTATCCGTATTCACAACCCGGAAGTTCAGGAAAAGGTGTTCCGCCTGCTCGGTCTCTCCGAAGAACAGGTGAAGACCAAGTTCGGATTCTTCGTCGATGCATTCAAGTACGGAGCTCCTCCGCACGGTGGTTTGGCTTTCGGTCTCGACCGCGTTGTTGCTACTATGGAAGGTGAAGAATCTATCCGTGACTACATCGCATTCCCGAAGAACACGAGCGCTTCTAGCCCGATGGACCAGTGCCCGAGTGAAGTGGACCTCCAGCAGCTGCAGGACATCCATATTTCCGTGCAGATGCCTAAGGGTAACGAGAAAAAGTAATTGAGGTTGTCATGCCCGATTTAATCGGGCATCTCCCTTTCACTAAAGCTTTTGAAAACGGCGGGTTTCGACCCGCCATTTTTGTATGAATGGAGATTCCCGCTCGGTGGCGGGAATGACACGTTCGCGAAAGTCGCGATATTTAAATTGGAAAAGAACCGTCGGTATTGCTACCGGCGGTTCTTTTTTATGTGGAGTGGAGGAGTCTTATTTATAAATTCTCTTTCTGCTGTTTATGTTCTTCAACATTACCGCAAGGTTTAAGATGGCGGTAAACGACGGGATGCCCTGAAATACTGTCGATAGATAGCAGGCGGGAGGATTCGGATACGGCTACACCGAATGATTCCGATTGCCCCGTGAATAGGCTATTGATGTATCCCATGTCGTTCTCCTATATGTTCAAGTTTTTCAAATATTGCGAGAGTTCCATGTTCGCAGAATAATCCACCGGACATTCGATTATGCTCGGTACATTCTGACGGAACGCCTCTCTCAACGTACGAGGCAAATCTTCGGTGCGTTCGATGCGGTAGCCCTTCAGATGCATGGATTCGGCGTACTTGACGTAATCCGGGTTCGTGAATTTCACTGCAAAACTATCGCCATAGCGTTCTTCCTGTTTCCACTTGATGAGGCCGTAACCACCATCGGTGAAGATAAGTGTCACGAACGGGATGTGTTCGCGGTAAGCCGTTTCAAGTTCCTGGCTGTTCATCATAAAGCCACCATCACCCGTTACAGCCAAGACTTTCTTCTTTGGATTCAGAAGTTTAGCCGCAATCGCCCCGGGCACAGCAATACCCATCGTGGCAAAGCCATTAGAGATAATGCAAGTATTCGGATGGTAACAATTGTACTGACGAGCAATCCACATCTTGTGTGCACCCACATCCGAAATCAAGATATCATCTTCATCCATGACCAAACGGATGTCATGCAACACCTTTTGCGGTGTCGGCGGGAAAGTCGTGTCATGATCGTAACGCGAATGATCGGCATTCATCATCTGGCGAATTTGCAAAGCCCATTCGGGTTCCCAAGTGTTAGGACAAACGCTGCTAAGAGCATCCAAGGATGCAGAAATATCACCAATGATTTCTTCGTCGGGCTGATAGAATTTGTTCACATGGTTCGGCGTTTCGTCAATGTGGATAATCATCTTGTCACCATTCGGGTTCCACTTGGCGGGCGCATATTCCACGACATCATACCCCACAGCAATCACGAGATCCGCTTGTTCCATGACGATGTTCGGAAAATCCCTTTGCGGCATTCCGATGCACCCCATGAAATACTTGTTATCGCAAGACACTACGCCTTTAGCCATCATGGTACACACCACGGGAATCTTCGAGGAACAAGCAAACGCGCTTAGCGCCTCAGAAGCATGGTTACGGACGGCGGAATGCCCCACAAGAATCACCGGATGCTTTGCCGTTGCAAATACACCACCCGCAGCAAGAATCGCATCGGTGCTTGCATACACCGTATTTTCGCGATGGTGCTTTAACGGCATTTGAGCCACCTCGCCTTCTACGTCCATTGCGGCAATATTGCAAGGCAAGTCAATGTGGCACGCACCAGGCTTTTCCATTTCAGCATACTTGAAAGCAATACGAACAATCTCGTTCACCGTATCCGGGCGAACAACCTGCTTACTGCGCTTGGTAATCGGCGTAAACATGTTCACCAAATCCAAATATTGATGGCTCGTCAAGTGCATACGCTCTGTACCCACCTGCCCCGTAATTGCAATCAGCGGAGCACCATCGGAGTTCGCATCGGCAACACCTGTAACAAGGTTTGTAGCGCCAGGGCCAAGAGTCGAAAGGCAGACGCCCGCCTTCCCCGTCAAACGGCCATAGACATCAGCCATAAAAGCGGCACCCTGTTCATGACGCACCGTAATAAACTTGATTGACGATTTTTTTATCGCTTCCATCAATTCCAAAGTTTCTTCACCAGGGATTCCAAAAATGTACTTGACGCCTTCACTTTCTAAGGACTTGATCAAAACTTCAGCAGTATTCATAATTTTAAATGTCTCCGCCAATGTTTTGCAAAAATCGTGCCAAAGAGTATTTTTAACGTAAAAAAGCCAAATTTTGAAAGAAATATGGCTCTGGAGAGCATTTTTAGGGCGATTTTGGGGTTTTGGCAAATACAAAACCATCAATTATACAAATAATGGAATGCACTTTTACATAACAATTTCTGTAATATCCACAAGAAATGTAATAGATAGATTATAAAAACACGCGTTTTAAGCCTATATAAGCCTTGGCACATTTTTTGCGACTAAATGAACATGGAATGTGTAGAGACAGAAGATACTTTTATCAAATCCATTTCGGCATTATCGAAAGTGGAGTTCGAGCACCGCTGCAGGCGTTTGCATAACGTTCTTGACGAGAACGATCTTTCGTCGAGTATGGGAGGCAACCACAAGGGCACAGACCCCATCCCTCTCGTGATTACGGCCGAAGAATGGAAAACGCTAGAAGCGGGTGTGGCGCAAAGGGCTAGGCTTTTTAACGCACTCGCAAAAGACATTTATGGCGAACAAAGTCTTTGGAAAAAAGGCAAGTTGCCCGCCGCGCTATTGTTTGCGAACCCGGATTTTTTGCAGGTTGTATGGAAAGTGCACCCGGTTGGCGATGTTTTTGTGAACTTGACATCCACCGATGTGGCAAGGCTCAAAGACGGAAATTTCGTGGCGGTATCGGACCATTTGCAAGTACCCGATGGCTTGGGACGTGCGCTAGAGAACCGCATTGGCGTGAGCCGTGCATTCCCAGAACTTTTCCGCAGCATGCAAACGGAACGGTTAGCAGGATTTTTCAAGAAGCTGATGGATGGCCTAGACGCCATGCACAAGAACATAGGAGGTGAAGGTGAAACCAGCAAGGTGGTACTTTTGGCATCGAGTCCGGACAATCCGCGTCGCGCAGAAGACGCAGTAATTGCCCGTTACCTGGGAATCCCGCTTGTCGAAAACGATGACCTCGCGATTCGCAACATGCAGGTGTACATGAAAACGCTTATGGGCCTCAAGAAGATTGGGACCATATTCCGCCGAGTGGAAGACGGTATGTGCGACCCGCTGGAACTACGAATTGACAGTGGCGAAGGGGCCGTGGGCTTAATCAGTTCCGTCCGCGCAGGGAATGTCGCGATAGCGAACTTTCTCGGGACAGGTGTTTTGGAAACGCCCGTGTTCAAGCCGTTTTTGCCGGAGATTTGCCGCGAGCTTTTGGGCGAAGAACTGCTATTGCGCGATGTAGAAACGCTTTGGCTTGGGAACGCAGCCGATGCAGAACGCGTGTTGGCGGAACCAGAAAAATGGATTTTCAAGAAAGCTTTCCGCGACGAAGGAAGTTTCAAGGAGGCTGAACCCAAGACTTACGCGACCATGACAACAACAGCACAGCTTGCGTTGTTGCAAGCGGTCGAAAATGCGCCCGAGCAATGGGTGGCAGAAAGATCGATGGAGGTTTCGACCGTTTACGCATACCATGGGGATTTTACTCCGGAGCCTTCGCTAATGCGGTTCTTTGCTGTCAACACGGCAAAGGAAACATCGGTGATGCCAGGCGGCCTCGGGATTTTGGACAACGGACTTGGAGAAAAAGACATTTGGGTGCTTTCGGAAAATCCTGTGGCGAACTTTTCTTTGCTCGCTCCAGCAAGTCAGGCGATTACGCCGTCGAGAGCTGGAGGCGATTTGCCTAGCCGTGCGGCCGAGAACCTGTTCCGGCTGGGGCGAGCATTGTCGGCTTCGAACATGATGGCGCGTATCGCAAGAGGTATCGCGGTGAGGCTTTCGGACGAATCCTGGATGGACATGCCGGAACTGCCGTGGATACTGAAGGCCGGGCTTACTGATGAAACGCAGTCGAGGCTTGCGCAAGATCCCGAAAACGCACTCCGTTACTTTATTTTGCGCAAGGACAACAAGAACGGCATGCAATGCGTGCTGACGGAAATTCGAGAACTCGGCATGCAGTTGCGCGACCGCATTTCGGAGGATTTATGGCTTTATCTGAACGGTTTTGGCATTGCAGAAGTACCGGCAGGAACAGGTGCGGCAGCGCTGTTGCCCTACCTAAAGGAGGTCCTGTCGGACAGCGCTGCGGTGGCCGGGCTTGCAGCAGATTCCATGACGCGCGGCCACGAATGGCGCTTTTTGGAACTCGGTCGTGAAATCGAGTGCGCCATCCGCACCTTGCTACTGGTCAAAAGTCTGCTGTACACAGCCCCTACCGACGAGATGACGAACTTGCGCTTATTGCAAGCGGTGCTTGAAATCGGCGACGGACTCATGACATACCACCGCCGCTATGGAGGCCGTTTGCAAGTTGTCCCCGTCATCGATTTGCTATTGTCGGACGAATCCAACCCGCGAAGCGTCGCCTACCAGGTGGCAAAATTGCGGAAAGCCGCAAAGCACTTGCCCGGCAACGACCAGAGCGAAGCGACATTCTCGCCGCTCGACCGTGAACTGATGCGCGTACTCGCTGAACTCCGCCTCGCGAACATTGAACAACTTGCAGAAACAGTTGATAACAAAAGGGAGAACCTCATAAAACTTGTAGAGACACAGATAAACTCCATTGAACGGATTGCCGAAATCGTAAACAGACTCTACTTAAGCCACGCCCCTCGCGCAGGAGTTTTCCACGCGACAACCACGGATGTGTCGGAGGTTTAAGATGCCCATTTATCAAGTTGACCACGAGACCGTTTATGATTACCGCCTCCCCGTTCTTTACAGCAACCACCTCGCCCACATGCTCCCGCGAACAGTCAGTCGACAGAACTGGCTCAGCCACAGCATCGAAGTGGAACCCAACCCGACAATTCAGCAAGAACGCATCGACATTTTCGGGAACAGGGTGTTGGCATTCAGCATCGAGCAGGAACACACGCACTTTAGATTCAAGACGACCGGCATTGTAGATGTTCAGGGAGAAGAACCGCCTAAACAAGGTGAAACGATGAAATGGGAAGATGTCGCAAAACTTTTGGAACGCCCGACAAGCGACGAGACGCTAGACGCCGCGATGTACGCCTATGCCTCTCCTTTCGCGAAGTTTGACGAATCGGTCCGCAATTACGCGCTCGAAAGCTTTGAGCAAGGTCGCCCCATTTTTGACGCCGCCTACGAGCTGATGACGCGAATCTACACGGATTGCAAGTACACACCGGGAGCGACGAGAATCGGGGCGCAACCGCAGGAAATCTTACGCGGGCGAAAAGGCGTCTGCCAGGACTTTGCACACCTGATGATCGGCTGTCTACGTTCACTGCATTTGCCATGCCGTTATGTGAGCGGCTACCTCCGCACGCACCCTTGCGAAGGGCAGCCCAAGCTTGTCGGGGCCGACGCGACCCACGCCTGGGTCAGCACTTACATTCCCAGCCACGGCTGGGTAGAACTGGACCCCACCAACAATGTGCTTGGAGGTAACGAGCACATTATACTCGCCTGGGGTAGAGACTTCGGGGACGTGAGCCCGTTAAAGGGCGTCATCACCGGAGGTGGCGAGCACACCTTGAAAGCGTCCGTAAACGTGGACATAAAGGAATAAGTGAGACTACAAGAAACAATGGATCCTATCGCCTTCGGCTCCAGGATGACGGCTTCGAGGATGACTGGACGGGGTGACTGCAAGGAAACATTTAACATAAAAGCATAAGGAAACAAAACATGCGATTTGGAAATTACGACACCGAAGGCTTTTACGATGAGCTTTGCTTACCGGATGGGACACCCCGCCCGGCCGCAGAGCCGTTGTTTACGAAAATCAACGAGCTTCCCGAAGGAGAACTGCAACGCCGCCAAACCATTGCAGAATCCGCATTTTACGATAACGGAATTACATTCGCGGTTTACGGCAACAAGGACGGTAAGGACAAAATCATCCCCTTTGACGTTATCCCGCGTATTGTAAGCGCAGCCGACTGGAAGCACCTCGAAGCGGGCCTCAAACAGCGTACAGAAGCGCTGAACTGCTTTTTGACGGACATCTACAACGATCGCAAGATTTTGCGAGACAAGGTCGTCCCTGAAAGCCTCATCAACACCTGCACCGCTTACAGAGCGCAGATGGAAGGCTTTGTGCCGCCCAAGGGAATCTGGGCGCACATTACAGGCACAGACCTTGTGCGCGATACCGACGGCACATTCTACGTACTTGAAGACAACATGCGTTGCCCGAGTGGAGTCTCGTACGTGTTGCAGAACCGCCAGATTCTCAAGAGAACATTCCCGCAGGTATTCTCCAACTGTTCCATTCGCCCCGTAGACGAATATTGCACTCGTCTGCGCCACGCGCTGGAATACTTGGCAGATTCTACAGCATCGCCTAAGGTCGTGGTGTTGACTCCCGGCATCTACAACTCGGCTTACTACGAACATTCCTATTTGGCCCAGCAGATGGGCGTGGACCTCGTGACCGGAGACGACCTCGTCGTGCAGGACAAGAAGGTCTATGCACGTACGACACGCGGCCTCAAGCAGGTTCACGTGATTTACCGCCGTGTCGATGATGAATTCTTGGATCCGAAGGTTTTCCGCCCGGATTCTTGCCTCGGCGTGCCCGGACTGATTGAAGCATACAAGGCTGGTAACGTAGCGCTTGCGAATGCGCCCGGTTGCGGCGTCGCTGACGACAAGGCGATTTACACCTATGTGCCGCAGATTATCAAGTACTATCTCGGCGAAGAGGCGATCATCCCGAACGTGCCGACATTTGTCTGCGAGAACCCGAAGCACATGCAGCATGTGTTGGACCACATCGAAAACATGGTCGTTAAGGCCGCCAGCGAATCCGGTGGCTACGGCATGCTCGTCGGTCCCAAATCTACCAAGGAGGAATGCGAAGCGTTCAAGAGCAAGATTATCGCGAACCCGCGTAACTACATTGCGCAGCCCATGATTTCGCTCAGCCGCGTGCCATGCATTGTCGACGGCGGTTTCGAAGGTCGCCATGTGGATTTGCGCCCCTACATTGTGCAAGGGCGAGAGACTTACATCCTCCCTGGCGGCCTCACTCGTGTGGCGCTCCGCAAGGGTTCCATCGTGGTGAACAGTTCACAGGGCGGCGGATGCAAGGACACTTGGGTCATTGCCGAAAACGAAAAGGCTCCGGAACTCGGACAAGCTAAACTCTGGATGGAACAACAACAGCAACAACAATAGGAATTTAGAAGTAGGAAGTACAATATGTTAAGTAGAGTCGCAAATTCCATTTATTGGCTTGCCCGCTATATTGAACGTGCCGAGAACGTTGCGCGAAGCATCGATGTGAACCTCCAGCTGCAACTAGACTTGCCCGGTGAAGAACGCCCTTGGGAACCGGTGATTCAAATTGCCGGCAATGCCGATGACTTCTTCAAAAAATACGCGCATGTTTCCATTGAAAACGCGCTCATGTTCCTGACGTTCGACAAGGAAAATCCGAACAGCATCATTTCGTGCGTCGGGGCCGCCCGTGAAAACGCCCGCTGCGTCCGCGAAAGAATTTCTTCGGAACTGTGGATTGCCATCAACCAGTTTTACTTGAAACTAAACGACCCCGAAATGCCTAAAGAAGCATTGGCTGGTCCGCACGCCTTTTACAACAGCGTCAAGGAATTCAGCCAGCTCACCGCAGGCATTATTCAGGGGACGATGAACCACGATGTCGCCTGGAACTTCACGCATCTCGGCACATTGCTCGAACGCGCCGACCAGACTTCGCGCATTCTGGATGTCAAGTACTACATCTTGCTCCCGGACGTGAGCATGGTGGGCATGGCGCTCGATACGGTGCAGTGGAACGCCGTTCTCAAGAGCGTCGGTGCGTACGAAATGTTCCACCGCCGCAATTCGAATGTGACACCGCACAACGTCGCGGAATTTCTCCTGCTCTCCGAAGACTTTCCGCGTTCCTTGCGCTACTGCCTTGAAAAAGCGGAGCAGTGCCTTAAGAACATCGCCTACCCAGTCAAAAGCAAGGCGGAATCCATCCGCCTTTTGGGAAAGCTGCGTTCCGACATCGCCTTTACCACTATCGAAGAAATTATCGATCAGGGGCTTCACGAACATATCGAAAAAGTCCAGATTCGTCTAAACGAACTCGGCAATCAAATTTGGAAAGATTTCTTTTGTTAAAAATTTCCATTTTCACTCAGTAAAAGTCACAATGGCGGGTTTAGGCCCGCCATTTCTTTTGTATATTACATACATGGCGTTTTCTAAGGAATATCTCAAAGATTACGAACGCAAGATTCGTGAGCTCCCTGTCGAGGAGCTCCACGATATTTTAAGCCAAATTCGCGATCATGCATTTCAGGCAGATGATTCTCCAGAACGGATCCGAATTGTCGAAAAACGCATAATCGAACTCACCGGCAACAAAGATGACATTTTGCCATTGCCACAGTATACACAAAGTCTCAATGAAAAATATCAAAACAGAATGACGCCAGGCTCTATTGTATTTAAAGTCATTGGCATAACCTTAATCTTTGCGGGCTTCTGCTTTTTCGATAATCAGACAAAGCAATACACATCTTTTAACTTTATTATAAGCGGACTAGGATTTTTAACATTTGTAATAGGCTGTACATTTGATGGCCAAATAAGACTGTGCTTAAAAGAATTTACCGTCATCAGAACAAGAAAAGATCACCCAAAAGAATTTAAACGCATTACAGGCATTCTTGACTTTATCGGCTTTGGGCTCATAATTTACGGTCTTTTTGCTTTTTAAATTTCTATTTTTGCAAAGCGAACTATCGACTCGCTTTTTGGAGCTTTTATGAAAACTTGCAGAATTTGTGGCGAAACATCCGAAGCAAAATCTTACTTTGCAAAGGAAATGATGTATTTAAACGCAGGTCGTTTTGAATACTTTGAATGCCCGCACTGCAAGTGTTTGCAAATCGATAGCGTTCCCGAAAACTTGAGCGAATACTACGGCCCCAATTATTACAGCTACAACAAACCCGCCGACACGGTCACCCGCGCAAAGACGCAGTACAACAAGCGCGTACTCGACGTGGGTTGTGGCGCAGGCGCATTGCTCTGCAGCATGGCGGCAACATCAGGAATCGAGAGCCTCACCGGTTGCGATCCGTTTATCGAGAACGACATCTCGTACGAAAACGGAGTTCAAATTTTCAAGAAGACAGTCCACGAAATGACGGGCGAATACGACGTCATCATGCTCAACGATTCGTTCGAGCACATGACCGATCCGCACGAAACCATGGACAGCCTCAAGCGCCTTTTGGCAAATGACGGAACCATCAAGATGACTCTCCCCATCTACCCCAATATTGCGTTTGAAAAATACAAAGAGAACTGGTACCAGCTCGACGCTCCCCGCCATATCTTTTTGCACTCCATCAACAGCTTAAAACTTCTCGCAAACCAGCATGGTTTCAAGATTGTGCAGATGATTTTCGACTCCAACAATTCCGCCATTTTGAGGAGTTATTTGTACACCAAGGGGATCACATTCTGGAAACAGGACCCGAAAGAAATATTCAAATATTTCACCAAAAGCGAAATCATCGATATCGATAAAAAAATGGCCGAGGCAAATAAAAAAGGCTACGGCGACCACGCCACAGTCTTCTTCATGCACAAGTAAAAATTTCTGCAAACATTGTATTATCACATTTTTGAAAGTGTTCCGTAAGCACGGAACATTTTTTTGTGCTATTTCGTATCAACCGATTTAACAAACATCACTATTTTCACAACACTTAAGAAAAAAAAACAATAAAATCCATCCTATATATAGAAAACCGCTATATATTCTTAATATATACGTGTGGGTTTAGAGTTTTTAAGGGATGAGATATGCAAAAAAAACTCGTGGTTTGGTCTCTCGCTTTTGCGAGTGTGTACTTTTGCGGTTGCACCGATGACAATGCGGCGGCTCCGTTCAACGATATTCCTCAAATCAGTGAAGAAACGTCTTCATCTGCCGAGCAAAGTAATCACAACGATTCGAATTCATCTACTCCGGCAATAAAATCTTCTTCATCCAAAGTTCAATCCAACGAATCCTCGCAATTTCCATCGAATTCGGAATCATCTAGCGATAAAGCTTCTAACAGTTCTTCCTCGCTTGTCACAATTTCAAGTTCAGCAATTGCACCAGCAAGCAGTTCGGTAATAGCCCAGCTTCCAGCATTTTCATCTAGTTCCTATGCTATTTCGTATGCTTCTGTAGCAAGCAGCTCTTCTACAGCAATTGTCGCATCATCTTCTAGCGGGCTAAAAGATTACGACGATAATCACAAGCCCAAGGACAGTTTCCTCCCGGCAGCAGGATTCTATTCCAACCTCACCATCAATCCGCTTACCCCGCAAAAAGGTGGTGAAATCCGCTGTACTTTTGACGGATCCTTCCCGACTCAACAATCCGAGCAAATTACAGAAGCAAAAACGCTTACCGAAAACACAGTTATACGCTGTTCTGAATTCGTAAACGGACAAGCCATCGACACGACAACGCAAACATATTTCATCAATGAAAGCGTTTCGATGCCAGTCGTTGCCATAACCGTTAATCATCACGACATGTTCGATTCCACAGACGGACTCTATGCAACTGGTAATGTTGGCGGTGCCGCGGGGGGTATGGGCAATTGGGGCAACATGGGTGGCGGAGGGAGCAACGTAACCGACAACAACAACCCGAAATGCACAGAACCCTGCAAGGGCGCAAACTTTTGGCGCGACGACGAACTCCCCGCTCACGTAGAATATTTCGAAAACGGAAGTTCATCCAAGAGCAAAGCTTGGGAAATTGACGCAGGTATTTCCATCATCGGAAATTGGAGTCGTTACAAGCCCAAAAAGAGCGTTGCGATTAAGATGGACAACGACATCTACGGAGACAAGGTCCTCAAATATTCCTTGTTCAAGACACGCTCTGATGCAAAAAAATTCAAGGCATTCAACTTGCGCAACAACGGTAACCGTTTCTGGAGCGACTATGTTGGCGATGCCATGATGACAGCCCTTTTAGAAGGCACCGATGTTGATTACCAGCGCAGCCGCCAAGTGGTTGTGTTCTACAACGGCGAATACTTCGGCATTCACGACATGCGCGAACGCCTCAACAGAAACTTTGTCGAAACAAATTACGGCATTGATTCCAAGTCCATCAACATGATAAAGATTACGGGAACAGGACTGGAAGCTAGCGGCACCAACGGCGCTTCTACAACGGAATACCAGCAGCTTTACAACGAAATCAGCAGCGCAAATTATGCAGGCGAGAACAACGCTCAATATGAGCAAGTAAAGACTAAGCTCAATGTGAACAGTTTTGCACAATACATGTTCGCCGAAATGTATTTCCACAATGGCGACTGGCCCACCAACAATGTGCGCGCCTGGGGTGGCAATGGTCATCCGTTCAAGTTCGTCGCTTTCGATACCGACCACGGTTTCGGATTTTCGCCGGGCATTAGCGGTTTCGATGTCGACAACCAGAACATGTTCGATTGGGTGCTCGGCGCAAAGCAGAACTCTACAGGAAACCAAGGCAATCAGGGCAACCAAGGAGGCATGTGGGGCGGCTTCGGTGGAGGCGGATTTGGAGGCTTTGGCGGTTTTGGCGGAGGTGGCGCAAGCGCAGGCCCCGGCACCATGCTCAGCAAACTTCTCAACAACCCAGACTTCAAGCGACTCTTCATCAACAACGCTTGCATTTTGTTGAACAGCTACTTGACATACGAAAAAGTGCAAAAGACCGTACAATCCATGATGGCCACTATTCCCTCTTCGGAACAGCAACGTGACGAACAGCGCTGGCCACGTAACCAGGCAAACTTCAAGTGGGATCCGAACGGAAACAACTTGATTGCTTACGCCAAGAATCGCAGCGAAACCATCAAGAAAGAAATGGTCGAACGTTTTGACCTCGAAAACGAAGTTTCTGTAACAATTGGCGCAAGTGGAAATGGTTCCGTTCTTGTAGACAACATGAAACTTCCGAACAACAATTACCAATGCAAGTTCTTCAACAATAACGAGTTGTTGTTGACTGCAGTGGCAAGCTCTGGTGCAGTATTCACGGGATGGTCTGATGGTTCCACCGAAAATCCGCACAAGGTTACACCAAGAGAAGGCTTGACCATCACAGCACAGTTCAAATAAAATATTTATATTCTATTCTCCTCCCCGCAAATAAGTAATGCGGGGATTTTTTATATTAAGAGCATGTCCAGAGCAGCCAAAAGACGCAGAAAAGCAATGATGATGGAGAGTCAACCTCTCCCACCCTCCGAAGAAGGGACGATAAATCCCGCCCCCAAAAATTCACTAAGAAAGAAGGCACTAATTATTTTATTCATACTAGAGGCTTGTTTCATTATAGCATTTTTCTTTCTAAAAGCAAAAACAAATTCGTTCCATCTCGGATATTTCATCGACGAAACTTTTTTGAACAAGCTCGTAGAACGAGAGCAATACAGTACATTACTTAGAATTTCATTAGCCTTCTTTATAAGCTTTGGTTTGGGCATTATTTTACATATCTTTAAAGTATTGCCTCCAAGAAAAGACAACAAAGAACCAACTTTAAACAAATTCATTTTTGAATTTGTTATTCTAGTATTACTCGCCATTGGAGTTTCTATCCCGCAAGTTATCGAAATCCCAGCAAGATTCACGCAAAAGCCGACACTCCAAAAAGAAATCCTTATCGACAAAGATACATGGACATCGAGATCTGGGATGCATTACGACCTTATTTTCAGCAGCAAATCGAGCATAACAGTAAGCAAACGCACTTATATGGCCGCGCATACCGGAACTGAATATTATACTGTTTATCAAGGGTCATTTCTTATAGATTATTTCCCTACGGATAGATATTTTTTGAGAAAAGAATGAAGAAACTCGAATAAATACAATTGATACAGTCATATCATTTAGTAAAGTAAAAAGCAATTTCTTATTTATATTGAATAGTTATATTAGGGACATATCCCCCAAACAACAAAAATCTCCGTAACACTAGTGTTGCGGAGATTTTTTTACTAAAAAATGCGCGGAGTAGTCAGATTGGCTGCGCTGGCTTCCCGATTGAGCATCGGGGTAGCCAGATTGCTCTCGCCCCTATTCGGCTACGCCGAGTGGCTCGAGCCCTACGGGCTGCACGCACGCGTGCAGCGCAAAATCCGCCATTCGTTTTCTCTCCGTTCAAACATTGGCGGATTTTGTCGAACTGACTTCGTCAGTTCCTCTGGCACCCCACCAAATACACAAAGAGCCACCCCTGCGGGGCGGCTCTTTGTGTATCGGGGTAGCCAGATTCGAACTGACGACATTCTGCTCCCAAAGCAGACGCTCTACCAGGCTGAGCTACACCCCGAAGTGCATGCAAATATAGCAAAGATTGCTGTAAATATGAACAAAACGACTAAAAAATTTCATCTATAACAAATTTTTTCATAAAAACTTCACTTTTGTGCACTGAAAATATTGACAATTGCCCAGTTGTGCATTATATTTATATTGTATAAATTCCAGAACCCTTTATGACGAGAGGCAAAAAATGGAAAACAACAACGAAAAACGCAAAGAAATGACGGCCAGACAAGAGGAAATCTACGAATACATTAAGAAGTATTCTAAGGAAAACCACATGCCGCCAACGGTTCGCGAAATCGGCAACCACTTCGATATTTCTTCTACGAACGGTGTGCGTTCCATTCTCGCAGCCCTCATCAAGAAAGGTTACATCAACCGCTCTCCGCGCCTCAGCCGCGGTATCGAAATTTTAAGCGACGATAAAGAATCTAACAAGGAAGTTGCAAGCAATACAATTGAGATTCCAATTGTCGGTCGAGTTGCCGCTGGTACGCCGATTCTTGCCGTACAGAATCTCGAAGGCACTGTTACGATTGATAGAGACTTCCTCGCCTGCCGTAGCGATGTTTTCGCGCTGCGCGTCAAGGGTGACTCCATGATCAACGCCGGTATTTTCGATGGCGACTTGATTTTCGCTCGTCAGCAAAAGACTGCCGATCTTGGCGAAATTGTTGTTGCACAGATCGATAACGAAGCAACGGTCAAGTACTACCACCCGAGCGCAGATCATGTTGAACTACGTCCGGCAAACCCGAAGTACAAGCCGATTATTGTGAACAATAAAAAAGACTTTTCAATTGCAGGCCGCGTCATCGGCGTGATGAGAAAGGTTAATTAATTTATTTAAATTAATCCAGAAAGACAAAAATAAAAACCGAGGTTCAACGCCTCGGCTTTTTTATTTAGAATGACAGGTCGTGGAGACAAATTAATCGTCGAAATCGGCGAGTTCTTCTTCAGCTTCCTTCAAAGCTGCTGCGTCCGGTCCTTCGATATCATCGTCCTCCACTTCGTCGAGAGAGTCACCGCCCATTGCGCCCAACTGGTATTCCACCTTGCGGGCTTCCTTGGACTGACCCAAGTGCAAAATAGCTGCACATTCTTCGCAATAGCCGAGATGCTTATCGACCCAGAATTCTGGAGACACGAGATTCTTGTTGCAACGCGTACAAATTTGCGTTGCAGCCTCACGCGTGAATGCGGCATTCTGTTCTTCAAGTTCCTTCAAGATACGTTCCGTCAATTCTTCCTGCGTTTCTTCAGCAAGAGAAATCTTGTGGCGGATTGCAGAAGTCGGCTTCTTTTCGAGGTTCTTCATTTCAGAAGTAACCTTTTTCTTGTTGGCGCGTTCTTCCTGTTCATCAATTTCAACAAACATGATGAACTTGCAAGGCTTCTTGCCGCCTTCAAGCAAAACTGCATACGGATAATCAGACTTCACAGATGCCTTCTTCACTTCAACTTTCTCGGGAGCATCAACTTTCGGTTTTTCAGAAACTTTTTCAGGAGCCTTTTCAGCTGCTTTTTCAACAACTTCCTTAACAGGTTCCTTCACGACTTTCTTTTCGACTTCCTTTGCAACTTCTTTTTCGGGAGCCTTCTTGGGAGTTGCCGGAGCCTTAGCCACGACTGCCGGTTCAACCTTTTTTGCCGGAGCGGGTTTCTTGGAAGTTTCGGCAACAGATTTTGCAGCCGGCTTTTTTTCAGGAGCCGGAGCCGCCTTTACCGCTTTAACAGGTTCCTTTTTAGCAGGAACTTCCTTCTTTGCGACGGGCTTCTTGGCCGGAGCAGCCTTAGCAGGAGCTGCCTTTGCCGGAGCTTTTTTGGCCGGAGCGGGAGCAGCCTTAGCAGCAGGCTTCTTGGCTGGAGCAGGCTTGGCGGGAGCCTTAGCAGGTGCAGCCTTCGCCGGAGCCTTTTTTGCCGGAACAGCAGCCTTGGCAGCAGGCTTCTTAGCCGGAGCAGATTTCTTTTCAGAAGCACTCGCCTTTGCAGGCGCTTTAGATGTCGCTTTTTTGGAACTCATATTTACTTCTTTTCCACAATTGTAATGTTCAAAATCGGATCATTCGGGTCAATGCGGCATACGACGTCGTGTCCTTTAATGACCTTGCCAAACACCGTGTGCTTGCCGTCCAAATGCGGCTGCGGCAGGTGCGTAATGAAAAATTGCGAGCCACCGGTATTCGGGCCTCTGTTTGCCATCGAAATCACGCCGGTTTCATGCTTGAGATCATTCTTTTCATCGTCGATGGTGTAACCGGGACCGCCCGTTCCATCGCCATTCGGGTCACCACCCTGGATCATGAATCCCTGGATGACACGGTGAAAAACAAGCCCGTTGTAAAAACCAGAATTGGCGAGATCAATAAAGTTGGCTACGGTATTGGGTGCCGCCTTGAAATTCAGGTCCACCTCAATTACCCCTTCATGAGTTTTAATCAGGGCAAGAATCTGGGTCGTCCCCGTATAATCCTTGTTAAAAACTTTACCCGCGGCAAAAGCGTTTGCGGCAAGGCACAAAGCACTGCAAATAATGAACTTTTTAAACAAAGCAATCTTCCGTTGTTATCGTTCTAAAAGAACAAATTGTTCAACTAGAATATAGTTTTTTTTTAAAGGGTTCACAGCGAGTACCAATAAACAGGCACAAGATTTCTATATTTACGCAAAAACTCTTCAACATCTTAATATGCCGCAAAACAACAATATTCGCAATTTTAGTATTATCGCCCACATCGATCACGGCAAATCCACCTTGGCCGACAGAATGATTGAATTGACCAAGACGGTCTCCAAAAACGAAATGATGAACCAGCTCCTGGACGACATGGACCTGGAACGCGAACGCGGCATTACGATTAAAGCTCACGCCATCCGCATGGTTTACGAAAAGGACGGCGAAGAATACATCTTGAACATGATCGACACCCCGGGGCATGTGGACTTCACTTACGAAGTCAGCCGTTCCCTCGCCGCTTGCGAAGGCGCCATCCTCGTGGTGGATGCTAGCCAAGGCATCGAAGCACAGACGCTTTCGAACCTCTACCTCGCCATTGAAAACGATCTTACGATCATCCCGGTTTTGAACAAAGTAGACCTTCCGGGTGCACAGCCCGACCACGTAGCACAACTTGTGGGCGATTTGCTCGGCTACGATCCGGACCAGATTCCGCGCATTTCTGCAAAGACGGGCCTCAACGTAGAACAGGTGCTCGACAAGATTGTCGACGAAATCCCAGCCCCGAAGGGTGATGCTGGCAAGCCGCTCAAGGCTCTAATCTTTGACTCCGTTTACGATTCCTACCGTGGCGTGATCAACTACATCCGCATTGTCGAAGGCACGCTCAAGGCGGGCATGAAGATTCGCATGATGAAGACAGGCGGCGAATATGTGGTGACCGAAGTCGGTACATTCAGCATGCGCCGCGATCCGCGCCCGGAACTCACCGAAGGCATGGTCGGTTACGTGCTTGCAAACGTCAAGACCATCAGCGACGTGAAAATCGGTGATACGCTCACGGATGCAGCAAACCCTGCCGCAGAACCGCTCCCGGGTTACAAGGACGTGCTCCCGATGATTTACTCGGGTATCTACCCCATCGACCCGGAAGACTACAAAGATTTGCGCGAAGCCCTCGAAAAGCTCCGCCTGAACGACTCCGCACTTTGCTGGGAACCGGAAACTTCCGAAGCACTCGGCTTTGGCTTCCGCACGGGCTTTCTCGGACTTCTGCACATGGAAATCGTGCAGGAACGTTTGGACCGTGAATTCAACGTGGACATCATCACGACCGTGCCGAACGTGGAATACCACGTTTACATGAGCGACGGCTCCATGGTGAAAATCGAAAGCCCGTCCAAGCTCCCCGATGCTAGCCGCTACGACTACATCGAAGAACCATACGTAAAAGCTCAGATCTTTACGCCGAAGGAATATGTCGGCGCCATGATGACGCTTTGCGAAGAAAAGCGCGGCACGTTCGAGACCATGGAATACATCGACGAAACGAAGGTCATCCTCAAGTACGACCTTCCGCTTGCAGAAATCATGTTCGACTTCTATGACCGCCTCAAGTCTCTGAGTCGCGGTTACGCAGGTCTCGACTACACGCCGAGCGAATACAAGCGCAACAACCTCGTGAAGCTCGACATTCTCTTGAACGGCGACCCGGTTGACGCTTTCTCCGTGATTATCCACCGCGACAAGGCCAACACCTACGCAAACGCCATCTGCGTAAAGCTCAAGGACCTCATTCCGCGCCAACAGTTCGACGTTGCCATCCAGGGTGCTATCGGCGGAAAGATTATCAGCCGTTCAACCGTGAAGGCAGTGCGTAAGGACGTGCTTGCCAAGTGCTACGGCGGTGACATCACCCGTAAGCGCAAGCTCCTCGAAAAGCAGAAGGAAGGTAAGAAGCGCATGAAGAGCATCGGCTCTGTGGAAGTGCCGCAAAAGGCATTCCTTGCAGTGCTTTCGCTCAGCGACGATTCCACCGGCGGCAACGATTAATTGTAGTTTGTAGAGCAATGTCAGCACTCGATCGTAAAGTCAGGTCATTACAACGACGCCATTCCAGGGCGCACGTGTTTTTCTTGGTCTTTATACTCGGTGTTGTCCTTGCTATCATGATTGGTGTTCGCCATTACGTTATAGAGCCGGTTCGAGTCCAAGACAATTCCCTGTACCCCAAATTCAAAAAGCACGGTATTTTGTGGATGTGCAAGCTCCCCCGCTGCACCGAAAATATCAAGGACGGGGATTTTGTTTGGGGCATCATGCGCAACCAGGACAATATGGTACGCAGAGTTTTGGGCGTTCCCGGTGATTCCATCACCATCACGAATAACGGGAAGGTCTATACGCCTCACCGCAATTTCAAGTGGAATGGCGAAGACGCCTTTATTGAAACGCGCAGCATTTATGTTCCGCGCAAAGGCGATACGCTCTTTTTCAACAAGTTAAACGATGTGGAACAGGACTACCTGATTTCGCTTATGCACGAGCAGAACGAAAAAATCTACATCAAGTCGAGCCTTTGGCAAGGCAATCGTGAAATGCCTCTTGAACGCATAGGCTCCACCAAACTCGGAAATCGCCTTGTAAGCCTGCAAGAAATCGATTACATGCCTTGGCAAGACCGCTTCCTTGTAGAACTGCAGATATTCCTTGCAGAACCGGGAAACACACCCATCCGCATCAAGCGCGAACTGTACAACGCCAAAGACTCTTCCAAGATTTCATTCTACGTCGTCCCCGAAGACTGCTACTATCTCGTCTGTGAAAAGTCTAGCCACTGCGCCGACTCCAGAGAAATCGGCTATTTTACGCAAAACAGAATCCTTGGCCGAGCAAACAAAGTTGCAAACAAATTCCAAAAGCGAATTGACACTCGCATCGAGCAAGCCAAAAAAGCTATAAAAATGCTCCTGAAGGATTTATCCCCCAAGGATAAACCCAAACAAGACAAAAAGCCAAAGACAAAAAATAGCAAGACTACCAAAACTTAAAGTTTTGTAGTTTCCATAGAATTGTCAAGCGCAACAAATTCAGTACTTCATACAATCTACTGTTTTTAACTTTTGCCATTTCCACACACCATAAAAATGCCGGTATAAAAGTTAACTTTTCTAGCATTTCTAAAGCAAATAAGTGCCACATTTTGCAAACAATGGATTGCAAAATCACAAAAATAAAATATTTACGAAAGAAACCGACTAAAAGGAAACGAATTAAATTCCGGTTGAGCCAAAGCCACCACGATCAGCGCCATCAAGCGCGCCTTCCACAAACGTAAGCGTCGGCTGGATTTCCATAATACGGAACTGCGCAATGCGACTCCCCTTTTCAATCGTAACATCGCGAGTCGCGTACACAGGCATTTTCCACCAGTCGTTCGCGCCACAGTAGCTCGAGTCCACCACTCCCACCGAATTCGCCTGTAGAATGCCGAAGTTCTTGAAAGTGGAACTACGGGGAGCAATGTGTGCCTCGTAGCCTTCAGGCAACTTCATCGCAACACCTAGATGAATCAAGCGGAACTCCCCCGCCTTCAGCGTCACGGTCTCTGCCGCAGCTAGGTCAATCCAATCGGATTTGCCGCCGATATAAGTGAGTTTCGGGATCGATTCATCGAGATACTGAATTTTAATTGTCTTCGTGATCATGATGCAAATATAAAAATAGTTGACAAAAAGCTGCAGTTAAAGAAAAAAAGCCCCCGGCTCTTTCGAGACCGAGGACTTTTTAGAGTGGTAATTTCCTTCGGAAATTACACCGCACCCTGCCACTTCATGGCATCGGCAACCTTGAGGAAGCCAGCGATGTTTGCACCCATGACGAGGTTCTTCTTGTCGCCGTACTTGGCAGCAGCGCCAGATGCAGCAGCGTAGATGCTCTTCATGATGCCTTCGAGCTTCTTGTCCACTTCTTCGAATGTCCAAGAGAGACGTTCGGAGTTCTGAGACATTTCGAGACCAGAGGTAGCAACGCCACCAGCATTAGCAGCCTTAGCCGGTCCAAAGAGAACGCCAGCCTTCTGGAAAGCTTCGATAGCTTCCGGAGTAGACGGCATGTTAGCACCTTCAGCAACAGCCTTCACGCCGTTAGCGATAAGAGCCTTTGCACCTTCGAGGTCGAGTTCGTTCTGAGTTGCGCACGGAAGAGCGATGTCGCACTTGACCGTCCAAACGCCCTTAGAACCTTCGTGGTATTCAGAACCCGGAACGAGCTTAGCGTATTCGCTGATACGAGCGCGCTTGTTGTTCTTGAGGTCGAGAACGACGTCGAGGTTGATGCCGTTCGGATCATAGATGTAGCCGTTGGAGTCAGAAACGGTCACAACCTTAGCACCGAGCTGAGTAGCCTTCTGGCAAGCGAACTGAGCAACGTTACCAGAACCGGAGATCACGACAGTCTTGCCCTGGAAGGAGTCGTTAGCGAGGTCCTTGAGCATTTCGCGAGTGAAGTAGCAGAGGCCGTAACCGGTAGCTTCGGTACGAGCGAGAGAACCACCGTAGGAGAGGCCCTTACCCGTGAGAACGCCAACCCATTCGTTGCGAATGCGCTTGTACTGACCGAACATGTAACCGATTTCGCGAGCGCCAGTACCCTGGTCACCAGCCGGCACGTCCGTGTCTGCACCGATGTGCTTGCAGAGTTCAGTCATGAAAGACTGGCAGAAGCGCATCACTTCGTTGTCGCTCTTACCCTTCGGATCGAAGTCAGAACCACCCTTGCCACCACCCATCGGGAGTGTGGTCAAGCTGTTCTTGAAAATCTGTTCGAAGCCGAGGAACTTGAGCATGGAAAGAGTAACTTCGTTACGGAGACGGATACCGCCCTTGTAAGGACCGATAGCGGAGTTGAACTGCACGCGGTAGCCACGGTTGACCTGAACGTTACCCTTGTCATCGAGCCAAGGTACGCGGAAAGTGATCACGCGTTCCGGTTCGACGAGGCGGTCGATCACGCCGTTGGTTTCCCAAGACTTGTCCTGTTCGAGGACTGGGTCGAGGGATTCGAGGAATTCACGGACAGCCTGGTGGAAGAGGGCCTGATCCGGATCACGTGCGACGACCTTTTCATAAACCTTCTGAAGGTAAGCATTCTTGATTGCCATTTTATATATCTCCGTTGAGAGTTAGATTGTTAATGTTTTAACGGTTGTAAAGATAGTAAAGGGTGCTCCCAAAAAGTGAAAAAGGAGCAAAAATCTTCATTTTCTTACATTTTTGTAAGTTAGTTTTTCAGAAGTTTTAACAATTGCTTTTTTTCGCTAAAAAACGAGGGTCTACAATGCAAATACTTACATTTTTGTAAGTTTATGCATTTTGCAATTTTCAGTAAATAAAGTTTTACATTCGTAATAATGTTTTTTGTTATTCGAGATGGCGACCCCGGTACAGAGACCGGGGTGACAAGGTAAAAAATAATGGATTCCATCGCTGCGCTCCAGGATGACAGCAAAAAAATACCCGGCTCGGTGGCCGGGGTGACATTACTAATTAAATTTCCATGAAGGTTTTGATGTCGTTCATGCGACGCTTAGCGTATTCAAGCCCCATGTTATAGGATTCGTCAAGCTCATTACGGTCCGTAGCAAAGAGGTCGCAAACTTCTTTTTCCGGGCGGAAAATCAAAAGCTTGCCTGCTTTTTCGAGTTTTTCCATCTCGGAAAACATCTTCTCGTAACGCTTGTAACGCAACATGAGCGCACGGAAGAAATCCGGATACTTGCGCTTGAACATCGGGTTCAAAATCACGCGGTACTTGCGGAAGTCCGTCACAATTTCGCCGGGGTAATGCGTCGAGACCACAACGACCTTGTCGCAGCCCTTTTCAAAGGCGCGCTGGTACGGAATCGGAGAGGTCACGCAGCCATCCGCATAATGCTTGCCGTCAATCTGGGCAATCGGGAATAGCATCGGGAGCGCACTGCTTGCATTCACGATATCGAGCAAACGCTTTTCGCTCATGTATTCCTGGAAAAATTCCGAACGCCCCGTTTCCAAGCACGTCAAGCCAAATTCGCATTCCACGCCCGAACCAAAGAACAGGTGAAAATCAAAGGGCATATCGCCATACGCCGCATTGTAATGGAGCGCATAACATTCCTTCTGGATACCATCGAAAATGCGATGAGCCTTATCCCTACCCTGCTGAATTTTAGTCGGCTGGATAATGTAGCGGAAACGGCCACGCTGGCGCGTGACAAAGTTCATGGCAGCATGGCAACCAGCACTTACTCCCGAAATATACGGGAAATAAACACCTTCATCGAGCCAAGCGTCCAAAACGCCTGCCGAAAAAATGGTCTGACGCGACCCACCCTCTAGAGCCAAGCCTATTTTCACTACTTGCTCTCCTCGGAAATTTCAGCCGGAGTTTCAGCAGCGACAGGGAGAATTGCCCCTTGCTGTCCCAAAGCGATTTGCTTCAAGTTCCAGACCTTCTGGCGGAAATATTCGCTACGTTCGGCGAGATGCTTGGAAGACGGAATGCCCTTCACGCGTTCAATCGTTTCAGGTTCGTCCACCACAATCTGCGTACGGTGACCAATCTTATAAATACCATCAATGCCGAGAGAAAGAACCGGATAACCCGTACTGCGAGCGAGGAATGCAAAACCGGTCTTGAATTCGTTCAAGAGGCCATCGTAACGGCACTTGCCTTCCGGGAAAATAATAACGGAATTGCCCTTTTCGAGTTCCTTCTTGGCAAGGAGCGCCCATTCAGTATCGAGGTTAAAACGGTCGCAAGGAATCACGTTCTTGAAACGCTTCAAAGCCCAGCTAAAATGCGGGTCTTCCACCTGGTCCTTGGCAACAACGATACTGCGCTTATGGAAAAACAAGGACTGTACCATCAACGGATCAAGCATACTCGTGTGGTTTGCGATAATCACCATCGGTTGCTTCAAATCAGTAGACTTGACAGACCCTAAGAACTTCATCTTGGGACGATAAACTACTAACAAGTAAGTGCGCACCCCGTAAACAACAGCGAGGAGCACTAACTTCCAGAACAAATCAGCAATTATATTTTTCGCTTTTTCAATCATCAACAATGCAATACTTCGCTTTTAGGAGATGCCCGAACAAGTCGGGCATGACATTTCAAGCAACGCCGGCCCTTTGACGACGCTCAGGGCAGGCTCCGGCCGGAATGACTCAGCCATCTAGACTACTTGCCCAAACTTTCCTTGGGAATGCTCGTAAACGTAAGAGAGCCCTTGGCGTGGACATTGCCGTTCACCTTGACAACGCAGTCAAAACCAACGATAACACCACCACCCTTCGTCTTGTTGACGGTGATTTCGAGCTGGTCGCCCGGAATTACCGGCTTCACGAACTTGAATCCGTCAATCTTCAAAAGAACGTACAAGTTCTTTTCGAGATCTCCGGCCGGTTTCTCGATAACGAGAGAGCAGAGCTGAGCGCAAGCTTCGCAAATGAGAACGCCCGGCATAATCGGAGTGCCCGGGAAGTGGCCCATGAAGTACGGTTCGTTCACAGAAACGTTCTTGATACCCGTAGCAGATTCGTTCGGGACAAGTTCCGTGACCTTTTCAATCATCTGGAACGGCGGACGCTGGGCTATCTTTTCGCTGATCTGGAAAATGTTCATCACAGGGAAAGACCTCCATCCAATACGATGACCTGACCTGTCACATAAGCGAACTGGTCAGAAGCGAGAGCAGAAACAACGTTTGCAACTTCGTCAGCAGAAGCAAAGCGCTTGAGGGGCACCTTTTCGAGGTAGCCCTTGCGGGTTTCTTCCGGAATGGCTTCGATCATTTCGGTAGCAACAAAGCCCGGAGCGACAGCGTTCACACGAATGCCGTAGCCGCCAAGTTCCTTGGCGAGCGTCTGCGTAAAGGAGTTCACGGCGCCCTTCGTGGCACTGTAAACTGCCTGACCAGCAAGAGCAAATTTAGAAGAAACAGAAGACATGTTGATGATAACGCCAGACTTCTGCTTGTACATCTTGACAGCGACCTGCTGTGCGCAGTAGAAGTAGCCCTTCACATTCAAGTCAAAGCACTTATCGAGCGTATCCGGGTTCATCATGAGGAGGTATTCATCGCGGACGATGCCAGCATTGTTCACGAGAACGTCGATGCGGCCGTAAGCCTTGAAAACATCGCGAACCATCTGCTTGACTTCGGCAAGCACGGCAACGTTAGCCTTGTAAATCATGCCGTCGCCACCTTCGGACTTGATTTGGTCCAAAGTTTCCTGAGCAGCAGCATCAGAGCTAGAATAGTTTACGACGACCGTGTAGCCGTCACGAGCGAGGCGCAAGGCGCAAGCCTTGCCAATCCCCTTAGAAGAACCAGTAACGATTGCAACTTTCATTATAAATTCTCCTTCAAAAATTTATTTTCCGAGAACTACAGCGTTGTAAGAACCGCCCGTAGCAAAGGAAGTCACCAAAATTTTCTTGAAGCCAGATGTTGCGACCTTCTTCTTGGAAACGCTACCGTCATTTGCAACAAAGTAGGCGTTTTCTTCGGTAAGTTCGCCACCGAGCATAAGAGCAGCTTCGGCTGCAGCAAGTGCGGCAGAAGCGGCACGGCCTTCACCCACGCGTTCCTTCACCTGGAAGAGCGGGAGGTTAGCAAGCTTATCTCCAAACACGCGTGCGTATGCAGCCTTTTCAATATCGTCAAGTTTCTTGAGACCGTTAGCAAAACCGCAGACAGCGTCAATTTCGTTTGCAGAAACGCCCGCGTCCTTGAGGGCTGCGTTAATGGCGATATCGAGAACTTCGTCGGAACCGGAGATGTGGCCAAACTTCACGTTCTTGCGGCCGTTACCGTAACCGAGAGCGTAGCAGTAAACCTTAGCACCGCGAGCCTTGGCATAGTCTTCGTTTTCGATGATAATCGAAACAGAGCCATCACCCACGACAAAGCCGTTGGAGTTGGAATACGGTTCCACAACCTTATCTGCAGCGACGTTCAGCTTCTGGCAGAATTCCGTGATAATCGGGAGATTTTCGTCCGTACCCGTAGCCATCATGACCTGTTCCTGACCGTCATGAATAACGTTCATGGAGTAGCCGATGCTATCGAGACCCGAGAGCGGGCCCGTCGTGATGGTGACGCCGTAGCCCTTGATTCCAGAAAGGATCGAGAGGTAACCACCAGCGGCATTATAAACTGTGTGCGGGAACTTGAAGGCACTACCGCCAGCGTTGCCGGCTTCAGTGATGAGTTCCTGGAAATCATAAGTAGCACCGAGACCGCCTTCGCTAGTACCCACGATGATACCAATCTGTTTTGCGTTGTCTTCGGTGACTGTGAGGTTTGCATCCTTGAGGGCGCGCATGCCGGAAACAGTCTGGAGCTGTCCCAGATTATCAAGCTTGCGGTAGAAAGCCATCTTGATGCCGAGTTCCTTGTAATCGTCGTTCGTGACGGTCGAGCAAATGGAAGCGGATTCCGGGAGCTTGCCGTTCTTGACCGATTCAAGGAATGCTTCTTTGCTGTTGCCAAGCGGGCTTACAATGCCTACACCTGTTACAGCGATTTTCTTATCCTTAGCGACCTGGCTTTGCACGTCACCCGGCTTCTTGCTGAACACGATACTTGCGTTCGTGCCACCGAAAGCAACGTTGTTGCTCATGACACATTCGAGTTCTTTTGCACGCGGAGTGTTCTGCACATAGTCCATCTGACCGACCTTAGCCTTGAGGGCTTCGGAATCTTCGGCAGTGTAGTGGAGCGTCGGGAGAACGGTATTCGTCGTAAGAGCCTTGATGCTGAACACAGCTTCGATTGCACCCGCGGCACCGAGGCAGTGACCGGTCATCACCTTGGTCGAACTAACACTCAAGGTTGGATTTTCTTCGTCAAAGAACTTGTGGAATGCATTGATTTCGGCATTGTCGTTCTTGCCGGTACCCGTACCATGAGCATTGAGGTAACCGATGTCCGTTTTCTTGATACCAGAATTCTTGACAGCGCGGTCCATCGCTTCGAGGAGGCAGATGCCATCTTCGCGCGGGGCCGTAATGTGGTGAGCATCGCTTGTGACGCCAGCGCCGAGAATTTCGCAGTAACGCTTAGCGTTACGCTTTTCGGCATGTTCCAAAGATTCAACAATCACAATGCCGGCGCCTTCACCGAGGGTGATGCCGTTGCAATGATTGAATGGAGAGCAACCATTTTCGTCCAAGGCATGGAGAGAAAGGAAGCCAGAATACGGAACAGAAGCAAAGGAGTCTGAACCACCAGCGATAACGACATCGGCTTTACCTGCGCGAATAAGGTCGCAAGCAAGAGCAATGGAAATCGTACCGGCAGCACAAGCGTTACCCACGTTTGTCACAATGCCACCCGCATGGCAGGATTCAGCCACTTGGGAAGCAATTGCAGCAATGGGCATTTTCGGAATTTCGTTGGCATCCTTACCGCCGCAATGGTATTTTTCGATGCTGAGGACACCACCCACGCAACTACCGATAATGACGCTTACACGGCTACTATCAGCAAAGTCACCAAGACCGGCATCATTGAGGGCTTCTTTTGCAGCCTTGATGCAGAGCTTGGAGGCGCGGTCCTTTTCGTCCGGACATTCAATCTCATCGAGTGTATCACAGTTCACTTCGGCAGCTAAGTCTGCATAGCAGTTCTTGGTATCGAGAGAAGTGGTCTTGTGAATACCGGAGACGGAATTCAGGGCATTTTTCCAGGTTTCTTCAACATTGTTGCCTACAGCGCAAATAACGCCAAGGCCCGAAACAACACAGCGACAATTATTAGATGTCATAGATATTCCAAACAATACTCAAATAAAAAGGCTTGATTAAGCCTTGTTCTTTTCAATGAATGCAGCGATAGTATCGATGCTCTGGAAGTTTTCCTTAGCAACGCCAGTCATGGAAACGCCGAAGTTATCATCGACGAAGGAGATGATTTCAAGGGAGTCCACGGAGTCAAGACCGATTTCTTCGCCGAAAAGCGGAGTATCGTAATTCAGGACATCGCCGTCTACACCGAGATCGGACATAAAGAATGCCTTGAGTTTGCTCTTGATTTCTTCGTTAGCCATATTATTGTATCCTCTTTTGATAAAATTTTAGCACAAAGATAGAAAAATATTCTTTCGTAAATTGCCGTTTTCACAAAAAACGTACAAAATGCAGTTTTTAGGGATAAAAGGTAAACACTTATCACACCTATATTAGTTAGTGTGTTTAAGGCAAAATGCGCATTGTAAACTTTTTTAAAAAGTATGTTTTCTGTAATATATAAATACCATTTACAGTAATATTATTTACTAAATTTGAGCCATGATTTCATACGTATTTCCCGGTCAGGGCTCTCAGTTCCCAGGAATGGGCAAAGATTTATTCGAGTCGAACGCCGACGTAAAGTCGATGTTCTTAAAGGCAAACGAAATTCTCGGCTTCAACATTACGGATGTAATGTTCAACGGCACCGCAGAAGACCTCAAGCAGACGAAAGTCACGCAGCCAGCAGTGTTCCTGCTCTCTGTTGCTATGGCTAAGGTCCAAGGTGGCAAGCCGGATATGGCCGCTGGGCACTCGCTCGGCGAATTCTCCGCACTTACCGCTACGGGCGCCATTACGTTCGAAGCAGGCCTCAAGCTCGTTGCAAAGCGTGCCGAAGCCATGCAGAAGGCTTGCGAACTCCGTCCGGGCACAATGGCCGCTGTTCTCGGCGGTTCTGATGAACTCGTCGAAGATGCTTGCGCACAGGTCAAGGACGCCGCAGTTGTTCCGGCAAACTTCAATAGCCCGGGACAGGTCGTTATCTCTGGCGAAAAGGCTGGTATTGACGAAGTTGCCGCCTACCTCACTGGCAAGGTGAAGCGCGTCGTTCCGCTGCAGGTCGGTGGTGCATTCCACTCCCCGCTCATGGAAAGCGCCCGTGCAGAACTTGCAAAGGCTATCGAAGAAACTGAATTTTCGACTCCGGTCTGCCCGGTCTACCAGAACGTAGATGCCAAGCCGCACACGGATCCGAACGAAATTAAGGCTAACCTGCTCACTCAGCTCACCTCCCCCGTCCGTTGGACACAGACGGTCAAGAACATGATTGCAGACGGTGCCACCGAATTTAAGGAACTTGGCCCCGGCGAAGTCCTTACCAACCTTATCAAGCGCATTCAAAAGTAATCGCTACACACAGGAATACTATGTGGGATAAATCGTATTTAGAAAAGTTGAGCGAACGCAACGCCAAGGCACAGGCCGGTGGCGGCGCCGCTCGTGTAGAAAAACAGCACTCCCAGGGCAAGCTCACCGCTCGTGAACGCCTTGAAATCCTTTTTGACAAGGGCACGTTCAAGGAAATCGGCGCCATGCGCCTTTCCCAGAGCATCGAGCTCCCGGAATCCAAGCGCATTTACGGTGACGGTGTCGTGACGGGTTACGGCAAGATCAATGGCCGCCCGGTTTACGCCTGCTCACAGGACTTCACGGTGAGCGGCGGTTCTCTCGGTTCCGCACACGCCAAGAAGATTTGCCACGTGATGGACCTCGCCCTTGATTCCATGGTGCCGTTTATCAGCATTAACGACGGCGGTGGCGCACGTATCGAAGAAGGCGTTAGCTCCCTCGACGGTTACAGTGGCATTTTTGCCCGTAACACTTGGGCAAGCGGCGTGATTCCGCAGATTTCCGTGATTCTCGGACCGTGCGCAGGTGGTGCTTGCTACTCTCCGGCTATTACAGACTTTATCTTCATGACCGAAAAGACGAGCCAGATGTTCATCACGGGCCCGGCTGTCGTGAAAGCTGTGACTGCAGAAGTCGTGACTCCGGACCAGCTCGGTGGCGCAGGCGTTCATTCTTCCAAGTCCGGCGTTGCACATTTTGTGT
This sequence comes from Fibrobacter sp. UWB11, assembly GCF_900143015.1. Classification (NCBI taxonomy): domain Bacteria; kingdom Pseudomonadati; phylum Fibrobacterota; class Fibrobacteria; order Fibrobacterales; family Fibrobacteraceae; genus Fibrobacter; species Fibrobacter sp. UWB11. The sequence goes on along the minus strand of NZ_FSRT01000001.1, from coordinate 1,069,185 downwards.
ACAAGGACGACAAGGAATGCCTCGAAGGCGTGCGTAACTTGCTCAAGTACCTCCCGCAGAGCAACACAGACAAGTCTGTCGCCCAGATCGGTACAATCGTAGACAAGTCCGCCGACATCGAAGAAATCATTCCGGACAACTTTAAGCGCGCTTATGATGTTCGCGACGTGCTCAACTGCTTCGCCGACAAGGATTCCTTCCTCGAAATCCAGCCGGAATTTGCAAAGAACGTCGTCATCGGCTTTATCCGCCTCGACGGTAACGTGATTGGCGTTGTCGCTAACCAGCCGAAGTACCTCGCCGGTTCTTTGGACGTAGACGCTAGCGATAAGGCCGCACGCTTTGTCCGCTTCTGCGACAGCTTCAACATTCCTATCCTTACGCTCGAAGACGTTCCGGGTTACATGCCGGGTACGAAGCAGGAACACAACGGCATTATCCGCCACGGCGCAAAGCTCCTCTTTGCATACGCCGAAGCAACTGTGCCGCGCGTGACCCTCATCCTCCGCAAGGCATACGGTGGCGCATACATCGCCATGAACAGCAAGAACCTCGGTGCAGACTGCGTGTTCGCCCTCCCGATTGCACAAATCGCCGTGATGGGTGCTGAAGGCGCTGTTGACATTCTCCGCAGAAAGGAAATCGCCGCATCTGCAGAACCGGCCAAGCTCCGCGAACAGTACATCAACGAATACGAAGAAAAGTACTTGAACCCGTACATTGCCGCTGGCAACGGATTCATTGACGAAGTCATTGAACCGAAGAGCGTTCGCGACCGCCTTGTTTCTGCGTTCGAAAACTTGAAGAACAAGAAGAAGGCTGTGCTTTGGAAGAAGCACGGAAATATTCCGCTGTAATTAGTTATTAGTCATTGGTCAATAGTCATTGGCCAATGCTAAAAACTGTTAGAAAATGAAAGATCCCGGTTCCGTTGGAATCGGGATTTTTTTTGTTATACGAGAAATTATGGATGGGGCAAGCCCCAACCTCTTAGGCTCGGTTATATCTATGCAAGCATAGCTGCAACGCTCGCCTTTTGAGGTTGTCTTATCGGCACATCGTGCCTCCAGGATGACGAATGTTTTTCGTCAAATCCAGTAAAGGTTCGGCTAGCGCCTATTGCAAAGTTTTCACGAGGGTGTCGTGTAAAAGGCCGTTGGTAAATATAACCTGTTCGGCGTCGACGAACTGCATGGGAGTGCCATCGATGTGCGTGGACTTGCCACCCGCTTCTTCGACGAGGAGCGCTATAGCCGCAATGTCCCACGGATAGCTCATGGTCATTACAAAGCAATCAATGCGGCCGCAGGCCGTGAAGCAGCCTTCAATCACAGCAGAGCCCAAGCACTTCACGCGTTCGAACGTTTCGGCTTCGCGGGCAAAGTTGTGCGAATTCTGCGCATTAATTTTTGCAGCATCACCAACGTTAAAGTCTCCATTCGAAACAATGGCATGCGTTGCATTAGATTCGCGGCTCACGTGAATTTGTTTGTTATTCATGAACGCACCCATGCCTTTTGCTGCGGTGTAGAGTTCACCGAGTTTGGGCAAATTAACAACCGCCACCAGCGGTTTGCCTTCAAAATGCAAGGCAATCGAAATTCCCCACAGCGGAATGCCGCGGCTAAAATTCACCGTTCCGTCGACGGGGTCGATAATCCAACGGTAGCGCGGGTCCGAGCCTTCGATAATGCCAGCTTCTTCGGTGCGGATGGAGTGCGTCGGAAATGCCGCACGAAGCCCTTCGACAATAAGCTTTTCACTGCTGACATCGGCAATGGTCACAACGTCTTTGACGGATTTGTAGCGCACATCGCCAAGGTTGTTCTGGAGTTCAAGGCAAAGGTTGCCCGCTTTAAGAGCAAGGTCCTTTGCGACATTCAAAAAGTCTTCTGTATTCATTTCTTTCATTTTTTAAAAGGCGATCCCGGCATAAAGCCGGGATGACATTGTAAATAGAACTGCGCCAAAGGCCGCGCTCTATTTTTTATATGCGCAGCAGCGGAAGCCAATGGTCGGAGATTTGTAGAATGACGAAGCTTCTCGGTAATAGCGCTTTTCGCCTGTCAGGAACACCGGTTCCTTGCGAGACGGTTTGTACGTAAGACCATTCGCTAAAGAGTCAAGCCAAGTCTTGCCACCTTTTTGGTATTCGGAATAAAGCGAGTAATCCGTTCCAATAACCTTACCCTTGGAATCAACGACATCATAGAACTGGAGCGTATCCTTGAAGTCGCTCTTTGTCAATATTTTGTACAACGTTCTCGTCGTATCGGCGGCATAAACCGTATCGACCTGCGTACCTTCACGGTAGAGATACACCGTATCTTGCGTGTACGCCGGACGCGTATAGAACGGGAAGGCACGGTTGGTGCAGTATGCAATAGACTCGCGATCGAGGCCTTCAAAAATCTTGTAGCTAGAGCCCTTCAAAACGGCAATGGTATCTTCGGATCGACCCATCACCCACTCTTGGTACTGGCCCGGTAAATCCCTCACGCCCATCGGGTTCATGCAACCCGCATCGCGCTTAGCAATATCGGCAGCAATCGTAGAATCATTCGTGCTCACATTGCACACGCGGAAGAGATAATCAGAAGCATCGGTATCATCTTCTTCAATCACGCCGTACGAAAGCGAGCCACCCGACAAGCAAGCCAGTTCCCAATCGCGTTCACGGCAAAGAGAAACTTCAAAGCCACTTGCAGAAATAGCTTCACATGCAGCAACAGCTTCGGAATGCAATACGTTTGTCACAAATTTTCCATCTGCATCTTGATGTTCTAATCGCTCCATGCAGAACGACGTGGTGTCGGATGTAGAAACAGCCACAAAGCCAACTGGGCATTTCAGTTCATAACCGAGCTTACCCGGCGAAACAAACACCGTATCCAGCAAAGCATCAGATTTATAGCCGGAATTATCTACAGCCAAAATTCGCAGAATAATCGTATCGCCAGGAGCAACCCTGCGGATTGTGTCGCCTACAAACGAGCCTGTATCCAAGACATCCAATTTAAACGTTCCATCATCTTCTTTGATATAGTGCGCCCCAAAGCGATCCTCGGCTTCAGCATTACGCTTCCAAGACTTGTCTACTTTATTGTAATACTCGACAATGTATTTCGAGACTTTTTCATAACATTCGTGAACATGGCAGTTCTTCGGAATAACAAGTTCCGAATCAATTGTAATACCATGCTTGAACGTAATCGGGTCAACACTTCGATTCCAATAAATACGGACTCGGTTATTGCTATCCAACTTTGCATATCCCGGGAACAGAGAATCTTCCTCGACAAAAATCTTGCTCGGCATTAACGGAGCAATGGAATCCGTCGTCATAATCCCTTTCCAGTTTTTAGGATCGACCTGAACGTCCCCTTGAGAACCACTGCGGTTGCCAACGATATCCCAAGACGAGAACCCCACCTTGTATTCATAGTTATCGGTATTGGACCTCGTGCGGAGCCCTTCGATAATCATGCGGAAATGGTTTTTCACCGGATTAGAGGCATCATACCCTTGACCATCAAAAACAACAAGGCGAAGATAATTTTTGTCCTTATCGTTTCGTTCGAGTTCCTTAACATACACGGAATCATTGGTATGAACAATCTGAGCATTGCGCTTGTAAATCGTGCCACCCGTATAATCAGTGCCTGCAGGAGATTGAACAGAAACCTTCAAATCGCGAATATCTTCGTCCGGGCGGTCAATAGCGTAAATAACGACATTATATCCGTAAATTTTGCCCGAACCAGCACCAATCATATGGAAACTCGTCTGGTCTGTGGGGCGATCCCATGAAAGCAACACTCCATTGGACCAAACAGAATCATCAGGCACAACAATCGCAGGGTCAAAATTGTCCTTAAAATGCAAAAATAAACGCTGTACAGCACCTGGGTCGCCCCCATCCGTATATTCGCTGAACAAAGCCACCTGGAGGGAATCATAACCGTCTTTGATAAACGGCGCAACCATTTTAGACACATCGATTGTGTCGTAATAACGGCCCGACTTCTTGTACTCGTGGAAATAAGTTTCCTCATTTGAGGTATCGTGAGCAAGCCGAATCTGCTTATCGCTTACCGCCTTAGAAGTGTCGTTAACAATTGTCGTATCGAACCAAAGGCACAGCCCCGCGTAATCGTCAAGACGATATGGATAGCGGTAACGGATTTTAAAACAGGAATTGCTATCAGCTCCACCTGTTTCACAATCGTAAAGAACAGAATATTCCGAAATTTCCCTGTCGAACATGTATTCCGGACCTTCATCGTCATCGGAGCAGGCGAAGAGAAATACAGCGACAAGAGATAAGAAATAAAGTTTTAATAAGCGCATAGAATTCACACTAACAATGTAGAAAAAACGCAAATAATAAAACTAGTACTTCAGCTCAAACTTTCCAATTTCATCGCGCAAAATAACGCGATCGTTCTTGATGGCGACAACTGTAACTTCCCAAATCTTCTGCCCGACGCTCACGACCGCAGATTCCCCACGGAATTTGTGGATTGCGACCGGATTATTCCCCGGTAAAATAGCATCGAGATGGATCCGAGCAAACGCGCCCTCGTAGGATTCAGCACAATCATCGGAGAATAAAGTTTGTTTTATAAAAAAAACCGGGCGCTCTCGCGTCCGGCTTTTAAAAGCTAACCAAAGTTATTAGGCTTCTTCAGAATAGACAGAGACCTTCTGGCGCTTTGCATCGAGGCGTTCGAACTTCACCTTGCCATCAATGAGGGAGAACAAGGTAAAGTCCTTGCCCATACCGACATTGTTGCCCTTGTGGAAGTGAGAACCGCGCTGACGAACGATGATGTTGCCAGCCTTGACGGTTTCGCCCGCATACTTCTTAACACCAAGATACTTGGCGTTACTGTCGCGGCCGTTACGTACTGAACCTTGACCTTTCTTATGTGCCATGGATTAAGCCTCCTTAGCCTTACGCAAAGAGTTCTTCTTGACCTTAGCCGGCTTCGGAAGTCCCTGAGCGATTTTTTCCTTGCGAGTGAGCGGCTTGTTCTGAGCCTTCTGCTTAGCAAGGGCAGCCACGCGAGCGCGGTTGCGGGTAATAACTTGAGGGTCTACGACTGCAGATTCAGCGCCAGAGCGGAGTTCCGTGACGAGCACCTCGGTATAGCCCTGACGATGACCGTTACGACGTTCGTAACGAGTACGACGCTTCTTCTTGAACACGATGATCGTGTCTTCCTTGCCATGGGCGAGAATTTCGACCTTGACAGAAGCATCATTCAGGACAGGGGTGCCGACTTGCACTTCTTTTCCGGAGAAAAGAAGGACGGACTTGAGCTCCAGTTCAGAACCAACAGCGGCGTCGATCAACGGGAGCTTGTAGGCCTTGCCGAGCTCGACTTTATACTGGAAACCACCTGCTTCAACAATAGAATACATTTTGTAATCCTTTTTAGGTTGCTATTGGGACCACAAATTTAGTAATAGTGCACAGAAAATCAAAGGGGATTGTTGGTAAAAACGAGTAAAAAAGGCTAAAAAAGCCCCTAAAAGCCTATTTTATCAATTATAGCACAAAAAATTCATGTTATAGTAGCCATTTTTCTGATTAATCAACGAAGCAACCCCCAACAATTCTCCCGTTGTCCAAGCACTCAATCTATACGGACGACCACCAAGATTATATAGTTTTAGCAAATAACGCTGACCTGGAACGAAATCAAAAGAGTTTTCAGAATACCAGCCAGTGAACGGTATCGTTTCACTTTCAAAAGTCATATATCCAGTCAGCGGAGCACCATCCTCAGCAGAAACGCCAACATGTACCTTTGCGGGAGTCCAATCATTCGGGAAACCAACAATTTCAACCCACAAGTCACCTTCCGCAACAACACTAATAGACTCATTAACATGCAATCGTAAGGGTTTTGTTGAATTGCATCCGTTATCTTCAGGGCAAAGAGGAATCCACTTATTAACCGGATTTGGAGCCATCGTTCCTGCAAAACGAAGATTGTCTATCCAAATATAATCCGCAGAATTCAAAACAATTTGAAAACGTATATCTGAATGAGGTTCAGCAAGCAGTTCAAGAGCCTGCGCAGGCACATCAAACACATAAGACTTCCAATTTCCAAAATAGGGTTGAATATCCTGCAATTGACCAATTTGGATCCGCTTATTGGATGACGGCACAGACATCCACAATTCAACGCTGCCAACCCAATAAACATTTTGCGTATGAAGCGGGACATAAACGTCCAAACTCATTTTTTCACCAACTAATTCAAAATCCGATGAAGATATGTTTCTACTTTCAACAATCTTCCAACCTGCAGGAGTTACCAAACTTTTCATACCTTCACTTTTCGTCTTAGAATCTAAGGATACCGTCGTTTCTACAGAATGCCAATCGCCCTCAAATTCAAACCTACCAACAGCAAATTCAGCATAACTTCTTTCAAGCAAAAGCAAATCATAATTTGCTCCTTTTGACTTAGAACCAATCACTCTAATAATATAACCAGGCAAGGCATATTCTGCAGCAAGCGGGATAGTAACATAGCCATTGTTATTCCCCTGATTCACATCAACAGAGTAAACAGGAACAGATTTATTCACAGCCGAATACACCTGGATTTTATCAAAAGAAGACAAATCCATAGAACTCAAACGCAACGAATAACTTTTCCCCACCTGCGTTCCGATAATTTCAAAACGATCTTCATCACTTCCTGACTGCAAGAACGCATTCACACGAGTCTCCGGCGGAAGTTGTATCAATTTTTCCGAAGGTTCATCTTTACAGCAACCACGAACAACAAATTGACCATTACGGACTAGCTCAAATGGAGTATAATCAATCCTTTCAACAAACGGATAAGAAGCAGGTAAAGAAGAACCAACCCGAGTTGTATGAGCGCGACCATTTTTATTTGAAGCAAAAATTTCCCATTGATAAGGGCCATTTTTGTTAATAGGCGGAAGTGTCGCAAAATAGATACCATCACCCGCACGAAAATCGCCATTTCTACCATCATCACGCAATGTAAATGTTTGAGCAACTCCATCTGGATCAACCAATTTTCCAAAAAAAGCAACATCAGCAAGCAAGGATTCATTCTTACGAACAGAAGCCACAAATGATTTTTGAACAGGCCATTCAAAAGACCCCATTGGAGTCATTTTCACATTCAAGGAATGTTCATGATATTCATTCGTAGCAATAATTCTTAAATCAATTATTTCATCAACCAACTTGTTTTTCACTTTAATAACCGACTGTGACAAATTTGCCAATGTTATAGAATCGACTTCCGCCACGAAATAATTTTCATTCAAAGACGCATTGTTTTTTATCAACATCGGTAAAACAGTTCCCGATTTTGAAATAATTTCAACAGGAGTAGAAATCGCGGTTCCTTTATAGGATCCATAAATCTTAGCATATTTAGTCCTGCTCGGAACATAAACTTCAGCAGATGTTTGATTAGCAGCAACAGAAGCAGACATCAGTTGCTCATTATCAGGAAACGAAGAAAGAGCTGTAGACACGACATCTGTTATTTTTAACGGGAATCGAGCATCATCTTCATAAAAAGAACCGTTTGTTTCGGCCGCCATTGAAGACAGTAATTCTACATCAGCATCATTCCCATATGCAAAAGTATGAATCGCAACATCTTTATTTCTATAGCGACGAATTACCTCTTCCTTAGTATGCGTACTAGACACATCCAATCCATCAGAAATCACATACAGCATTTTTTTACTTGCAGGATTATCCGAAAAATAATCCAAAACAGTATAAACAGCATCAAATAAAGCTGTAGCCCCTTTAGTCGTAACGCCATCTATTTTCATATCTATATCATCAGAATTAGGAGATTTCTGTATTGCATATACATCAAAAAGATTTTTATTAAAAGCATAAACTCCAACAGACACATTTGATTTAGTTTCATCAGATGCACTCGGCGTCCAAGATAAATCAACAAATCCCTGAGAAACAAATTTTGCAGCCATACGAGCCATATCTATTTTTTTCATCGTTCCACCTTCATTCTTTTTTATAATATTCCCTAGATGATCCTTAAAAACTTTAGACATACTAGAAGAACGATCAATAAGTACAATCGTTTCCATTTTAGATTCATCTAGCCATTGAATATTCAAATGTTTATGAGTTTCCGTCCGATACTCAGAAGGTGATCGACCAGCAAGTTCTACTTTCATATAAGGCAAATCATATTTTTTTTCATTACCACAAGTTTCATCACGCACCCACTCTGCATACCCAGCTAAAGTTTTTCCTGTGTATTCATCATAATTCATCAAAAATGATTTAGTCCTAAAAACATCCGTCTCTTTAGGTTTCTTTTTTATAAGCGACCTATACCAATACCTAAAATCATCACCCGGATACACTCCATTTACCAAATTAGTCTTTGGATTTCGAGTCAGAATATCCCATGCAGACAATAAATTACCATCCGCATCTCTACAACAAATGCTTAAAGGTGAACTAGGATTGATGTTAAAAGATGTGCTTAAATTAGCCCACTGCCATTGAATATTGTATGGATCGCAAATAGAAGATGTAGCTACATCATATTGATAATTCATTAAAGAATGAGCAACAGCAACATTATCAGGGCGATCAAAGCCCCAAGCATCCAAACCAGAATCTTTCATAACAACACGTTCTCCATTGGACTTTTTCAATTTAAAAGAATAAATACCATTATCCAAAAGCGAAGCGTCTACTTGGTCAATTATAAAATAATCCGTTACAAAATGTCCAAAATCTTTCTCGCGTCCCAAAGGAACAGGTCCTAAATCAAGCCCTTCAGGAACTCGTCCATCTTTAATAGGAAAAAAATACACAGGGGCTCCATTTGAAAAAGTTGTTAGCAACCATGTTTTAAAGCGATAGATGCTTTCATCATCTAAATTCAAGAGGGAAACAGTAATCACTTCCTTTGCAGGATCAGCCATCAAACGTACCCCAAAATTTTCAGAAGATGTTTTCGAATAGTCATCATCTATTCCATAACGGAAATGCATTGTTTCATGGACTAAAGTTATACCAAAATTAAATCTTTCCTTTTCATCATCCATTTTGGGATAATGGTTATAGCCATCGAACCAAATATCAGAAACACCAATACCACCCCACCCTTGATAAAAAGAACCAGAAGCACCAGGCCACCGCCCCGATTTATTCCAATCTATATCTGTATTTGAACAATTTTTCGAACCAGAATAAATAATCACATTACCAATAAAGTTAGCTCCATTTGTAGCCTCGTACATGCCATCGGCATAGAAACCAATCACTTCCTCATATTTTCGTTTTTCTTCCGCTGTAGGATTTCTTTCTAGGCAAATAGAAACGTCATGGACTTCTTCCGATGGTATTCCGTCGGAATCATAAGCGGTAATTCTAATACGAGAAAATGGAGATTCAGCAGCAAAGGCCGCAGAAAAAACAAATAAGATAAAGATAAAGTATTTCATAATAGGAACAAATTTATTATATTTCCTATACATTTTGCAAACAAAAATTTTTTTTCATTTATTTTCAAAAAAAAATTATATTTAGATTATATGCGTTCTTTGTTTATCATTTTATTTACAGTCACCTTGAGTTTTGCTCAAGTTGGACAAGATCCAATGACTCGTCATCACGACTGTTATTACAGTTCCCCCCTTATCACTCATGATACAATTGATTATGTCAAAGGGATGCAGCTACAAACTCAGCCTACAGACACGACAAATGTCAGTAACGAACCAAGCCTTAGCCATACGGTCGATATTTCGGGAATTGTTGATACCGTAGTAGACTCAGCAATTATAGAAGTCGTTTTACAAAATGGAAAAATTTCTTACAAACGAGCGATTCTTTCTATTGCCGATGACAAGCCTTTAACTTTCGTACATCGAATTCTTTTACGCAACTTTAAAGCAACATCTTCAAAAGAATCCCCTATGACCAAAGCCTTAGATTCTTCGTGGATTTTTGTTCCATTGAGTTTCCAAATTAAGCCCTCTGATTCAATTTTTATAAAAGGATACTCAGCACTTTACCAATACATCTGGTCTGAATTCGATTGCAGATATGACAGTTCTGAAGAGATTAGAGGTGAGTTTTTTGTATATCCAAACACTTCATCCATAAAAAGCACACGAATGCGCAAAGGAGCCGTTATAAAAAAGCGCAACCGAGATGCAATCGGGAAAAAACAAAGCGACAATACAGCGCGAAAAATAGTTTATTGATCCGACTCATTTATAAAAAACTTACGAGAATCGTTCTTTTCTAGAACGGTTCTTTTTGTTACTATTTTCTGAAGTAAAGACGCCTCTTTTGAACGCTTTCGCACCCCCTAGCGCCTAATCCCTAATCCCTAATTTGCTATCTTTTCTTCGGAATTTTATAAAGGATTCTTTTAATGAGCAAAATTATTAGCCTTGATGGCGACTGGCAGATGATCTGGGACACAGAAGATACCGGCATCTCCAATCGTTGGTATGCAACGTATCCTGAAAAGACACAGACTGTTAGCGTTCCCCACATTTGGGAAAGAGCATTTGACAAGCTTTTGATGGCACAGGACTGCGCTTTTTATTTCAAGAGATTCACGATTGACGACGAAAAGCAAGTCACGAAGCGTATTTTCCTCCGTTTTGAAAAGATTGCAACACATGCAACTATTTGGCTGAACGGTAAGCTTCTTGGCGACCACTTTGGTGCCTACACGTCCTTTGTCGTTGAGACTCAAAAGGCAATCAAGCTCGGCGAAGAAAATATCCTTTGCATCCGCGTGGCCAACATGGGTGCAACGAACAGCCGCATTGACTTCGGTCGCGAGAGCAAGGAAGGCGCAAACGACCGCTACGCTCACCCGGGCGAAATGCCGGTGGGTCTCCCCTGGTCGCAGTATCCGTATGGTGGTATCTGCGGTCACGTCGATTTGATTCTCGGTAACGCAGCTTTCATCTCGGATATCCACGTCGAACCGGACATGGACCAGGAACGTGTTTCCGTTGAAGCATTCTTCAACAACCCGCGCGGTTACCAATCCCGCCTCCGCATCCTCATGAAGAACCCGAACGGCGACGTTTACGAATTCTTCAAGGACATCAAGCTCGAAAAGGAAAACGCCACGCAAAAGTTCCTACTCGGCATCAAGGACTGGAAGAGAGACAAGTGCGTCTGGAGTCCGGAACATCCGAACTTGTTCGCCATCGAAATGCAGCTCGAAATCAAGGGCGCAAAGGGCAAGGCTCCGGAATACACCTTCCCTGTGGTAAAGACTTTCGGTTTCCGCAAATTCGATTGTCTCAAGGGCGACTACTACATCAACGATTCCATCGTGAAGCTCATGGGCGTGAGCTACAACCAGCAGTGGAGCGAAGGTGGCCTCTGGACCGACCAGAACCCGGCTTTGGAAAAGGACTTGAACGCAGTCAAGGCAGCAGGCTTCAACATCATCCGTTCTTGCGGCGCTCCGCTCAGCAGCACGGCTCTTGATATTTGCGACAAGATTGGTCTTTTCGTATTCCAGGAATTCCCGATCCACACGATGCGTTCTACCGCCCAGGGTCTCGAAATCACGAAGAAGCTCATCAACGACATGGTGCGTGACCAGCACAACCATCCATGTATCGCAGCCTGGATTCTCGGTTCCGAAAACGGAACATTCATGCTCCAAAACGGTAACAAACTTTTGAATGCGATTAGTCCGATCGACACTTGCCGCCCGGCTATCAGCAACTTCAACAGTATTTACCTCGACAACGAAGCGAATTTCCACAAGGACACGGGTAAGATTATCCCGGTTTCTATCGACCGCATTTCGCAGTACGCGACAATGCGCGTGAACCCGCGCGAAAACCCGAGTGCAACTTACACGCACTACCTCGCCCACATGTTGGACAAGGAAGACACGGAACTCATGGTTCCGGATACGGGCCTCGGCGATAGCCACTTCCAGGACGAAGAAGAACCTGTTTTGAACGATATCGAAAACAAGGTTTTGGTGACGCTCAAGAACAACACGCTGTTCCCGAAGCGCGCAACCACCATCGCCGGTCCTCGTAGCATCAAGAGCCAGAAGGCCATCAAAAACGAATTCAAGTCTGTGGAAACGTTCGTTACGGATAGCAAGCTTTCGATTTGGCCGAACTTCGAATCGTTCAACGCCGATGTTTACCGCATCGCACTCAAGAGCAAGTACGACCAGATTACGGCATTCCAGAGCAACCCGCAGATTGCAGGGTTCTTCATTGACCAGTGGGCCGACAACGGTACGGACTTTAGCGGTTTCAACGACGAAAACAGAAAGTCCAAGGGCATCCAGAACTTTGCCCGCGAAATCACGGCCCCGAGCCGCGTGCTCATCAGCGAATTGGAACATGTTGCGACTCCGCAGAGCGAAGTCAGCTTCCAGCTTACGCTTTTGAACAACAGCCGCTTGGAAGATGTAGAAATCGAAGTGTCGCTTCTTGACAGCAAGGAAAAGGTGCTGAACACGCAAAAGGTTACGCCCGAAGAACCAGCCGACAAGAAGACTCTTACACAACTCGGCATTTGCACGTTGATGGCACCGCGCGCTACAGGCATGTACAAGATCAAGCTCACGCTCAAGGACAACGGCAAGGAAGTCCACTCCAGCTTGGAAGACTTGATTGTCATTGAACAGGCCGACGTGAAGGAAGCCATGAGCAAGGTTTGCTTCTTGGATAACTATGACGAATCGAGCGATGTGCTCGCCGCATTGGATGGTTCCGAACAAATTATCTTCACTGCAAACTTGAGTTCTTGGCCGGATGAAATTTTGGACAAGATTATCGAAGTCACGAAGAAGGGCGGCAAGACGCTGCTACTCTCTGATATGACGACTGAAGATATTGATCTTTTGAACCAGAGCCATCACTTCGAACACAACATCGAAGCTCACTGGACAACTGGCGCAAACGAATTCAGCTTGCACTATTTGCCGAAGGATTCCCCGCTCCTCGCTGTGTTCGGCGGCAACGGCGTTCTCGACCACAACTCTGCATCGGCAATGCCGGGCATTTCGTTGAACGAGCTCGCTGGAGCAAAGGTTTATGCACGTTCTGTAACGCTCAAGGATGGCGAAATCAAGACGGGTGTGGACTTGCAGCTTGTGCCGTTTGGCAATGGCCAGATTATGTTCAACCAGTTCAGCGTGATTGAAGGATTGGAAACAAACGCACTTTCGGATGCGCTGTTCACGGCAATCGTGAACTTGCTGTAATTGGTTCGGCTTTATCACCAATTCGAGAGTCCCGCCCTAGTGCGGGACTTTTTCGTTGCAATACGTCATCCTGAGGACCGAAGGGACGAAGGATCCAGTGCAGCACTTATTAAATTTCTATATTTGCGTTTATGACACAGAATAACGTTAATTTGGAAAAATACTCTGATGAGCTCGCCAACAACGCAAAGAACGCGAGCAAGAAAATTCGTACATTGAGCGCTGAAAAGCGCGCTGCAGTACTCGCACGTGTTGCAGAAATCCTCCGTGCAAAGAAGCCGGAAATTCTCGCCGCCAACAAGCTTGACCTCGAAGCCGCCGCCGGCAAACTCGACGATTCCAAGATGGATCGCCTGACTTTGAACGACGCCCGCATCGAATCGATGGCTAAGGGTGCCGAAGAAATCGCTGCATTTACCGACCCGCTCGGCCGCATTCTTGAATCTCGTGAACTCAAGAACGGCATCAAGATTAGCCGTGTTGCCGTGCCGATAGGTTCTGTGTTCTTTATTTTTGAAAGCCGCCCGAACGTGACGATTGATGGAGCTTGCCTTTGCTTTAAGGCTGGCAATGCCGTAATTCTCCGTGGCGGAAAAGAATCGCTCAACTCCGCAAAGTGCCTCGCCGGGATTTTCCACCAGGCTCTTGAAGAAAATGGCGTCGACAAGGACGCTGTGCAACTCGTGACCGAAACGAGCCATGACCTTGTGGGCATGCTCTTACAGCGCAACGATTGCCTCGACCTCGTGATTCCTCGCGGTGGCGAACGCTTGATCCGCGCAGTCGTGGAACAGAGCAAGATTCCTGTCATCAAGCACTTCAACGGCATCTGCCATGTGTACGTGGACAAGTCCGCAGACATGGAAAAAGCAGTAAACATCTTGATTAACGCCAAGACGCAGCGCACCGGCGTGTGCAACGCCATGGAATGCGTCATCATTGACCGCCATATCGATGATGCAAACGTCAAGAAACTCATTGATTGCCTCGCTGATCGCGGCGTGGAACTCTTTGGCAACAAGGACGCACAATCGCACGACAGCCGCATCAAGGACATCGGTGACGACAGCAACTACCATCACGAATACCTCGCTCTCAAATCAAGCGTCAAGTTCGTGGACAACGTCGAAGAAGCATGCGACCACATCGAAAAGAACAGCAGCCGCCACACGGAAGCTGTTGTTGCAGAAGATGCAAGCGTTCAAGACTACTTCGTTGCAAATGTCGATAGCAGCAGCGTCATGGTGAACGCCAGCACGCGCTTTGCAGACGGTGGCGAATACGGTCTCGGTGCCGAAGTGGGAATTTCCACCGACAAGCTCCATGCTCGCGGTCCGATGGGCGTCGAAAGCCTCTGCAGCTACAAGTGGATTCTCCGTGGCAACGGACAGGTTCGCGGATAATACAGATGCGCGTCATCCTGAGGAGCAACGCTCCGAAGGATCCAGAGCAAAACTCACTGGATTCTTCGACTACCCCTATCGCCTGCGGCTCCAGGGTCCGCTCAGAATGACACAAGATGAATAAAGAGTAAATTACTATGAAATTTGAAGATTTAATCAAAGAAGTAAAATTCGAAGTGGAATTCGGTGGCGTAAAACTCGCACCGGCAATCGTTCAAGATGCCGACAAAGGTGACGTACTGATGATGGCATGGATGAACGAAGAAGCACTCCGCCGCACACATGAATGTGGCGAAATGGTGTTCTGGAGCCGTAGCCGCAAGGAATACTGGCACAAGGGCGACACAAGCGGAAACGTGATGACAGTCGTCGAATGGGCCGCTGACTGTGATTCTGACGCACTGCTTTTCAAGGTGCGAATGAAGGGACCGCAGGTCGCTTGCCACACAGGCGCTCGCAGTTGCTTCTTTAAAACATGCGATAAGTAAAATTCAGCTCGGCTAAAAGCCGAGCTTTTTTATTACCAATCCCCTATGCCCAAACCAAGGGCAAACGTATGTCGAACAGTTCCAAACTTTTTATTGTTCCCAATGCCTTCCTGCTTAAAGGAACCGAACTGAACCATATACTTAAAGCGCAATAAACAAGAAAAGGTCAAATAGCTGAAAGCGTTTCTCGGAATTGTTGACCAGAATCGATAATCGACATTTGTTCCCAACGCAAATTCATCCGAAGATTCAGCATTTACCGCACTCTCAAAACTTGTTCTCGAATAACCTAAAAACGGTTCAACGCGAATATAGCGAGAATCAAATGCGGTAAAGCCCAAATTCAAGCCATAAGTAACATCTTCCTCGCTATCGCCATCAGAAGTACCTTTAAATTCTGGCTTTAAATAAGTAATCAAGCCATAAGAATAGTAGCCGTTCAAACTGATTCTCCAAGAACGTAGCGACAATTCAATCATGAACGACGTTCCCATTTTACTATTCAAATAGTCCGTACCTTCCCCACTCAAAGTACCAAGCCACTTGTACACATACAAATTACTCCCACCTGTATAATATTTATGCGCAAAAGGATCCTTGCGATACAAGCGATGTTTATTCATTATCTTTTGAACAAACGGAATTATCTGGTTCTTTAAATAAGAAGAATGTTTTGAAGAAGGATAATCTTGAACAAAATTTTGAGCCGCAATTAAAAATGCCTCGGCACAAGTCGTATCCTTGATATAATACATGTAGCGCACGGAATCTGAAGAATAAGAGCGCAATGTTTTATAACCCAACAGAATTTCGGAATAGAGCAAGGTCCTGTACAAATCTTTAGATTCCTGCTTGATGTCTGAAGAATCTACGCGAGCAATCAACGAATCCGCTATAGGCTTTTCAAACGGCGAAAGATGCCTATACAAATAGAGATTCAAGCCATCGTCTTCCCTAAAGCGCATCTCAAATTTCTTCGAGTATGCAGAATCCATGAATGCGCGCCTGCCATCCGTATAAATCGCGATTGCATCATCGAAACGCTTGAGTTCCATATTCACTAAATATTCTTCAAACAATTCCAGCGGAGCGCCTACGCTGACATTTTCTTTGAGGTAATCAAAAGCGGTCGCAGCGCGTTCATAGTCCTCATTTTTTAAGGATTTATGCAACGCTTCGCGAGCACGCAAGAATAAAGATTTCTTGGAAACCATTTGCGATTCTTGAGCCCAAAGGCTTGCCGCAAATCCAAGCATCATTACGAAAAACAAACAACGTATTTTCATAATTTACCAAAGTTCCGCACCGATGCCAAATGCAAAAGTATGCCTAACTGCGCTAAAATCCTTGCCATTGTTACAGCAATGTTCTTTAACAGAGCCTACATGCAACATGTACCTAAAGCGCAACAAGAACGAGTAAGACATATTCCCTACAGAAGAAGGCTGGGCTGCATAAAAGCGAAAATCGACATTATTGCCCAACATAAATTCTGGAACAAGCGTTGTACTTGCAAGGTGATCATACATCAAGCTAGATATACCGGCAAAAGGTTCTACACGCAAATATCTAGAATCGTAAGCGACAAATCCAAGACTGGCGCCAACCGCCCATGAGCCTTCACGTCCAAAAATATTAGCCCCCTGCGATGACATCCGCCTCAAATCAACATCGCACTTATTAAAATTATATCCGGTAATATAACCAAACGACCAGAACAAGCTCAAATCAAATCGTTTTACACGAAAATCCAAGCCAATTATAATGGGTGAATCTGTTTCATACTTTAGATAATCACTCGCCTCGCCTGTCATAAAACCAAAGCCCGTGTACAAATAAAATCCAAATCCACCCGTATAATACTTTTGTCCCCAAGGATCCTGTTTAAACTGTTTTTGCTCATCCAAATATTTTTGGTAAGGCTCAACAAACAAATCCTTCAAATACTTAGCATGATCCGAATAAGGATACTCCTCAATATATTTTTTCATTAACGCTAGGAATTCCTCAATAGAAGACAATTCCTCATTATAGTTCAATACAACGATATCGTTCCCGTTCTGCGTCGTAGAAGAATGAGCGGTAACAAAATCCAAATAAACAAGAGTTTTGTGCAAAAGTTTGTACTCTAGCCTTTCTTCCGAAGCATCTATACGAACACATAATGAATCGATATTTTGTTTTTCCATTTGATTTGTTCGTAACAAATAACGATTTAACAAATCTTCAGTTTCAATACGACTTACAACAGGGCGCGTATAATTTTTATCGAAGATATCCCGATGAATTTCACCGTAGAAAATAAGAGCATCCTCAAATCGACCCAATTCGAGATTCACCAAATACTCTTCAACTTCCGAAAGCGGAGCGCCATTCTCTACATTCGTTTTCAAGTAGTCCAAAGCTTCACCGGCGCGTTCCAAGTCGCGACTTTCCAAAGACTTTCGAAGAACATCTCGAGCACGGTCATACAACTCTTTCTTGGATGGCTGCGAGAAGGCAACAACACTAAACAAAAATAAAAGAAGAAGAATTCGCAACTTCATAATTTACCACAAATAAATTCCAAGTCCAAGATTGAAGAAAAAGCTAGTCGTTTCGCCCTTAACATATTTATGATCAAACTCAATATTCGAAAAGCCAAGTTTGCCTACAAGAGAAAAACTTGCAAACGCGCGATCGGCATAAAAGAGATACGCCGTAATGAACTTAAAATCTACGTTCACGGCCGCAGTAAAAGTCATCGGGCCAGAATCATTGCCATAAGCCACCCACTCGTCATCTTTCGGACGCATTTCCATGAACGACTTACCCCAAGCAAGATAGGGACGCACTTTAAGATAACGACTGTCATACGCTACAAAGCCAAGCCCAAACTCATAAGTATGGCTCCCCATCATTCCATTATTGACAAGTTCACCTAAAATTGCAAAGCGCATAATTTGAGCATACAGCTCAATGTTGATAGGCAAATTTTCAGCTTCAAAACGGTCCTTGTTATAGAAATTCTTGGAACCAGACGCACCACCCAATGAGATAAAGAGCGCATTCACACCGAATCCGCCAGAATACAATTTTTCCTGTATGACATTCTCTTTTTGCTCTTTACGCCTTTGCAACATGAATTCCGTAGGATCCATTCTTGAAAGAGGCAAATAAATGCAATTCTTTATCCACGAAACATCAGGATCATTCGAAGGATCTGCAATAAGCGATTCCGCCAAATGCAGAACAATCGTTCCATACTTTTCGCTCTTGTACGCTTCAGGGAGCAAGAGCAACATTTTGAGTTTATCACGTTTGCGCTTCGGGAGCTTTTTTAAGACTTCTTCATTCAGTGAATAAAATTCATTTTTAAACGCAGTGCGTTCACGCATCCGTTGTTGCAGATAAATTTCTAGACCATCTTGCGACGCGAACACAACATTTTGTTCGTAGCGTGACGTATCATAAACACCTCGATAAAATTCAACGAGATAATCAAGCAATTTATCATATTTTTGAATTTCAATATAAATCACTTCCTTTTCAATAGAGCTCAATGGAATGACCATACGAGATTCCATCGTCGAAAGCGTATCCATAAGTTTTAAGACTTGGGGATAGTCCTTGCCTTTCAAGGATTCGAGAAGATTATCACGAACCTTGTAAATCGGCTCCATATCCGAAGATTCTGCAATCAGGCTCTGTTCAAATTTGCTTAGACCCGGTTGTTCCTTCTCGGCTGGGGCATTGAGCATCAGGCTTTTTTCAAATTCGTCAAAATTTTTATTCGACGAGGCTCCCGCAAATGCGACTATCGTCCATAACAATATCAAAAGGCTCAATTGTTTCATTTGTGAGCCTCTTCCGGAAGATAGTACAAGTCAACTACAGACGCAGTAGCGCCATAATACTCGCCAGTCTTTTTTACAAAAACAAAGTTGGCACCTTGTTTTCTAGCCACAGCTTTAAAGCCTTCCTCGTTACTGGATGCAGATCCAGACAACAGAAGCGTATTCACATGTTCAGCCTTTTCAGGAATTATCGGAATTATAGACGCCGGTATAATAGAGACTTCGACAGATTCATCAAGCGGCTGTCGATGCAGGGATTGCTGCGTCCCATTTTGATTTGAACCAGCGCAGCCCGCAAAAGACAATGCGAGCAATGCAATAGAAATTTTCTGCCCAACCAATCTCATTTATCATCCTTCTCAAATTTTATTCGCAATCGAGGCAAGTCCATTCGACAACGCCATCGCCATTGCCATCAAAACGTTCACGCGTGTATTTTTCAATGTCGATGAGGAATCCTATTTCGCCGGCATTTTCGGTGCAACAGCCATCGCAATCGCTATCGGAGCACATGTCATAAACAACGGCGTCAATCGTCGAACCGTTCATTCGCAACCGGAACGTTTTTAACTTGTACTTCTCCCAATCCTTTTCATGAACAGCAATGATGTTGTGCTGACTCACCCATTCTTCGGTCATTTGACCTTCAACGCCAGCAAAGTAACCCGCCCAGGTGCAGCCATTGTACTCAATGCATTCTTCACTATCCGGTTCCGGCCAAGAAGTGTACCACGTGAGATTTGCCTGATGCCAAACAGTGTCTGCGCTCAGCGCACTTGATGAAGAAAACACGCTAGATGATGATTCCGCAGAGTTCCATACCTGAGAAGAATTTTCATCCGTACAAGCGACAATTGCAAGCACACCAACAACAGCCAACAACTTCAATTTTTTCATCAATGCACATCCATTTTAGAGAACAGATTCAACACAACTACACCCGAAACAATCAGGAACAAGCCAATATAAGCGCCAATATCAGGCACCTGCTTAAAGGCTACAATTCCGATTATAGTAATAAATGCAACCCCGAGTGCAGACCAAATCGCATAAGCGATCGCAATCGGAATAGCTTTTAAGCACACGCTCAAAAAATAGAGCGCAGCTATATAGCAAACGAGCGAAGCAACCGTTGGCACAATACGTGTAAACTGTTCCGAGAATTTTAAAAGCGTAGTCCCCGCCGTTTCGCAGACAATCGCAAGCAAAAGCATCAAATAATACAATTTCGCACCTCCATCTATTACAAAATAATAAATTTCAGTAGAAATTATTCAAAAAAGAAACTATTTCATGATGCAACGTACATAAAGTTCAGATTCTTTTCCCATTTTTGTAACAACAGCATATTTTCCATTGACATCATAACAAAATGCGTTTCGAAAATTTGCATTTTCGTCAGATTGTAAAAAGAAACAAGCTTTATCCATCAAGTAAGCCAAGTTACCTTCAAAATTTTTGTCATATACCCCACTATCAACTTGAAAAGAAAAACTATAAATATTATCATTTTTTGAAGAATCTTGATTATTCACAAACAACGGTACTTCATAATAACGAATTTCACCAGGAATTTCACCACATATATCCCTGGTATATGAAATTTCAACTTTGGCACCTACAGAACGCATCAATTTTTCGACATCAACACTTGTAGGCAAACGATAATCACCAGAACAAACTTCTTGTGCCTTATCATAAGACATCAATGAACCAAACGACTTGCAGTTTTCGTCGTCATCATTTAAGCAACGGCCCTTACCTTTTGCATTTTCAGAAAACCAAGTCTGTGAACCTATTTTGACAGCCCTATAACGTTCATTTCCGACAGTCGCCATGCAGCGATGAACTGTAGATGGCTCAATTGAAGCGAATAACGTATCATATTTGAAAGCAACCCCAAAATCTGAACTTACATTTATAAATTCGCCATTTTCGTCTTTCAACAGATATGTACCTACTTCACCAAAACAACATATGGTATCTTTAACGGCAAAATCTTCATAAAAGCAAATTGTATCTTTTAACTTTTTATCAGATATGAGCAATTCATCATCAGAATAACTTGGCAAAGACCTTTCACACTCCAAAAGTGCAGAATCATCAAGAACTAAATTTTTTTCAGAAGAACTAGAATTACCTGCTTCAACAGAATTTGCATTAAACGAGTCACTTGCATTAGAAGATTCGCCACAAGCGACAAGTAAAAAGGAAGATAATGCAAGAGTCAAGATTTTCTTATTCATGGTCGTACCTGATTCATTTAATCAATATATATTTATCTAAATACCATGCTTTATTTTTCTTGTAAATTATAGACAACAACAAATCATTACACAGCAAATAATTTTCATTAAAAATTCGAACAAAAAAAAGAACCCGCAATGAACGGATTCTTTTTTAAGCTTTTTGGGGCGTCTGATTAACAGCCGAGCTTTTCGAAGAGGTAAGCTTCGAGCTTATCGATAGCGACAAGTTCCTGCTTCATGGAGTCGCGTTCGCGAACAGTCACGTAGCCGAGCTTTGCCGGATCGGATTCACCCTCGCCAACAGTGTCGAAGTCAACAGTCACGCAGAACGGCGTGCCGAGTTCGTCCTGACGGCGGTAGCGCTTACCGATGGACTGCGTTTCGTCGTATTCGACGTTCCAACGGTTGAGGAGCTTCTGGTAAAGTTCTTCGGCCTTTTCCTTGACCTTGCCCTTCTTCACGAGCGGAAGCACGGCAACCTTGACCGGAGCAACCTTCGGATCGAAGTGGAGCACAGTACGTTCGTCGTTTTCGAGCTTTTCGACTTCGTAAGCGTTGCAGAGAAGCACGAGGAGCAAACGTTCCACACCGAGAGACGGTTCGACAACGTACGGGATGTAGCGCTTGTTCTGGACCGGGTCGATGTATTCCTGCTTGACCTTGGATTCGTTCTGGTGCTGCGTGAGGTCGTAGTTCGTACGAGAAGCGATACCCCAGAGTTCGCCCCAGCCGAACGGGAATTCGTATTCGACGTCGGTGGTGCCGTTACTGTAGTGAGAAAGTTCTTCCTTGGCATGTTCGCGGAGGCGGAGCTTTTCACGCTTCACGCCGAGATCGTTCACGAGCCATTCGAAGCAGTACTTGCGCCAGAAGTTGTACCAGTCGAGTTCAGTACCCGGTTCGCAGAAGTATTCGAGTTCCATCTGTTCGAATTCGCGAGTACGGAAGATGAAGTTACCCGGAGTAATTTCGTTACGGAAAGACTTACCGATCTGACCGACACCGAACGGGATGCGCGGACGGACGTTATCGACAATGTTGCGGAAATCCACGAAGATACCCTGAGCGGTTTCCGGACGGAGATAAACCTTGTTGCCTTCGCCTTCAATCACGCCGATTTCAGTCTGGAACATGAGGTTGAAAGCACGCGGCTTTGTCCAATCGGTCTTGCCGCAAGTCGGGCATTCGATCTTGTTGTCCACCATCATCTGGTGAACTTCGTCAAAATTCTTGCCAGCGCAGCAGCCTTCGCCAAGCTTTTCTTCGAGGAGCTGGTCAGCGCGGAAACGTTCGTGGCAAGCGAGGCAGTCCACGAGCGGGTCAGAGAAGTTACCCACGTGGCCAGAAGCCTTCCAAACGCGGGGGTTCAAAAGAATAGAGCTATCGAGACCAAGCACATCGTGGCGGGAAGTCACGAA